>NZ_JARVXN010000015.1:0-313676 GCF_048957715.1 Mitsuaria sp. CC2 | reverse complement strand
GCGAGTCAAGCTCCAGCGCGCGTCGATAGGCATCGACGGCGAGGGCCGGACGTCCAGAATCTTCCAACGCCGCACCGCGGTTGAAGTGCACCAGCGGCGTGTCGCCACAATGGGAGATCGCATCGTCATACAACGCCACCGCTTCCAGGCAGCGCTTGGCCTCGCACAGCATGGCGCCCAGGTTCACGTAGGCGACGCCGTGGCACGGATCCAGGGCAATCGCTCGCCGGTAGGCGCGTTCCGCCGCGGTGGTGTCAGTGGCCTCCAGCCGCACGGCTTGCTGGAACCAGTACCGCGCATCGCGCGCAGCGGGAGGGGTCGAAGCCGGTGCCTGCTCGTCGCGGATCTCGCTGCCATCTAGCGGCAACAACAATTGGCCGGATACCGCATCGCGTTTGCCGGCTTCATCAGCGGCTTCTACGCTTTTTCCATTTGCCCGCACGCGAACGCTGGCCAAGTGCGCAGGCCCCGGCAGGCCCGCTCTTACGTTCTTCAGAGCCTGGATGATCTTGCGATGCGGCACACGAGCATCTCGAAGGCCTTTCGCCGCTCGGAGCACCACGAGGTCTTGCAGGGTGAATCTTCCACCGTCTTGAGGAACGACGATGCCTGCATCAGCCAGGCTTTGGACGAACGCCTTCGTAAGCCCGACCAGCTTCTCTACCTGGCGCGAGCTGTAAAAGGCCTCCTCCGGTGCCATGGTCACTTGCGAGCCCGACTTCTGGGAGCTGGCGCAGCGGCGGGTTCAGGCTCGACGACCGCGCGCTTGGCAGGCTTGCGAGTCGGCGTGGCTGCGCTTGCCGGCTTGAGCTTGGTCACGCTGGCCGAGGGCTTCGCTGCCTTCACGGCAGGCTTCTTAGCGAGACTCGACCTCAACGCTTCCATCAGATCGATCACTTGGCCACCGGCGACGACCTCGTCCTCGGAGTGGCTAGACGCTACGATCTGCTTGCCGGCGACCTTCTCGTCGATCGCAGCGAGCACGCGCGCTTTCTCCTCGTCTTGGAACTCCTCCGGGTTGAAGTCGTCCTCGGCGATCGTGTCCACGAGCTTGAGCGCGAGCTGCAGCTCAGAGTTGGATACAGGGGCCTTCTCAATGTTGAGGTCCGCGAGCGACCGCACTTCCTCGGCGTAGCGCAGCTGCTGCAGGATGAGCCCGTCCTCATTTGCCCGCACCTGGACGATGTACTGCTTGGCCTTGAATGCCCATTTCGCCAGCGCGCAGCGGTCGGAGCGCCGCATCGCTTCGGCCAGCAGCGCATATGGCTTCGCACCCCGCTTGTCCGGTGCGAGCAGGTAGCTCTTGTCGTAGAACAACGGGTCGATGGACGTCAGCGGGACGAAGCTCACAATCTCGATGACGTGACTGCTGCCCTCCTCGAGGGCCTTCAACTCATCGGCGGTGAACAACACGAAGTGGTCCTTCTCCACCTCGTAGCCCTTCATCATGTCTTTGCGATCGACGACCTTCTTGGTGCGTTCGTTGACGTACTGCTGCTTGAGCCGCGACCCGTCCTTGTCGAGCAGGTTGAAGCGGATTTCCGAGCCTGACTCGGTAGCAGAGAACAGCCGGACCGGGACGTTGACCAGACCGAAGCTCAACGTCAGCGATGCGATCGAACGGGCAGAAGTGACCATGACGGCTCCAAGCTTTGGGCGAAGTTACTTCGTGGCGCCATAAATCGCATTGGCCTGACAGCTCGTCCCTCTGTAGGACACCGCCGCATTGGCGGGGATGTAAGGGAACCGGCTTCGAGATGTCGGCGCCGCGCGGACACGCGTGGTGACTTCGCGGACGCACGCCTGCGGCGCCAGCCTCTTCCTCAAAAAGTTGGCGATTCTCAGAATCGCACTTGTCAGCGCTGAGTCCTAGCTCTCGCTGGCCCCTCTGTTCTCCTCTCATGAGCAGGGAGACCGTTGGCAGACCACCATCGGTCGACTCTTGAGACCCGGCAACGCAAGCTGCCGGGTCTTTCTTCTTCGGGCTACGTCTGCAGACCTGCGCAGCGGATAACGCGCAGGCCATGCATCGTAGCTGCCGTCGACGTGCTGGGAAGTGATCTGAAGATCGCGGCTTGTCGTAAGACTTGGTGCTCACCAACTTGCGGCGCTAAAGGTTTGAAGATTGCCTAGCTTTTCTCATCGGATGGCGGGACATGGGTCTTGCTTGCGCGCTTCGTGGCTACTCTCAAATCCTTGGGCGGGACATGTGGTCGAGGAGGATGGATGCACGCCACCGCTTTGCGAATCGCAGATCTCTCGGGAAGGATCGTCTACATCGAAGACGATCCGATCAATGGGTTGCTCATGCAGCACTGGACTGCGCAGTATCCGAACCTGAGGCTAGAAGTCGCCATGACTGGCGCGACGGGGCTCGCGACCTGCCAGCTGGAGCCCCCGGATGCTGTATTACTGGACATGCACCTGCCGGACCTGGACGGCTTGGAGGTATTGAGAAGATTCCGCGCCGTCCCGCTATTCGCAGATATTCCAGTCGTCGTACTGTCGGCGAGCAACAAGCGGGAGGACGTTGAAGCATCGTTGCGTGCTGGCGCCACTGCCTACTGGCTCAAGCCGTTCGACTTCAAGCAGCTCGAGCGCGGGCTGATCGACCTCATCGCAAGAACGAAAAGGTTGCCGTGAGGTGAGCCGCTCCCGCGGCTCTGCGCTTCGAAATAACATTTTGCTCGAACACCGCCACTACCAGTGAGGAACGCGGCGGCGCTCGTAGCTCAACTCACCTCGATCACTTCTTTTTGTCGGCGGCCTTGGTGCTAGCCTCCAAGGCTTGCGCCTCTTGAAGGTGATGCTGCAAGGTCGGCAGCGTCTTGGCGGCCCAGGCTTTGACGTCCGCATCCTTGGCGTCCTTGGCTGCCTTCTCGAACAGCTTGACCGCGTCCTTGTGCGCCGACACCTGGTTCTCCGCGTAGGCATGGTCGAAACCGGTGCCATCACGCTTTTCCAAGATCTTGGCCTTGCCCTTGGCGACCATGGTGGCCTCTGCCGGCAACTTCACGCCCTTGGAGCCGGCTAGAGCCTCGAGCTCGGAGTGTGCCTTTTTGTGGTCGTCGACCATCTTCTGCGCGAACGATTTGACGTCCGCGGCGTTGCCCTTTTGCATGGCGAGGTTACCCGCGTCGATTTCAGCGTGACCCGCCTCAGCGGCATCCTTCAAGAAGCTGCTGTCGGCATGTGTGGCGCGCGGCGCGGACGCTGCGGTTGGCGCCGTGGTCTGTGCTGACGCGAGGCCGCCAGCCAGAAGCCCGCCAATTGCGACGGACACTGCAGTGATGGCAGACATGGCGGGGCGGAAAGAGTAACGGTTCAAGGCCACGAGACACTCCTAAGTTTAGTGATGCCAAGACTGAGCAAACGGGAGACCTGCGCGGGTTGATGCGGATGCCACGGCCAAGTCCTTTGGGCATCCCGACACTGCGCGAAATGCCCCGTGAGCAGTAGCCCCTCAAGTACGAAGACGACTGCCGCGATTCATTTTCGATCCGGCATCTGTAATATCGAAGGAGGGAACTCCATGCCGATGGAATCCTTCCCTCCGTTCGAGAGCGCTCTCGCGCCGTCGCTCAGGATGTCCCCGGGCGCTTGGTCTGCTCCGCACTGGTCGTCGCGCGGCTCCCTTTCAGATGCAATTCGACATCGGACGCCGACGCGCCTACGGCGGCCACTGCCTGTCGGATCTGTTCGTCCGTCGTGCTCAGCTTCTCGGCCCAACTCTTCAGCTGGGCAGGGTTGTGGATGTCGATCTTTTCGCCAGCAGGGTCATGGGGTGGCGCTGCAAAACTTGCTTCTTCAGACATGGTGGCTCCGTCGGTTAAGTCCTGAGGATCGGCGCATCCCATTCCCGAGTCCTGTGCTCGTCCGGCAGGAGCGGCGCGTCAGGATTCCGTTCCAAGTCGGATCCACGTCGGTGCGTGGTCGCTCGGCTTTTCACGCACGCGGTACTCGGCATCGACGCCATCAAGTTGAAGTCTGTTGAGCAGATTCGGGCTGAGCAGCAAGAAGTCCATACGAAATCCGGCGTTGCGCCTGAAAGCCTCGTTGCTCACCCAGAAGGTGTACAGGTGACGTTCCCTGGGACGGAGATGGCGCGCGGCGTCCGTCCATCCTTGCGCCAACAACTCCTGGTAGAGCGCGCGCGTCTCGGGTTGAAGGACGGCGTCGAGTCGCCATGTGCCTGCGTTGTAGATGTCGTTGTTGGTGGGCACCACGTTGAAGTCGCCGCACAGCACTGACGGAATTTCTTCGTTCACCAGCGTTCGGACGTAGTCATTGAATCTTCGAAACCATCGCAGCTTGTAGCGGAAGTTGTCGCTGCCAGTGGGATTGCCATTCGGCAAATATACGGAGCTGACACGCAGTCCGTTGATGTGCGCCTCAAGATAGCGAGCTTGTCCGTCGTTGTCATCGCCAGGTAGACCTCGGCGGAGCTCAGTGGGACGGCCCACCCTGGACAGGATCGCAACTCCGTGAAAGCGCGGTTGCCCGTGCCAGATGACCGCGTAGCCCGCAGCCTCGATTGCCTCCTTCGGAAAGCTTGCATCGCCCGTCTTCACTTCCTGCAAGCATGCGATGTCAGGCTTGGTGTGGTGAAGCCACTCCAGCAGGCGGGGCATCCGGCTCTTGATGCCGTTGACGTTGAAGGTTGCAACCTTGATCGACATACGCCCCTCCGCCTCGTTGACTTGGGATGTCGCTTCCTCGGTGACGGGCCAACAGTGGGCAGTGACGCCAGGTCATCAAATGCCTGCCGTGCGCCGACCGCATTCACCAACGGCTCGTAGTGCCTGAGGCAACGTCGACTCCCGCACGCACGGCTATTTGGTTTGGCAGACGTCTATCTCGCAACCCATCTCGGCACGCTAGCTGCCAGTGAATGGTTCCCGGAGGACATCATGCGTGACCTGTCGCTCGTACTGAAGGCGCTCATCTCCATCGCCGCGGGAGCCATCGGCGCCGGCCTATCTGCCCTGAACGGATTCAGTCCTGCGGCGATAGCGGCCATCGCTGGACTCTTCGTCTTGTTGTTCTGGACTTGGCTTCGACGTTAGGCGAAATCTCGAAGCCGAAAATCATGCCTCTGGTGGGATGCAGTTCAGAGCTTCTTACTGAGGAAGTCCGACTCCGAGAGCGTGAAACGCCACGGGAGGTGCTGCGCTTTTGAGATGCCGATGCGCGCGCCGAAGTTGACAACTGACGCAACGTCTGGAGGCACGAGGACGAACGGCGGCTCGTCAATCCGCCGATGGTCCAACGCGCCAGTGATGCCCAACGCCTGTGCCAGCTTTCCAGGACCCGAGCAAAGGTTGCGCAGACTCTCTACACGGCGTCTGGCTCGCATGACCTCGATACCGTGCGTTGGTTCAATGGCCCGGAGGAGCACGGCCGCGCCATGCCCAGCTTCTCGGCACACGATATTGAAGCACCAGTGCAGCCCATACGACCGGTACACGTACGTGGTGCCCGGCGGCCCGAACATGGCTCCGTTGCGCGGTGTCATCCCGCGAAAGCTATGTGACGCCTCGTCATCAACGTCGTACGCTTCAGTTTCGACGATGCGCCCGCCAACACCGTCGACCAAAAGTGTGCACCCGATCAAGGCCTGCGCCACAGCGACCGGTGGCGCCGAAAAGTTGACGACGTCGGCACAGCGGAGGCGGGGTCGTGTCGAACTCATAGCAACCTGTGAAGTGGCATGCTGCGGAGCTTAAGACGAGATGGACATGGCGGTTGCGATGGCAGATGGCAGAGCGATTGCTCATGCCGTTCCGATACGCCTCAATCTCGTCAGGCTCGGTTATTGCCAGTTGGCATTCGGCCTGATCGCTCAAGGCATGTCTGAGCATCTCGCTTCATCTCGCTTCATCTCGTGTTCCCTTCCAGCCATCGCCAGGAGTCAAGATGCCTTCTACCACCACTGCCCGAAACACCCCCGTCCGCAAATCCTCGACGAAGGCTTCGCCGCGCACGCCGGACGCCGTGTCGTTGCTTCGTGCCGACCACAAGAAGGTCAGCGAACTCTTCGACCTGTTCGAGAAGTCGCGATCGACCGCCAAGAAGCGCCAGCTGGTTGCGCAGATCTGCCAGGAACTCACCGTCCACGCCCAGGTGGAGGAGGAGATCTTCTATCCCGAGGTCCAAGCCGCACTGCGCGACAAGGAACTCGTTCCGGAGGCCAAGGTCGAGCATCAGAGCATCAAGGACTTGATCGCCGCCGTCGAAGGCGTCGAGCCCTATGGCGAGGACTATGACGCCAAGGTCAAGGTCATGAGCGAATGGGTGAAGCATCACGTGAAGGAAGAGCAGAACGAGATGTTCCCCAAGGCGAAGAAGTCGAAACTTGATCTGGTGGAACTGGGGCAACGCCTCCAGAGCCGCAAGGACGAGTTGCTGGCCCAATACCCGACGTCGCACTGAGACACGTCGCCGTACCGGTGGGGAGTCGCGCCATGGCGCCGGCGGCAAGACGCGAGATCGACCACCAGGTCGCCAGCGGCACCGGGATGCCCCGCTCCCGCAAGGTGCTCCTGTTGGTCGATTTCATCAACCCGTTGGCCTTCGACGGGGCGGCAGACATCGCCGAGGCCGCGGTGGAAGCCGCGAGGGCCACGGCGCGTCTGAAGAAGCAGTTTCACGACGACGGCGCCTGCGTCATCTACGTCAACGACAACTTCGGGCAATGGCGTTCGGACGTCAGCACCTTGTTGAAGGAGTGCAAGAGGGTGGGCGGCGCTGCGGCGGAACTTGCCCGCCTGCTTGCGCCATCCGGGGTGGACCTGATGATCCTCAAGCCCCGACATTCCGGCTTCTACGCCACGCCGCTGGATCTCCTCCTGGAGCAGCTTGGCGCGAAGGACCTGATCATCACCGGCCTGGCGACGGACTACTGCGTGAAGTGCACGGCGATGGACGCCTACGTGCGAGGCTATCGCATCGCGGTGCCCAGCGACTGCACCGCAGCAGAGTCGGCAGCGCGCAAAGAGGGCGCGCTTGCCTGGATGAAAGACGTGCTCAAGGCGCGCGTGAGGCCTTCGCGGGCTTGATCTACTTGCGCTTGAGGATGCTGATGCTGCCGTCGCTTTCAAGCACGCCCATGTGCATCTCTTCCAGATCGCAGTCCGCTTCGCGGAGTGCCTTCTCGACATCCGCGGTGCCGATTCGGTGACGCCGAAGCTCGCGGTCGAACCAAGTCCCGTCGCGACCGATGAGTACCGGGGAGCCTTCAAGCCACCCTTCCAAGCGCTTGCTTCGTGATCCCAAGAAACCGATGCAGGCGTTCATCGCGATCAGGGTGGCAGCCAGGATCCAGGCGCCCGCGACGGAGTCGTCCCCTCCGCTCAGTCCGTTGCTGACAGCTTCGCTGAGGAGCATCACCACTAGCAGATCGAACGGGGTGAACTGCCCGACGGTCCGCTTGCCCGACAGCCTGACCATCACCAGCAGGGCCAGGTAGATGAGCGCGGCGCGAGCCAACAGTTCCCACCATGCAACGTGCAGTTCAAACATCGTCGGCTCCAGTGTTCCATCCCCGGTGCTGGCCGGGAGTCAGCGGTTACTTGGGAGGCTTGATCTCCTGGCGATAGGTACCGATCAGCTCGCCCTTTCCGAGGACATGCCCCTTCGCGGCGGCCAGCACGTCGTCGCGACTTGCTCCCAAGGGAAGCTGGAGCAGCGTGTCAAGCGCAAGGAGCTGGAAGTGGTAGTGATGCGGAGGATCCCCAACAGGAGGCCGAGGGCCGTAGTAGCCCACGGAGCCACGGCTGGTGGCCCCTTGCATCAAACCCGGGGGCTCGGTGAGCCGTTCCTGCTCCTGCAGACCCTCGGGCAACGCGGTCACGTCGGCCGGGATGTTCCAGGCGACCCAATGGACGAACGGCGTGATCGGCTTGGCGTCGGGGTCTTCGACGATCAGCACGTAGCTCCTCGCGCCCGGCACGGCTTTCCAGGTCAGCGCCGGCGACACGCCGTCCGCGTACTCACTGTGCTTCGAAGGAATGGCTGCGTCCGGAGCGAATGAGGACGACGTGAGTTCGATGGAGGATGAACCCCTCGACGCCGTTTCGGCGCGATCCCTTGCGAGAGGAACGCCGATTCCGCGCTGCGCCTGACGCTTCATCTCGTCCGCAGGAGTTTTCATCGCCGGCGCAGGCGCGGCGCTTCCCTCGTAAGCCACGCGGTAGATGACGCCGTTTGCATCATCGGCCATCAGCATCGCTCCGTCCTTGGCCCATGCCAGTCCGACCGGACGCGCAATGTGGGTGCGGCCCCGGTCGGTCAGGAACCCCGTGACGAAGGGCTCGAAACGCTGGGGCTTGCCATCCGCGAATCGGACACGGACGATCTCATAGCCCGAAGCTTCCTTGCGGTTCCACGAGCCGCGCATGGTTACGAATGCGTCGCCCGCGAATTCGGCAGGGAAGCGGCCGCCGCCATTGGCGAAGATCATCTGCATCGGCGCCGCATGAGCCTTGTAGCCCAGCACCATCGGCACGCTGTCCGCCTTCCACTGGGCCTTGGTGACTTCGCCTGCGGGGGTGCTCTGCGGGTTGATGCCGCCGTCGCCCCAGACATGGGGCCAACCGTAGCGCTTGCCCTGCTCGATGCGGTTGAGTTCTTCGGGCTGCACCTCGTCGCCCAGGAAGTCGATGCCGTGATCCATGCCCCATAGCTCGCCGGTAGCGGGATGCCAGTCGAAACCGATCGTGTTGCGCAGGCCGCTGGCCACGATCACGCGGCTCTGGCCATCCGGCGAGGCCCGCAGGATCGTCGCATTCTCGGGGTTGCTCTCATTGCACGCGTTGCAGGTCGAGCCAGCGGTGATGTAGAGCATTCCGTCCGGCCCGAACGCGATGGTCCGGTTCGGATGCTGCCCTGAGTCCGGCAGGTCTCCGACGATCAACTTGAGATCGCCGACTCGGCCGTCCGCTAGCAGGGGGGCCATGAAAATCTCCTTGACCGTCGCCACGTACAGCCTCCCTTCATGGATGGCCAAGCCATGCGCGCCGGCGCGATCGAGCACCTTGACCGCCGGACCGTCTGCCACGCCATCGCCGTCTCTATCCTCCAGCATGACGACGTCGCCGGTGTCGCGCCGGCTGACGTAGATACGTCCGTCCGGTGCGACCGCGATGATCCGCGCGTTCTTGAGGTTGCGTGCAAAGACGGAAACCTTGAAGCCGCGTGGCGCCTTGAGGCCCGCTACACGAGCCTCCGTGGCTTCCACCTTGTCGGGTTTGAAGACATGGGTTCGGATGGGCACGTCGGTTCCATCTCCCTGCTGTGCCCTGGCACTCAGGGACATGACGGCGCCGACCAGAAGCAGGAGTGCGCGTGAATTCGAAGTCATATTGGCATCCATCTGAAGTAGGTGGCAGAGGTGGGGCGAAGGGAGGCAACAAAACGGCAGGCTGCGTTCCTGCGAAGGCAAGACGCTGGAGATGCACGGCGCCCTAGCGCATGCATCGTCATGCCGACTTTCGGTAAGCCCACTCCCCGAGCTGCCGCAATTGTTCGCAGGCGATGGGCTTGCGCACGTGAAGGTCGAAGCCTGCGGCCGAAGTCAGCACGCGATCTGCATCGCTTCCACGCCCGGTGAGCGCGACGAGTTTTGGGTTCTCAGGCTGCGCTAACGCGCGAATGCATGCCGCGATCTCGAAGCCGCTCACCTCTGGCATGTCCAGGTCTAGCAGCACCTGGACGGGATGCAGGAGTTCAGCGAGCAGCACCGCCTCGGCGCCGTTGTAGACCGCGCATGCCTCGTACCCGTACGTATCGAGCAAGGCGACCACCGAATCGGCCGCGTCGATGTTGTCGTCTACAACGAGAATCTTGCAAGATTCCCTAGGCGGCTCGGAGTCCATTCCTTGGCACGGCAAGCGGCACTCCGCATGCTGACTGATCCAGCGACGGGCGGCTCCGGCCTCACGCGGAAAGACGCACTGGGATCGACTTTGCCGCCGGCACCATGCTTCCCTTGGCGTGGTGCTGCAGCGGGATGAGCGCATTCAGTTCCGGGAAGTAGCCCCCGATGGCGCCCTTGGGAATCGAGTAGCGCTTCAGCGTCAGGCCGGGAACCCTTCGCACATGACCGTCGTCCACTGCTGTCGTAGCCGTCACCACGTCGCCCTCGACGAACCCCAGTCGTTCGATGTCGTCCGGGTGCATCAGCAGCACGGTCCTGCTGCCCGTCACGCGGCGGAAGCGATCGTCCAGGCTGTAGATCGTGGTGTTGAACTGATCGTCGCTGCGCATGGTCATCAGGCGCAGGACGTTGGGATCGTCGCCGTCGACACTGCTACGGGCATCGGCGTCGGCGATGGGCGACGCCGGAACGATGAACGTCGCCTTCTTTGCCTCGGTTTTCCACACCCGCTCACGAGCGGGGATTGGCCGGGGGAATCCACCGGCCCGCTCGAAGCGCGCGTTGAAGTCGTGGAAGATGTCAGGGAGCACTCGTGCGATCTCGTCCCGGATCAGCGCGTAGTCGTCTGTCCACTCATCCCACTTCAGGAATTCGTTCGGCGAAAGCGTGGCCTTGGCCAGACCCGCGACGATGGCGATCTCGGACTTCAGCGTCGCCGCTGCCGGTTCGACCACGCCGATGGACGCATGCATGTGGCCGGTCGAATCCTCCACCGACACCTTCTGCGGGCCGCTCGCCTGATCGTCGATCTCGCTGCGGCCCAGGCACGGTAGCAAGAACGCCACGTCTCCGTGGATCAGGTGGCTGCGGTTGAGCTTGGTCGCCACCTGTACGGTCAGCCGAAGCCCGCGCCAGGCGGCCTCGATGCGAGGGCTGTCGGGGACTGCGCGCAGGAAATTGCCGCCAAGACCGATGAAGGCACGCACCGATCCGTCAAGCACGCCCTCGCAGGTCTCGACGGTGTTCCGTCCCTTCTTCATCGGCGGCTCGAAGCGATAGACCTCACGCAGCTTGGCCATCGGCGCGAGTTCGGGTTTTTCGGTCATGCCGACAGTGCGCTGACCCTGCACGTTCGAGTGCCCGCGGACCGGGCAGATGCCTGCGCCGGGCTTGCCGATGTTGCCGCGCAGGAGCAGCAGGTTGGACACCATCTGCACATTGAGCACGCCCTCGCGGTGCTGCGTCAGTCCCATGCCGTAGACGGCGATGACGGCCTTGGCACTGGCGTACGTGCGGGCCGCCTGTTCCAGATCCGCACGGGCCAGACCCGACTCGCGCTCGATGTCCTCCCACGTCATCGCCCGCATGCGGTTGGCAAAGTCCTCGAAGTTGTGCGTGTGCTCGGCGATGAACGCGGCGTCGAGCACGCGTGGATGACCCCCGGCAACGGCCTCGTCGTCCGACTCGATCAGCACTTTGCACAGCCCGGAGATCGCCGCCAGGTCTCCGCCCGGGCGCAGCTGCAGGTACTGCGTGCTGATCTGCGTGTGACCCGGCAGCAGCATGTCGCGCGCAGACTGCGGGTTGTCGAAGGCGACCAGGCCGCTTTCGCGCAGCGGATTGAAGGTGACGATGGGCACGTCGCGGCGGCGGGCGTCCTGCAGGTCGTGCAGCATCCGCGGGCTGTTCACGCCGACGTTCTGTCCGAAGAAGAAGATCGCCTCCGTCTGCGCGAAGTCTTCGAGGTAGACCGTGCCCACAGGCGAACCGATGGTCTTCGGCAGGCCGACGGAGGTGCTCTCATGGCACATGTTCGAGCTGTCGGGCAGGTTGTTGTGGCCGTAGACCCGCGCGAACAGCTGGTACAGGTAGGACGCTTCCAGCGAAGCTCGGCCGGAGGCATAGAACACCGCCGACTCCGGAGACAGCCGCCTCAGTTCCGAGCCGATTTCCGCAAACGCTTCGTCCCATCCGACCTCTACATAGCGGTCCGACGCGGCGTCGTAGCGCAGGGGCGCGGTGAGCCGCCCCCCGGCTTCCAGCTCGTGATCGGAACAGCCTTCGAGCTCAGTCAGGGTGTGCTGGGCGAAGAAGGCCGGCGGCCGGCGTTTGTTCGTCATCTCCCACGCCGTGGCCTTGGCGCCGTTCTCGCAGAATTCGGCGGCGTGCGGGGACCTCGGCTTGGCCCACGCACAACTGACGCACATGAAGCCGTCGGCCTTGTTCTGCTTCAGCAACGCCGCGGCACCGGTAACCGGAACTCCCTCCTGCGCCAGGATTTTCGTGACGGCCTTCAGAGAGCCCCAACCGCCGCTGCTGGGTGGTGGTTCGTCGATGTCGGTGGGGTGTGCCGAGGTGCGGTGTTCGTTCTGCATGCTGACGGCTTGGCAGGGCACATGCCCAGAACGCCAGCGGCACATTGGAAGGCGGGAGGCGGTCTTGCCAACAGGGTGCGACGTCCATTTGGAGAGCACGTATGCAAACCCAAGCCGACCCCGTGGTCAGCCAGGCAGGACCGGCATCCACCGGCGCACGCATCCCGATCTGGCTTGAGCTGAACGGCCGCCCGTTCGACATTGAGATCGATCCCTGGGTCACGCTGCTGGACCTGCTGCGCGAGCATGCGGACCTGACCGGCGTCAAGAAGGGCTGCGACCACGGCCAATGCGGCGCCTGCACCGTGCTGCTCGAAGGCAAGCGCGTGAACAGCTGCCTGATGCTGGCGGTGGTCGCGGACGGCGCAAAGATCACCACGATCGAGGGCCTGGCGGCGGCGGACGGCACGCTCGACCCCTTGCAGCAGGCTTTCATCGACCATGACGCCTTCCAATGCGGCTACTGCACGCCGGGCCAGATCTGCTCCGCACGTGCGCTGATCAGCGAAGGCCGCGCGAAGTGCCGGGACGACGTGCGGCAGCTGATGAGCGGCAATCTGTGCCGCTGCGGCGCCTACTCCAACATCACCGACGCCATCGTCGATGTGATGCAGCTGCGGCCGCAGCCGCAGTCACAGCCACGGAAGGCCGCGCCATGATCCGCTTCGACTACGCCCGCGCCGCGGACGTGGCCGCAGCCGTGCGCGCCGGGGCTGCCGAGCGCACCCGTTTCCTCGCCGGCGGCACGAACCTGGTCGACCTGATGAAAGAGAACGTGGAGCGGCCGCTGCACGTCGTCGACATCAATCGGCTCGCGCTCAAGGACATCGAGGACCGTGACGACGGCGGTCTGCGGTTGGGCGCTCTCGCCACGAACGCCGATACGGCGTACGACGCGCGCGTGCAGTCGCGCTACCCGTTGCTCGCCTCGGCCATCCTGGCCGGTGCCAGCCCGCAGCTGCGCAACGTCGCCACCAACGGCGGCAACCTCAACCAGCGCACGCGCTGCTACTACTTCTACGACACGGCGACGCCCTGCAACAAGCGCGAGCCTGGGAGCGGCTGCAGCGCCATCGGCGGCGTCACACGCATCCATGCGATCCTGGGCGCGAGCAATCACTGCATCGCCACGCATCCTTCCGACTTGTGCGTTGCGCTCGCGGCTCTTGAGGCCGAAGTTCAGGTTACCGGCCCGGCCGGGGAACGAACCATCCCGCTGAGCGACTACCACCGCCTGCCAGGCGACGCACCGGAGCGCGACAACACGCTGGCACCCGGGGAGCTCGTCACCGCGATCGACCTGCCTGCCGAAGGGTTCGCGGATCACTACACCTATCTGAAGCTGCGCGACCGGCTGTCGTATGCGTTCGCGCTCGTATCGGTGGCCGTGGGTCTGACACTGGAAGACGACGGGACCATCGGAGACGCGCGGGTGGCGCTGGGAGGGGTGGCGCACAAGCCGTGGCGAAGCACCGAGGCAGAGACGCTACTCCAGGGCGCAGTTCCTTCTGAAGGAATCTTCCGCGCCGCCGCCGAGACCTTGCTGAAAGGCGCAGTGGGCCAGGGTGGCAACGACTTCAAGATCGAACTCGCCCGGCGAGCCATCATGAGGGCGTTGAAGCAGGCGGCCGACGGTACGCCGCAATCGCAGACCGACAAGCGTGTTCGCTGAGGAGCCGCCATGACCACCGACAGCCTCCTTCCGAACCAGACCAACAAGGGCCACATCGGCGATCCGCTCAGCCGCGTCGACGGACACGTTAAGGTCACTGGCGCCGCGCGTTACGCCGCCGAGTACACGACGCCGGACCTGCTTTACGGCTGGGTGGTCTCCAGTCCCATCGCCAAGGGGCGCGTGACCGCGATCGACGATGCCGCCGCCCGCGCCATTCCCGGCGTGGTCGACGTCATCACGCATGAGAACCGTCCGCACCTGGCGTGGCTGGACCATAGCTACGCCGACATGGTGTCCGTGCCCGGCTCGCCTTTTCGCGCGCTGTACGACGACAAGATCATGTTCAGCGCGCAGCCACTCGCCCTGGTGGTGGCTGAGTCGCTGGAAGCGGCGCGGGACGCTGCGGCGCTAGTCCGCGTCGACTGCGAGGCAGAGCCGCACAACACCGATCTGCGCGTGGCGATGAAGGACAAGTTCGAGCCCAAGAAGAAGCGCAGCACTTTCGAGGCCCCCAAGTCGCGCGGCGATGCGCTGGTGGCCTACGAGCAGGCCGCCCTCAAGCATCGGGCCGAGTACCACCTGGGCACCCATCATCACAACCCGATGGAGATGCATGCCACCACCGTGTTCTGGCACGGCGACGGCAAGATCACGGTGCACGACAAGACCCAGGGCGCTCAGAACGTGCAGGGCTACCTCGCATCGGTCTTCGGCTTCTCGAAGAAAGACGTGCGCGTGCTCAACCGGTACGTGGGTGGCGCGTTCGGCTCGGGGTTGCGGCCGCAGTACCAGGTGTTTCTCGCCACGCTGGCGGCCAAAAAGCTTGAACGCTCAGTGCGCGTGGTGCTGACCCGCCAGCAGATGTTCAGCCATGTACATCGTCCGGAAGCGGTGCAGACCGTGGCGCTCGCGACGGATCATGACGGCCGCTTGCAGGCCATCATCAACGACGCGACCACGCCGACCTCGCGCTTCGAGCACTACATGGAGGTCGTCTGCAACTGGGGGCTGATGGCCTACGCCTGTGACAACGCCAGCGGCGAGTACACGCTGGCCGAGGTCGATACCTACACGCCCGGCGACATGCGCGCGCCCGGCGCCGCCACTGGAATGACCTTGTTTGAGATCGCGATGGACGAGATGGCCTTCGAGGCTGGCCTCGATCCGCTGGAATTCCGACGGCTGAACTACGCCGAGAAGAACGCGATGAACGATACCCCGTACACCTCGAAAGCGTTGCGGGAGGCGTACAACCGCGGCTCTGAGGCGATCGGCTGGAAGGATCGACCCCTCGCGCCGCGCGCCACGAAGGAGGGTCACGAGTTGGTCGGCTGGGGCATGGCGACCGGCATGTGGGATGCGCTGTTCATGAAGACGGCGGCCACCGTAACGCTGCTGGCCGACGGCACGCTGCTGGTGGCGAACGCCGGCGCGGACATCGGCACCGGCACCTACACGGTAATGACCCAGGTGGCCGCGGAGACGCTGGGTGTGCCGGTGTCGAAGATCCAGGCCAGGCTGGGCGACAGCGAGCTGTCAGCGGCACCAGTCGAAGGCGGATCCTGGGGCGCCGCGTCCACCGGGGCCGCGGTGCAGTTGGCTTGCGAATCGATGGCCAAGCAGCTGCTGAAGGCCGCGGCGAAGATAGATGGCAGCGTGCTCCACGGCGCCGGATTCGACGACGTCGAGTTCCGCGACGGCGTCATTCGGCTCAAGGCTGACCCATCAAAGCAGGTCAGTCTGACCGACGCGCTTGCGGCCACCGGTAAGGACCGCCTCGAAGTCGAAGAGACCGCCAAGCCAGGCCCGATGGACCTGATCAGCACGATGCGCAAATCGCGCAACACCCACAGCGCGGTGTTTGCGGAGGTCAAGGTCGACGAAGAGCTGGGCGTCGTGCGCATCACGCGGGTGGTATGCGCCGTGGCGGCGGGCCGCATCATCAACCCCAAAACTGCGCGCAGCCAGATCCTGGGTGGCGTGGTGATGGGCATCGGCATGGCCTTGCACGAGGAGACGCTGACCGACCATCGCTTCGGCCGGTTCATGAACCACAGCTTCGCCGAGTACCACGTGCCGGTGAATGCGGACATCGACTCGATCGAAGTGATCTTCGTCGACGAGCCGGATCCGGAGGTGACTCCGCTGGGCGTGAAGGGCCTGGGCGAGATCGGCATCGTCGGCACGGCCGCCGCAGTGGCGAACGCGATCTTCCATGCAACCGGCAAGCGGGTGCGCTCGCTTCCCGTGACGATCGACAAGCTGCTTTGAACACCGACCCAGGAGCATGACCTTGAGCCAACACCTGAAGCCTCCCGTCCCGTTCAGTCCCGACGTCGAAACCATTCCCGACGACGAGGCCGAGACCATCACCGAACTCAACGAGACGATGGGAAAAATTCGCCAGACCACGTTCGAGAACAGCGGCCACGCCATGCGCAGCGTCCACGCCAAGAGCCACGGCTACCTGGTGGGCGAGATGACGATCGAGCCCGGGCTGGCGGCGGAGTTTGCGCAGGGGCTGTTTGCGGGGACCGGAACTCACCCGGTGCTGATGCGTTTCTCGACCAACCCCGGCGACATCCTTGACGACAAGGTGTCGGTGCCGCGCGGCTTGGCAATCAAGGTGCTGGACGTGAACGGTCCACAGTTGTCCGGGCAGGGTACGACTCAGAACTTCGTGCTGGCCAACGGACCGGCGTTCACCGTCCCAACGCCGAAGAAGTTTCTGCAGAACCTGAAGCTCTTGGCCAAGACCACCGACAAGGGTGAAGGCGCGAAGATCGCGCTTTCAGCCACGCTGCAGGCGGTGGAAAAGGTGGTCGAGGCCTTCGGTGGCAAGAGCGGCACGCTCGTGTCGCTGGGCGGTCATGCTGAGACAAACGTGCTTGGCGAAAGCTACTTCAGCCAGGTGCCGCTGCGCTTCGGCGACTACATCGCCAAGCTCTCGGTGGTGCCGATCTCCAACGGGCTGACCGCGCTGACTGACGCAAAGGTCGACCTCAAGGACAAGCCGGACGGCCTCCGGCAGGCGTTGGTCGACTTCTTCGCTGCGAACGGCGGTCAGTGGGCGGTCAAGGTGCAGCTGTGTCGAGACCTGGAGTCCATGCCGATCGAGGACGCTTCGGCGGAGTGGACCGAAGACGACAGTCCGTATGTGACCGTGGCGACAATCTCCGTGCAAGCCCAGGCGGCGTGGACCGAAGCGCGCGCAACCGCCGTCGACGACGGCATGCTTTTCAGTCCCTGGCGCGGGCTCGTGGCTCACCAACCGCTTGGCGGCGTGATGCGCTCGCGCAAGAGCGTGTACGAGAAATCGGCGGAGTTCCGTGCGGCTCGAAATGGTCGTCCTGTGGAGGAGCCCACCTCTTTGATGGGCCTGCCGATTTGAGCGAAATGGAATGGCGCTGGACGATCGCGCCATCCTGCCCAGTGACACGTGAGCAAGTTGGCCTCGTCCGCGAGGCCTAGGCGGTTGATGTCACGCCGTCGGCCCGGGTCTTGACGCCGCTTTGGCGGCGGGCATTCACCTTGCCTCTCCTTGACCAATTCATAGGAGATCAGCATGGAACGATTCAAGGACAAGACTGTCATCGTCACCGGCGCGTCGTCGGGCATCGGGCGCGGCGTCGCCGAGCGCTTCTCCCAGGAGGGCGCCAATGTCGTGATCTGCGCGCGGCATGAGGACAAGCTCCAGCAGGTAGCGAAGCACTTGCCGCAGGACCGCACGCTGGCGCAGGTGGCCGACGTCTCGAAGTACGCGGACGTCGAGTCGCTGGTCGCCGCAGCGGTGAAGCGCTTCGGCGGGCTCGATGTGATCGTCAACAACGCGGGGATCGGGACGGAAGGCGACGCCCTCACCGTCTCGCTGGACGACTGGAACGAGACCCTAGCCATCAATCTCAGCGGCGTCTTCCACGGCTGCCGCGCGGCGATGCCCGAGCTGCTCAAGCGCAAGGGCTGCATCGTCAACACCGCGTCGGTCTCCGGCCTCTCCGGCGACTGGGGGATGTGCGCCTACAACGCGGCCAAGGGCGGCGTCGTGAACCTCACACGCTCGCTCGCGCTGGACTTCGGCGGCAAGGGCGTGCGGGTCAATGCGGTCGCGCCGTCGCTCACCCGCACCGGCATGACCGAGGAGATGCTGGAGGACAAGGACCTCGTTGCGCGCTTCATGGAACGGATGCCGCTGGGCAGACCGGCCGAACCCGCCGACATCGCCGCAGTCGTGGCTTTCCTGGCCAGCGACGATGCGCGCTTCGTCAACGGCGTGAACCTTCCTGTCGACGGCGGCGTGATGGCCTCCAACGGCCAGCCGAAAATGTGATGGCTGCCGTGCCCGACGCGGTACCGCCTTCCGACGAGGCCCCCTCCGACGGGACGCCTGCCCACAAGGCGCCGTCGGACGAGGCGCCTGCGGATCAGGTATCCGTCAGCGCGCCTTGGTGGAGCAAGCTCGGCCCCGGCCTGATCACCGGCGCCGCCGACGACGATCCGAGCGGCATCGCGACCTACTCGCAGGCCGGCGCGCAGTACGGTTACGCGGTCGGCTGGACGATCCTGGTGACCTTCCCGCTGATGGTCGGCATCCAGCTCGCCAGCGCGCGCATCGGTCGCATCACCGGCAAGGGCCTGACCGAAAACTTCTCCAAGCTCTGTCCGCGCTGGCTGGTGGTCGCGCTCGTTTCGCTGCTGGTGGTAGCCAACGTTATCAACCTCGGCGCCGACCTCAGCGCGATGGGCGATGCGATGCACCTGGCCGTCGGCGGGCCGCCAGGCGCGTTCGTCGTGGCCATGGCGGTGCTCTCGCTGCTGCTGCAGATCTGGCTGCCCTACGCGCGCTACGTGATGCTGCTGAAGTGGCTGACGCTGACGTTGCTGGCCTACGTCGGCGTCGGCTTCGCAGCACAGGCGGATTGGGTGCTCGCGCTGAAGTCGCTGGTGATGCCGACGGTGCACTGGGACCGCGAATACACGACCACCGTCGTCGCCATCCTCGGCACGACGATCAGCCCCTACCTCTTCTTCTGGCAGGCCAGCCAGGAAGCCGAGGAGATCCGCCGCATCGATGCAGACCGCCCGCTCGCTGTCGCGCCGGAGCAGGCGACGGAGCAGTTCCGTCGCCTGCGCACGGACACGCTGGTCGGCATGGGCTTTTCCAACACGATCGCCTTCTTCATGATCGTCGCCACCGCCGCGGCGCTGCACGCCCACGGCGTGCGCGACATCGAGACCACTGCGCAGGCTGCGCAGGCGCTCAAACCGATCGCGGGGAACTTCGCGTTCGTGCTCTTCGCCGCCGGCATCGTGGGCACGGGCTTCCTCGCCTTGCCAGTGCTCGCGGGATCGGCGGCCTATGCCGTCGCCACGCTCGCCGGCGTGCGGCGCGGGCTCGACCGTCCGGCCCACTCCGCGAAGGTCTTCTACGCGATCCTCAGCGGCGCGATGCTGATCGGTCTCGCGATCAGCCTGTCGGGATTCAATCCGATCAAGGCGCTGGTCTGGTCGGCGGTCGTGAACGCCGTGATTTCCGTGCCCATCATGATCGCGGTGATGGTGGCCGCGTCGCACCGCAAGATCGTCGGCGACCTGCGCCTGCCGCCGCTGTGGAGTGTGATGGGCTGGCTGGCCACCGCGGCAATGGCCACGGCCACGATCGCGATGATCGTGCTGCAGACTTCCAGTACGTTCGGTGGCAGTCGCTAGGCTGGGTCGATGACCGGATCGACTCCGCTTCACGGCAGCTCAGCTTCTCTCCGGCCAACGCGAAAAATCGCTGGCTTCTTCGGCAACGCGTCGCTCGTCATGTGGAGAGAGTGTGTGTGAAGCGTCGTGCGTCAGCGGAAGTCCCTGCTGCTGATCTCCAACGCGCCCAGCATGCCGGTCAGGTCCTCCAGCCAGCCTGGAATCATGCTGCAGGCGTCACCCAGCCGCTTCCACATGCCGTGAGCGGCCATGAGACGCGCCCTGGTAGTTTCTTGCGCAGCTTCTTCTTCACACTGGGCCACACGATTACTGCACGTTGCCGGTCTCGTACTCGAGGCTCAGGAACACCACGCCTTTCGCGGTGCCGGGTTGCTGCCGCAGGATCACGATTCCGGAGTAGTGGGCGACGCGCTCGTTGGGCATCGCCGCTAGGTCCCTCGCCGTGCGGAGCTCTCGCTTGGCCAGCGTGGCTCCGCAATTCGGGGGGATGACTGCGCAGCGTTATTCCCAGCGCGCGGTAGTCCCAAGAGACCTCCGCACCTTCCGCAGTTTTGAGATCCAACACCGGCTCGTTCACGGGCGCTTGGCGGAGGATTTCGGGGCTCGCCAGGGGGCAGAGGCGTCCCACACATGCTGACGGCTATAACCGCTGAGGACCGGAGCGCGTGGGCTACGGTCAACTGCTGAATCTCGTGTTCTCCAGCTCGGCCACAACAGCCAACATCGCTGAGCAAATCAAGTTGCGATAGAGCAAGTTGATTTGCTCAAAAAAAAAGTTTTCCTCGCGGCGGAATATCCCGAGACAGGACCATGAGCTGAGGCTTCTTGGCAAGGTGCGGATTCCTTAGCGAGAGTCGCCACTTCGTCAGAATAGAGCCGTATTTTCACGGGCTTGTCTTCGAGCAAGTCTGCTGCGTCGTTAACCGGGCGCTACTGGTGATCCATGCGATCCGCTAGCCGAGCCAGAATCCACGAACGGTAGGTGGCGGGCATGTCGAAGTCTCTGGCCAGGTTAGCCTTGAATTTTTCGAGCATCTGCTCCGTAGTCAGCGCCGCGTACTTGGGCTTGAGTGCCTTCTCGCGCAGGAAACCCACGGCCCAGTCCACCACCTCGCAACAGCGCAGGAAATCCTCAGCCCGCTCTTCCGGCAACGAGCCAGGCTCGTGAAACCGGCCATCGGGCCCTTGCGTCAGACTGAACTTGAGCTGCATACCGGACAGCGATCCGCCGAAGGGTGGGTGAGGGAAGTCGTCTGGAACGGCAAGGGTCATGGCTTCGCTCCTTCGACAAAATGTGCGGTCGCGGCCGCCCGACTGATGCGAGGGGCGCTTGCCTCGTCGAGCTCACCAGGCACAACCACCTCCAGCTCGCCGTCCCCGCAGATGGCGGTGATGCCACGCAACCCCACCCCTACCGACTTGAAGCCCTGAGACTGCCACGCCTGCGACTGATCCTCGAACCGCCACCGAGCCTCGTGAAGGTGTCCGTGCGCAAGCAGACTCACACCTAGGGCGCGCGCCAGGTCGTCCAGGACGGCGAACCCGTACGGGTGATATCCGCTCGCCTCATGGGTCACAAGAATGTCTGCCCGTTGCCGCTTGAGTCGCTCGAAGTCCTCGGGGTAGATGGTGCCCCAGTGCTTGAAGTGGGGACCGTCACCGAAGCGATCCTGACGAGGCGTTGACCGCGCGTGTTGGCGCATGCTGCTGAAGCTTGGGGGAGAACCAGCGGCACCGCCTGGTCCCTTGGGCATCCAGACACTCCCGCGGAACACGTTTCCCAAGCCGGCGATCCTTCGCCCGTCCTCGAGCTTCACAACCCGGCCATGCAGGTTCCTTTCCGCCAGCCCGCTCTGCCAAGTGCGCTCGATGTCGACGATCCGATCCGCGTCGTGGTTCCCAGGGATCCACCAAACGCGGTCGGCCACCGGAGCCAGGACTGTCTCCAAGGGACCGTCAGGCTCCAAGTCCCCCAGGAGGATGACGGCAGCAGGATCGAGCTTGCCGGTCGCTTCGAGGATGTGTGCGAAGTGTCCGTGAGGATCGCCGCACAGCAAGATTGGTCTATGGGTCATGAGTCATTGGCGCGCTTCGTGCAAATCAGTTCCTGGCGGTGCGGTGCCGCTGGCTTGTGCTCCGGCCGTTCGATGCTCTGGGGCCGTAAGCCCCGATGGAGCGTAGCCCTCGCCGAACACGGGTTGAAAGCAGACGCCCGTTCACCGTCCTTGTCGGCTGGATACCGAACACCGCGCCCAAATGCGTGACGTGGAAGTAAATCCGTTGGCCGAGGTGGAAGCCGGGCACGGCCGGCGGTAGGTCAATCCTTCCCGCCTTCCTCACTCGGCTTGTCCAGGTCGCGCTTCTCGTTCGACTGTTCATATCCGTTCTCTCGCTTGCGCTGGGCGTGTGAACAGGCTCGCTGATTGGCGAACTGATTTCCCTGCAGTCCTCACGATCGACCCACCGACATCAGTCAGGCGAGCGACCAAGGCTTGAACAGCATTGCTCACCGCTTGGCTGGTGTTCAGAGACTGCATCACTGTGGGCCTCATCGGTTGCTCAGCATTTTCACCAGCTCAGCCGCTCGTCTGCGAGATGCTTTCCTTGCTTCCATTTCCTGTGGGCTAGGCGCTTTGGCCGACGGTCGCGGATTGAGGATTGCCTCGGCGCGGATCTGGTCTAGGTCGCCAGGGTCGGTCGCTGCCAAGATGGCTTTTATCCATGAATCAAATTGGTCGGCTATGACGCTCGGCTGCGCGCCTACGGCGGACCGACGGATCTCGCCTGGGTAGTGGCCAAGAATTTTCTCCACGAGCGGCCGTGACAAACCCGATATTTTGGCCGCCTCGCCGGTTGTGATCCAGCGCATGTCGTCTGTCGGTTTCATATCGGCCTCCACACGAATTCGAGTTTTGGGGCTGCTGTTTCGATTGCTCGCGATGCGACTAGCGCTTACGAGCGCTCATGGGGGCCAGCCAGTACACGAGCGTTTCTCGGCTCCAGCCGGATAAGGGCATCAAATTCGGTTTCCGTGAGCGTTCGTACGCGAGCCGCCTTCTCGACTGGCTCCGGCCGGACCATGACGAATTTTCCTGGTGCAACTTTCACGCGCTTCACGGGGCACCTTGCCTGCATCAGATCACTTGCGTCGCCGCGTCAGTACAAATCTGAAGCGGGTCTCACGCAAGCAGTCGGCTAGAGCGCATCGCGGCGGACACTCAGTCGGACCGCGTAGCGGACGTGGAGGAAAGGCCCGACCCGTGACGACCGCACCTCTTAAGTCTGATCGACACGACGCCGCGGCGTTGAAGCTCATCCTCAAGTGAACGAACGAAGCTAAGGAAGTCCAGCCCAAGTGCAGTGACGAGATCCCGCAACTCGATGATGTCCAGCCTACGCTCGCCAGACTCCACCTTGCTGATCGTTGCCTGCCCCCAACCCATCAGTGCGGCCAGATCAGCCTGTCTCATTCGGCGGCCGGTCCGCATGTCCCTGAGCATGGCAAGGAAGATCTCATTGTTGCGGCTGTTTAGCGACTTGCTCATGACTACCTTTCAACACGCACCGTACCGGGTCCGGTCCCATATTCGGAAAGGGAATCTGTTGTCGGTGCGAGGAACGGGCTTCGATCCGCCGAGTTGTGTACTGACCTGCTCCCCAGAATAATTTCAAGCGGAGCACTTCAAGTGCATACCGTTTATGAGGCGTGAAGCACCAACGAGAAGTACGCGCCCCACATCCCCAGAGCTATCTCCAAGGCACCAATGTTCCTCACGCACGCAGATCAAGCTATCCCAGAAGCAGCTGGGCTATTCGGCCCAGGAGTTTGCGGATGGCGCGGGTTCTTCTTACCGGCGCGCTATCCATGGTTCGTGGCCACCATCGGCCTTACCGTTGAGGGGGAACAAGTCGTGTCGACGCACATACTTGCGAGTGACCAGGATGTCGGAGAGTTGGCTACCGGCGCAGGGAATTCGGAACTGCTGGAACTGACGTGCATGACGCCCGAGGCGCACTCAGCCATTTGGACTTCGCGCAGGGTTGGATCTATCTGGAGCGGGTTGAAGGTCTCCGGTCACCACCTATTGGTTTTCATCGATGCTTCTGGGCACGAGTTCTGCGCAGATCTAGAGAGGTCAAATCCGGTAGCGGTGCAAAGGCGACGGCCTGTGTGGTGTTCAACGCTTCTGTCCTAATCGCCGAGTCTTCTCGGTCCGCCTTCGTTGTTCATTCGGCCACTGACGAGCGTGGGTTAAATATCTGACGAGCGGCGGACCTTCCAAAGCATTGCGCTTGCCCGCACGCGTCCCAAGGAAAGCTTCGGCACTTTCAATCTCCAGCTTGCTGGAGAGCGGAGGTCCCGAGCGCATTGATCTGCGCCGCCAACTCGCCGAGGCGCGCTTGGGGGCCAAGCCGGAAGCCGACGAAATACCACGCGAGGCTACCTACGATGAACCCGCCGATGGCGCTCCAGAACATGGCGAAGATCCTGGTGTCCAGCCGCGCGGAGGGGGAGGCGAAGGCAATCAGCGCGAGGATGAGGCAAGGAGCGAATGCCCAGATTAAGAAGCTCTTGCCCTCGGCGACATCCAGTCGCCAGCTGCGAAGAGCCGTGCCTAGCTTCATGATGTCGCACGCCACATCGCCGGTGGTGTGGTTCATGGCACCAAACAGCGCCCCTTCAACATGCGCGGACGGGGCGCCGTAAACGAGCGAGACACGATGACCGGGTCGCACGGCGATGCCAATGCCGACGGCGCGAACGAAGCTCTCCTTGCCCTCCTTGTCGAGCAACCAGAACCCACCCTTCTTGCCGGACGGACCAGGGGAGCCGGAGGGATCGAGGACGGTGCCTGAAAGTGTGGCAAGGCGGATGCTCTGACCGTTGGTGAGCTTTGCTTCTGTGAAGATCATGATCGCTCGATTGAATGCGGCGATTGTGACTTAAAAGCGGGTGACTCATGCGCTTCACATGTGAAGACTTCCACATGTGTCCTCACCTCGTTCCCAGCCCAGAGAGATTGCCGTCAGCGCGCGCGAGCAGCTGGCCCTCAACCTCATTCGGCTGCGTGCAGAAAAGGGGTGGTCACAGGAAGCGCTGGCGCTCGAAAGCGGGCTCCATCGGACGTTCGTAGCACACGTAGAGCGTTTGCGTAGGAATGCGTCGTTGGACAACATTGAACGGATGGCGCGGGCGCTTGGTGTCCCGGTGCGCGAGCTGTTTGAACCTGTATTTCACGAGCGAGGGCGATGACACCGTCGCCCTAACGGACACCGCGGCCGCCATGGTCCGTAAGGCTGCTGGACTCGGTCGGGCACTTCCGGCTATTCGCGCCAAGCTGCATGAGCTCAGCAAGTTCGTGAGGCTCCTTGGCGCCTCGGACCTAATCCTCTCCAAAGTGCTCATGTCTATGCAACCACCACTTGCCTTCTTGGCGCTGCCTGAGTTTCAGGAGGTTGCGGATCAGTCGCGCACTCTCGAGGTCGCCAACACCCCAACGTTCCGGAAGGGGTGAGCATCTGACTGAGGCTGTGTAGCTCGCACACTTCAACAAGGTCAACTACTTAAAGGGTTGGTAAACACCACGCCCTGGCATTGGTATGGCTCGGCAAGAACTACGACAAGGTCGGCGGCCTGCTATAGCGGCTGCCCCCGACACTTCGTCAAAGGAGCCGGGAAGATCGCGAAGTGGATGTCGGAAGTTGCTACCGGACTCGAAGAGCGCCGGCGTGCGCGCTCGTCAATCGCCATGTTCGTGCAACTGCCCGAACCGAGGCCCCGTAGGATCGTCTCAGCTCCTAGCGCTGGGCGGACAGAGACTCGAAGTTTTGCGCGGATGGCAAAGCCACCTGTTCCCTTTAGGGCGAAACCGGATTCCGCCTGCGCGTTGACTCCTGAAAATTTGGTCAAGTACTCTGGAGGTCGCGCCGCACGCGCCCTTTGGAGTGCGAGTCGTGTGTTCAAGCAACTTCGATCTCTTGCGGAGCGTGTCGACCCAAGGGTCGCCGCGATCATGAACCGGGGCGCCCTATGCAGGCGCGGGCCAGGGTGAGATCGAGCGGAGGGATGAAATGCTTCAGAGATTTGAGGGGGAGCCAGGCAGACGGTTGCGTCTGGAGGCGATCGCCGGTCAAAAAATCGTTGGCGGTAACCGGGCGTTGGCGGAAGAACTCGCGGAGAGGGTCGAACTGCTTGCACTGAAGGCGGGGCAGTCGATCATCGAACAGAACGGGTCCGACAATGACGTGTACCTGATCCTGTCGGGCGTGTTGGACGTCGTGGTGAATGGACGACTGATTGCCAAGCGCTTCACAGGTGACTCGGTCGGTGAAATGGCGGCCGTGGAGCCCACCCAGCGCCGTTCGGCGACCATCATCGCGTTTGAGGACAGCGTAGTGGCAAAGGTGACGGAGACCGTTCTGTCAGAGCTCGGTAGCCGCTATCCCGATCTCTACCGCTGCATCGCGCGTGAACTGGCTCGCCGTCTCCTGCAACGCAACAGCTTCGTGACTCAGAAGCGCGACAAGATCCGCGTCTTCATCATCTGCTCCGTGGAGTCGCTGAAGGTGGCCCAGGAAATCCAGAGCGCCTTTGAGTACGACAGCTTCGTTGTGCACCGGTGGGACAACGGCGTCTTCAAAGTCGCCAACTACACACTGCAGAGCCTGGAGGATGAGGTTGATCGCTCGGACTTCGCGATTGCGATCGCCCATGCCGACGACCTCACCGAGTCCCGGGGCAAGCAGTGGCCCTCGCCGCGAGACAACGTAATTTTTGAGCTTGGGCTGTTCATGGGCCGACTTGGCAAGGCCCGCGCGATCCTGATGGAGCCAAGGGATGAGAACGTGAAGTTGCCGAGCGATCTGGCAGGCATCACGACGATTCCCTATCGCTTCGAATCGGGGTCTGACTCAGCCGCGCTGCTAGCGCCGGCTTGCAACGCCCTGCGCAAGCACATCCTGTCGCTCGGGCCCAACAACTGACGATGACCATTCGCGAAGACCTGGCGTCGTGGGTCACCAGCGTGGCCGTCGAGCGGTGGCCTGACATTCCCAACGCGACGGCCGTGCCCAGCACGGACACACTTGCCTTTGGGAACGACGGCAAGCGCGCAGAGGTCACCATCCTGTATGCGGACATCAGCGGTTCGACCAAGATGGTCGACGAGGTCGCGGACACGAGAGCGGCCGAGTACTACAAGGCTTTTCTTCACTGCGCCTCCGCGCTCGTTCGGCGTCACGGCGGAGATATCCAGGCGTATGACGGTGACAGAGTGATGGGCGTGTTCATCGGCGCGGGCCACGCTGACAATGCGGTGGGCGCGGCGCTGGAGTTGAACAACTGCGTCCAGGATCTGATCAATCCGATCTTCGCGCGCATCTATTCGGATCATCAGCCGATCAGGTTCACCGTCGGAATCGACAGCGGCGTCTGCCTGGCGGTGAAAGTAGGTGTTCGCGCAGTCGGCGAGTTGGCCTGGATTGGCCCGGCCGCCAACTATGCGGCAAAGCTCAACAGCTTTCCTGGGCTGGATGGCGACTTCCCGATCCGGGTCACGGCGGAGACGTTCCAGCGGCTGACATTCTCATCGTTGTATGGGTCGCAGAACGAGTTGATTTGGGACGGGCCATATGCGGACTTCCCGAGCCGCGCACACTACAGAACTCTGTTCCATCGGCGCCTGGCCTGAACGGGCGAACCCGCCCACGATCTGGATGCGTGTGCTTTGCCTGAGCTGTTCGAGGCGACGACTATTTTGCATTGCCCAGTTGCATCAGGGTGAGGATGGCGGCGAACCAGAAAGGAACGCCGAGGAACGACCAGCGAATTCCCCGCTGCACCCATCCGAACTTGGCGGCGGCGATCTCCGCATTGCGATGCGCCTGCGCCGCCCAGTCGTCCTGCAGCGCCCGATCCGTGTCCGACCTCATCCGGTCGACGTACTGATCCGCCGGGAGCCCAGCGATACGGGCGAAGAAGAGCAGCGAGTGCTTGGGGCCGTCCATCCGCGGGACCACCGCCATCGCCGCGCAGAAAATACCCGCCCCGAGGCATAGCGTGGCCAAAACGGTGACGAGCCATTCCGCCAGGAAGACGCCCGTCAGCGGGAGCTTGGCGCTGCTGAAGGCAGCGCCGATCGCGCCCAGCATGGCGATGTCGATGCCGACGACCGCGGCGACTTTGGCCTCGGACGCTGCGATCCATGCGAGTTGGCGTTCCATGACCCATTGGGTCGTCAGCAGGCGTTGATTGGTGTCGATCATGAAATGTGAAAGTGGTTCGGGTGTCTAACGTGGTACCTGCTTTTGCAAGCGGCATTCGCTGCAGCGGCCGCAGCAGGCCTTATCGCCGACGCGTCGCCAGAAGTCTTCCTCCTCCCGTGCCCATCGATGGATCGCGATGGCCATCTGGGCCGCTTGTGACGCATGGTCCGCACATCGACCGATGCGCTTAGCCTTCTTGGACTCCTTCGAGCCGCACCAGCACGGCTTGCGCTTGCCGATCAGACGTGGCCCCTGACCCCACACGCTGAACAGATGCACTGCTCCGTCCATCACTCGAAAGACGTCGCGCTGCTTGACGCGCAAATGCTGGACGGAAAGGTGGCCCTGGGCGACCCGGTTCTGCGTCGGACTGCCGAACGACGCTGCCGCGATCGTCGCGCGCAGCTGGTATCGCGCCGCATCTCCGTGCGCCCACGTGTGGTTGTTGGGCCAGCGGCCCAGCCGCTCCGCGCGCCGCTGAAGGCGCAGGAATGTCCACAACGTCTCAGCCCAGGCCGTGGCGCTGTCCTCGTCAGTGACGTCAAGGGCCTGAGCTTCGGGGAAGTACAGGCAAAAGGTGCCATCGGGGTTGATGTGTCGCTCGGGGCAGAACGAGGGCAACAACGCAGGCGTTTCCTCCCGGGCCGTGATGTGTGTTCCGCGCGCCTGCACACGGAGCTGGTAGCGGTCGCGCGAGCCGTCCGAATGCAGCACTTCCAGGTGCAATAGGAACGAATCGTCAGTCTGCGCGCTGGCCTGGGCGCCCAGGCGCATCGCCGCCCGTGCCACCAGGTCCAGTGGACTCATTCCTGCTCCGGCAGCACCGTGTAGGGCTGCACGACGCGAGATTCCGCCGAGATGATCGCCGGCGCGGCATTGACATACGCCTCAGACCGGGCGGCCTTGGCGCTCTTGTCGCCGCTGTCGGCCAGCGCCTCCGTCGCCTCCAGGTAGTCAAGATTCGACACCTTGCGGGAGCTGCCGAACAGCTTGCGCACGGCGTCGTTTGCTGCGGCATAAGCGGCTTGGCCGAGGGCCGTCTCGTCGCCGTCGCAGTCGCACTGCTCCGCTTCCGATCCGATCACGCTGCGGCCGAAGGCGCAGCGAACGCGATCACCCTTGCGGCCCAGGCGGGTCACCGAGATCGGACCGTAATCGAGGCCGATCGCCAGACCCAGATCGCCGGTTTCGTAGCCGGCGCCCTGGAGTTTTTGCAGGGCCAGGTCGAAACTGCTGCGCAGACCGCCCGCCAGGCGCGTGGCCTCCGAGATCGTCAGTTCCGGGTCAGTCGTCTGCGAGGTGCCCTCGCAGATCAGGCCGTGGAGGCAGTCACCGATGAAGCGGACGCGACGGCCGCCGAACTCGGTCGTCAGTACGCGCTCAAGTTCAGCGCGGATCACATGGAGCGTACGCACAACGTCCTCGGTGTTGTCGTCGAGATGACTCGCCACGTACTTCGTGAAGCCGTCGATGTCGGCGAATACGCTGACGGCCTCCTGGCGCTTCGTGTTGGCCGGCGTGAGGTCGGGAATATCCATGTCCCTTAGCGGCGGGGTCTGACGCGTGAAGGCGAATCCCCCGATGGGGTTGTTGTCCATGTCTTCGCGCCAGGCCTTCACGATCGCGTCTGCGGTGATCTCCAGATCAGCCGCGGTTATGCAGGTGTCAATCTCTGCGCCGCTCAAGGCCACCTTGATCGGCTCCTTCTGTTCGGCCAAGCCCAGGACGGCACGCGCGGCGTTCGTCAGGTAGATGCCTTTGGCCGTTCCGTTGCTGGCCATTTTGGCTGCGTGATTGGCGGCGTCGCCCAGGAAGAGCGGCTCGCGGTAGCCACTGCGGCCATTGTTGACCGCCAGCGTGGTGCCGGTGTCGATGCCCACGCGGACCTTGGCCGCGGGAATCTTCTCGTTCTCGTCCGCGGTCTGCGCCAGCACGTCGATGATGAGTTGAGCGCTTGCGACGGCGCGCTGGAGCCGCTTCTTCTCCGCATCGGTCTCGCTGTTGTAGGGCTTGGCGAAGAGCGCATGCAGGCGCTGGTTATGAAAGTCCACTCGCTTGGCGTCGACGTCGTCGAGGATCCGCTTGACCGCCCGGTAATGCTGGTCGAAGAAGCGCAGAGTGCGCTTGTGGCAGTCCGTACCCTCGACCTCGTGGGTGTTGAGCATGTCTTCGACGTTGAGGATCTCGGCGTACAAGTGCACCGCGTCGACGCGGTAGGCGGCATTGGTTGGGATCGATTCCAGAGACATGTCCCGGGCGTAATCCTTGATGACGACGTCATCGACGTCCCCCATCTTCTTGTCAATGTGCTTGGCCGCGCGATCTTGGTTCCAGGTGCTGGTCAATTCTTCTCTCCAAGGGGATGTTCCCGATGACGCCCAACGACTACCCGGTTGTCCACAGATGGGCGAACCTTGGACGGGTTGTGTAAATATTGCACAAAATACGTAACTTGTCAGCAATCGCCGTTGTCGAGTGCTAAACGCTATTGGTAGCGTCTTATTTCACCGGCATCGCTACCCGTAGCGTTTTAACTCTCGTATTGTGAAAGCCTGAGAAGTTCTTCACGTTCCAAATGTACATTCGCCGAATTGCGAACTTCAGGATATCCACAGATTTAGTGCCAAAGATGGCCTATCATCGCCATCATGACGCCGGAACAAGAGAATGAGGCGCTGAAGGAATGGCCAGAGCGGGATGTCTGCCGGCTTTTGGCGATTCGTGTGCGCCGGCACCGGCTGGAAGCGGGTCTGTCACAGGAAGCCTTTGCTCGAAAGGCGGAAGTCCCCCTGCGCACTTTCAAGCGGTTCGAGCTTGAGGGGAAAGCGACCCTGGAGACGTTTGTCCAGATCCTGCGGGGGCTAGGGCGGACCCAGTACCTGCAGCTGTTGTTTCCTTCTGAAGCGCCCGCACGAGGGATCACGTTCGAAGACAAGCTCGCACGATTGCGCGCTCATGCAGCTGCTGTGCAGGATCGCCGAGGCGGGGCGGATTCGGTCTGAGCGCCGGCTCGTACCGCTGGCCAAGCCGCGCGGATTCGATCGACGTTCGAGGCAGCGCACTGGTTAGTCCGACGTCCGGCGAGCCGCCGGTGCCTTAACACGCCGCCGCTTCGGTTTGGCGGTGCCACGCCCACATCGCCGACTGGCGATAGCGCATCATCGTCCTTCCGCCCTGCGGACCTCCTGGCGAACCGCCTCGCTCGGCGCGAGAGCCGCTCGATCTGTTCACATCAGCGGTACCGCCTCCGACGGGCGCGATCGCGTTGCGCGGAGGCCACCTCGCCTAGATGTCAGGGCTGAGCCCCACCAATGCCCTGACTTCCGATGAAGGTCGCTGTGCCGGTGCGCGATGATTGTTCGAGTCGATCCAGGATCAGGGAGGAGCGGCGATGGGATCCATCATCTACGGCCACTTGAGCGAAAGTGTCTTGCTGCATGAGCCGTACGTGCGGCGCGGCTTCAGCGGCGTATCCGAGGAGGAGTTGCGAAAGGCCCTGCAGCAGTACCGCGAGTTCTGCATTCAGCACTTGGCTGAATTGGCCGAGCAGGTGCGTCCGCAAGCCGGGCGCCTCAGGCTGTTTCCGGGTCGCATGGCCACGCCACAGCTGCTCAAGCAGGCCGCTTGGTACCTAGACACCGTCGTCCTATCGGATCCGCTATTCAGCTTGACGGAGCAAGAGCACCCCTTTACGACCGCAATGCTCGCTGCTTCGCCGGAACTGCCGACGCGGAAGTTCGATCGCGACTCGATAGCGCGTGCGGCTGCGGAGTTGCTTGCCAATCGCAGCCTGGTTGACTGCGGCTACGTCGCGCACTACCCCACGTCTTTGGAAGGCGAGATCCCTGCCGAGATTCCCATCTATGCGCCCGGGGACGCGTTTGAGGGACTGCTCCCCGCGGACCTGCTGGCGGTCTATCGTCGCCATGCGATGGTTCGCTCGGTCATGGCGAGCCCACGAGGGCTACTTGTGCTCGATGCGCTGGAATTAGGTCGGCGCATTTGCATCTCGTTCGATTCAGATGCCATCGGCGCCTTTGGCTACGAACTCAGGGAGATGGAGGCCGTGGCGAAGGATGAGGCGTCCGGCACCGTCACGGTCAGGATGAGTCTGCCGACGCACCTCCGAACCAGTCCAGCTTCGATGCCTGGGTACAGCAGTCGATCAACAAGTCTGCGCATCAGCATCATGTCGGTCTGATGCAGGACGTTGCCATGGCAGGGCGCTTTGGCGCTCACTACCTGACGACCTCGTCGTTCGCGACGGCGGTCCTCGACCCAGAGCCCTGGCCGCCGGATATCAAGTCAGCGACCGCAAGTGGCCTTCTCCAGATGAGCCTTCCCTTCTTCGAGCAGGTGCCGTTGCCGCTGTTGATGGCGGCCCGGACGGACGAGGAGGCGTTTCATCGCTTTCGTCTTCAGCTCGAAAAGCACTTTCGAGAACTGCGGCTCGAAGCGGATCCGATCAAGCGCAAAGCCCGGGCCGAGAACGCCATGCATGAGCTTCTCGAAGTTCAGCTCACAGAGATCGATAGCGCCGTCAAGCGCTTGCGCCGCAAGACGGTATGGAACGCGGCTGCGGCGGTGGCCAGCCTGGTGGCAGCAATCCCAACGGGGGGGCAAGTCTTTTCGCCGGCGCCTACGCCGCCTACAAGGGAATCCAGGCGTTCGAGGAGTACCGAATTTCTTCGCGGGATAACCCCGCCTATTTTCTCTGGAAGGCAAACAGCAAGAGACGCGCCGCTTAGCGCAACATCAGCAGTCAACAGTGGAAACTTGTAGAGCAACGCTGCCATTTCACCCGGCCCGGAAAAGTGGCAGCCGGCCAAGCTCACCTTCATGGTGTCCAGCACGCGCAGCACGCAGGGGGGTGGGCTGGTCACGGCGAGTGCCCTTGCTCCACATACGTGCGGACCAACAGGAGCGCGCAGTCACCTCGAAGCAGATTGAGTGCATGATTGACCAAGCCGCAAACTGGGCCACCGGCACTGGGTGGGGCGTCCGTCTCGGCTCCAGCTGTCGCCTCAGCTGAAACTCCGGTGGGCCAAAACGCGGGCAGCTCCCGATGCGCGCAAGCGCCAATGAACTTTGCAAATCTATGTATGCATCCCCAATGGAGTGTCCAATGGCTAACCTGTTGATCTCACAAGGATTTGTTGAAATATGAGCAGAATTATGCACATTTAGGGGGTAGGACGCCATATGAATGCCGGCAAGTCCACCGCCCTGCTGCAGGTGGCGCACAACTACGAGGAGCGCGGCCACGCGGTGCGCCTCTTCACTGCGGGCGTCGACGATCGTTACGGCAAGGGGATGGTCACGTCGCGGCTGGGGCCGCAGCGGGTGGCGGAGGTGTTCAACGGCGAGACGGACTTCCGCGCCCTGATCACCCAGTCGCCGGGGATCGCCTGCATCCTTGTGGACGAAGCGCAGTTCCTGACGAAGGACCAGGTCTGGTCGCTGCACGAGATCGCGCACATGCGCCACGTGCCCGTCATCTGCTATGGCCTGCGGACGGATTTCCGCGGCGAGCTGTTCACCGGATCGGCGGCCCTGCTGGCGCTCGCCGATGAGATGGACGAGATGAAGACCATCTGCGACTGCGGCCGCAAGGCCACGATGAACATGCGTGTCGACGCCACCGGCCGGAAGCAGACCGAAGGCGCGCAGGTCGAGATCGGCGGCAACTCCCGTTACCGCGCGGTCTGTGGACGCTGTTTCCGGGCCTCCTGAGGACATAGCGTCCTGAGGGCGCCCGGCAACCGGGGCTTACTTCTTCGTCAGCTGCTCTTCCAGTTCCTTGCAGGAAGGAGCGCAGACTGGCTGCGACTTGCCCAGCAGCTTGCGGGACTTCAGCAGCGCCCGGGGGCGATGCTTGCCGCAGAGGAAGCACGACATGGTTGCCGCGCCAAACGAGGAGGTCGCCGCGAACGGCGAACCTGGAGCTTTAGAGCGATAGCGCAGACCATCGGCTTCGATGGTCGTCTTGGTCGTATCCTTGGCCACGCTGTTCCTGATCCTGATAAGAGTTTGAAATGCCGCGCCGTCCGTCCCAAGTTCCCCCCAGGGGCAGACGGCGAAACCCGTATTTTCCTATAAGCCGGGGCATCCCCGTACCGGGGCATCGCTAATGACCTCGCGCGAAGGTCGCCCGAATCGGTTCCAAGAGACATTCGTCGCAGCGGGCGGGCGATCCGTTCGCGCTGGCGGCGAATCTCCATCCGGGGCTGTTGGCGAGTTCTAGGGAAAACACCTAGAATGCCGCCGCGCCGTTTCACCGTGGCGTCAACAACAAGGACACACAGGGAGCGAGCACGGCGATGGAAAGGATCGAAGGGCTGTTTGCCGCCATGCGGGCGGCCAGTCAGGACATGGAATGGCCGGCCAGCGAGGCCCGCGAGAGCGGCCTGGAAAGCGGCCCCGAGCATGCGACGGAAAGCGTCGGCGAACTCGCCGAGCGTTATGCACACGCGGTCAGCGAGGCCTTGTGCGGATACTTTCGGAGCTCGCACGCCAGCCTCTGGCTGCTGGACGGCGAGCCCGGCGAATATCGTCTTCGCTGCCTGGGAGCGCATGCGGTCGACGGCGCGAGCGCTCAGCGCCCCGTCTGTGAACAGCGCGCTTATCCGGGCTACTTCAGCGCTCTGCTGTCGGGCGGCGTCTTCAGTTGCGCCGATGCCCAGGTCGACCCGCAGCTGAACGGGCTGGAGCCGCCGCCGACCTGGCGCGCGATGCTGGACGTGTCGGGCCAGATCAACGGCAAGACCTTCGGCGTGATCGCGCTCGGGCAGCGCACCGCCCGTGTCTGGACGAAGCGCGAGGAGCTCGACCTGCGCCGTGCCACGGCGAAGGCCTGCCTCCACCTGCACGCCCTCCGGCACGAACTCGAGACGGTCTGACTCCGGGCGCGCCTCTCACGCGCGTCCCTCGCCGCTTAACTTCGACCGACCGGTCGGATTAATCTCTTGAGAAATGTCAATGCGGCATCCACTGACGGACGGCTGATGGCTTCCCGCTAGAGTCGGTCGCCAGACGTCCGATGGACGGACCAACCCCCGGGCGACGGCCTTCGGAGCGGTCGCGACGGCGCCGGCATGCATCGGCGACGCGCGGTCAACGGCCTTTGCCTGGCACCACGACAGGAGACAAAGTGGACGGGGCGATTGCAAGCATCCTGGTGCTGGACGGGGTGACCAACGGCGCGATCTACGCGCTGCTGGCGCTGGCCCTGGTCCTGGTCTTTGCGGTCACGCGGGTGATCTTCATTCCTCAGGGGGAGTTCGTCGCATTCGGCGCGCTGACCCTGGCGGGCCTTCAACTCGGCCATACGCCGATGACGATCCACTTCCTGATCGCCATGGCCTTGCTGGCCGCGGTCCTGGATCTGATCGCGGCCGCGCGCGCGGGTCGGGTCGCCGCGGAATGGATCGCCATCGCGTTGAGAGCCTTGCCCGGTGTCGCCATCGGGCTCTGCGCGCTGTGGCTGGCTCCGATGAAGCTGCCGCTGGTGGCGCAGGCGCTGTTGACGCTGGCGGTCGTGACGCCGATGGGCGGACTGCTCTACCGGCTGGCCTACCAATCGCTGGCGGATGCGTCGGTGCTGGTGCTGCTGATCGTCTCGGTCGGCGTGCATTTCGCGTTGACCGGTCTGGGTCTGGTGTTCTTCGGCGCCGAGGGCTCGCGCAATCCGAGCTTCTGGGAGGCGAGCTACTCGGCGGGACCGCTGATGTTCTCGGGCCAGACGCTGATCATCGTGCTGGCTTCGGCCGCGCTGATCATCGCGTTGTGGCTGTTCTTCGAGAGGAGCCTCCACGGCAAGGCGCTGCGGGCGACCGCGGTGAACCGCCTCGGCGCGCGGCTGATGGGCATCTCCAGCGCCTCCGCGGGACGGTTGTCGTTCACGCTCGCGGCCTTCATCGGCGCGTTGTCGGGCATCCTGATCAGCCCCACGACGACGATCTTCTACGACAGCGGCTTCCTCATCGGCTTGAAAGGCTTTGTCGCGGCCGTCTTCGCGGGGCTGTCGAGCTATCCGGGCGCGGCGCTCGGCGCGTTGCTGGTCGGCCTGATCGAATCGTTCAGCTCGTTCTGGGCCAGCGCGTTCAAGGAGGTGATCGTCTTCACCTCGATCCTGCCGGTGCTGCTGTGGCGCAGCTGGCGCGACCCGCACCACGAGGAGCATTGACGTGGCTTCTGATCGATCCGCCGCCGTGAAGGCCGTCTCCGCGCCAGCTTCTTCCGTCGCCGCTTCCCCGGTCGTCAACCCGTGGACGCGCCGCATCGTGCCGGTGCTGCTGCTGGCCGTGCTCGCGGCGCTGCCGCTGCTGCCGGTCCCCGAGTTCTGGATCACCCAGCTGAACTACATCGGCATGTTCGCGCTCGTCGCGTTGGGGCTGGTCCTGTTGACCGGCGTCGGCGGGCTGACGTCGTTCGGCCAGGCCGCCTTTGTCGGCGTCGGCGCCTACACGACGGCGCTGCTGAGTGCGCGCTACGGGCTGTCGCCCTGGATCGGGCTCGCCGCCGGCCTCGTGGTCACGCTGGGCATCGCGTGGGTGCTCGCCTTGATCACGCTGCGGATGTCGGGGCACTACCTTCCATTGGCGACGATCGCATGGGCGCTGAGCCTGAACTTCACCATCGCCAACATGGACGCCCTGGGCAAGTACGACGGCCTGCTCGGCGTGCCGGCGATCACGCTGTTCGGCGTCAGCCTCGCCGACGGCCGTGCGATCTATTACCTGATCTGGCTGCTCGCGGTCCTGGGCGCGATCGTCGTGCGCAATCTGCTGGACTCACGCCCGGGCCGGGCGATCCGCGCGCTCGGCGGCGCGACGGTGATGGCCGAATCCATGGGCGTCTCGACCTTCCGCTACAAAGTGGTGATCTTCCTCATCGCAGCGCTGCTGGCATCGACCTCAGGCTGGTTGTTCGCGCACGTGCAGCGGACCGTGAACCCGAGTCCCTTCGGCCTGAGGATGGGTATCGAGTACCTGTTCATGGCCGTCGTCGGCGGCGTCTCCAGCGTCTGGGGCGCCTTCGTCGGTGCGGGCGTGTTCAAGATCATCGAGGACCAGCTCAAGGAACTGCTGCCCGCGCTGCTCGGAAGCAACGGCAACTTCGAGATCATCGTGCTGGGCGTCGTGCTCGTGCTGATGCTGAAGTACGCCCCCAAGGGGCTGTGGCCGTCGCTGCAGACGGCGCTGTCGCGCTGGTGGCCCGCGCGGCCCCGCGAGCGGGATTGGGAAGGCGCGGCTCCGCTCGAATCGCGGCCGAAGCCGGAGGCGGGCTCGGTGCTGCTGAAGGTCGACAAGTTGCGCAAGCAGTTCGGCGGGCTGGTGGCCGTGAACGACGTCAGCTTCGAGCTGCGTGCCGGCGAGATCATGGGCCTCATCGGTCCGAACGGCGCCGGCAAGTCGACGACCTTCAACCTGGTGTCGGGCGTGCTGACCGCCACCAGCGGCGAACTGCGCTTCGCTGGCGCGCCCATCACGGGCCTGCCCGCCCGCCAGATCGCGCGTCGCGGCATGTCTCGGACCTTCCAGCACGTGAAGATGATCGCGGACATGACGGTGCTGGAGAACGTCGCGCTGGGCGGTTACCTGCGCTCGCACAGCGGCACGGCGCGGGCGATGCTGCGGCTCGATCGCGCGGAGGAAAAGCGCCTCTTCGCCGAAGCCGAGGCGCAACTGCGCCGCATCGGCATGCAGGACCACCTGCATGAACTCGCCGGCAATCTGGCGCTCGGCCCGCAGCGTCTGATGGAGATCGCGCGCGCCTTGTGCAGCGACCCATCGCTGCTGCTGCTCGATGAGCCCGCCGCAGGCCTGCGGCACAAGGAGAAGCAGGCGCTCGCGGCGGTGCTGCGCCAATTGCGTGCCGAAGGCATGAGCATCCTGCTGGTCGAGCACGACATGGACTTCGTGATGGGCCTGACGGACCGCATCGTCGTGATGGAGTTCGGCACCAAGCTGATCGAGGGCACGCCCGCCGAGGTGCAGGCCAGCCCCGAGGTGCGCGCGGCCTACCTGGGAACGGAACACTGACATGAGCGACTTGCTGAAGGTCGGCGGATTGCAGGCCGGCTATGGCCGCGCTGAAGTGCTGACGGGACTGGATCTGCGGCTGCGCGAAGGCGAGGTCGTCACCGTCATCGGACCCAACGGCGCGGGCAAGAGCACGACGCTGAATGCGCTGATGGGCGTGCTGCCGGCGCGCGGACAGATCCTCTTCGACGGCGAGGACATCCAGCGTCTGAGCCTGGAGGACCGCGTGATGAAGGGTCTCGCGCTGGTCCCGGAGAAGCGCGAGCTGTTCACCACGATGTCGGTCGAGGACAACCTGGTGCTCGGCGGCTTCCGACCGATGCGCCTCGGCGTGAAGGGGTGGCGCGACGAACTGGAGCGCGTCTACGCGCTGTTCCCTCGTCTGAAGGAACGCCGCGCACAACTGGCCGGGACGCTGTCGGGCGGCGAGCGCCAGATGCTCGCGGTCGGCCGCGCGCTGATGGCGCGTCCCAAGCTGCTGATGCTCGACGAGCCCAGCCTCGGCCTGGCGCCGCTGATCGTGAAGGAGGTGTTCCGCATCGTCGCGCAGCTGCGCGAGGCGGGCGTCTCCATCCTGCTGATCGAGCAGAACGCGCGCGCCGCGCTGGAGGTCGCCGACTACGGCTATGTGCTCGAAACCGGCGAGATCGCGCTCGAAGGCCCGGCGGCCGATCTGGCCAGGGACCCCCGGGTGATCGAGACCTACCTCGGCGCGAGCCGACAGCCGCAGTGAGATCGCGGTGAACTCCACCGCGGCGTGACGGAAACGGCGTACGCCGGTGCTTCACACCCCGAATCGGGGGGAGAAGCGTGACGCCCGTGAAACATCCGCCCAGGACCGGCCGACCATAATCCGGCGAACTTCCGCGCCATGGCTCTGCTGTCCTCCCTCCGCAAACTGTTCTCCGGTGCCGTCGACACCCCGTCGACGGGCGGAGGCTCCGCCACGGCCGGCTCGCCGAAGGGCGCGGCCGGCTCGCCAGCGCCGGCCCAGGCGGCCGGGACCCCGACGCCTCCGGCGCTGTCGCCGGTGTCCTCGCATTCGCAGGGCCCGGGCATGATGTCGACGCAGACGGCCGTGTACACCGGCGGCGAGATCGTCTTCCCCAGCCTCGATGCCTCGCCCGAATGGCTGCACTTCAGCACCCGGCTCTTCGGCTTGTCGCGTCTGAAGGACGTGCCGCCGTCGTCAGGCGAGCAGGGGCTGACACAACGTCTGCAGTCGCAGCGCGGCTCGCAGTGGGCCGACCTGCTGCCTCGCCTGCCTGCCGTGCTGCCGCAGCTGATGCGCCTGGTCCGGCGCGGCAACGTGTCCTCGTCGGAGCTCGCGCAGCTCATGTCGCGCGACCCCAGCCTCGTGGGCGAGCTGATGCGGCTCGCCAACTCGCCGCGCTATCGCACCGAGCGTGAGATCACCGATCTCGCCGGCGCGGTGATGGTGCTTGGTCAGCAGGGCCTGGACCAACTGGTGATGAGCGTCGCGATGCGGCCGCTCTTCCATCACGGCAAGGGCCGTTACGGCAGCCGCTCCGGCACGCTGCTGTGGGACCTCAGCGAGCGCACCGCCTTTGCGACGGCGCGCCTGGCCAATGCGGGCGACGACGAGTTCTCCGCGTACCTCGCCGGCCTCAGTTCCCAACTCGGCCTGATGGCCTTGCTGCGCGCGCTGGACGGGATGTCCGCGCCGTCCGTGCCGCCGCTGGACCGCGAAGGACTGCATCGCCAGCTGCTGCTGCTGACGGCGACGTGGTCGGCGCAGATCGTCGAGCACTGGGGCTTCCCGCCCCAGGTGGCCGAAGCGTTGGCGCCGCGTCCGGGGCAGGGGGCGGAGTCCGTCGTGCTGGCGCATCTGGTGCGGCAGGCGCAGGCGGTCGCGTTGCGCCAGCTGATGCAGCCTGGATTGCAGGCCGCGCAACTGGGTGACTGGTCCGCCGCGCAGCAGCGTTGCTACGCGGACCTGGAGCGCGAGTTCAACGCTGGCGCGGCCTGAGCGCCCTCAGGCACCGCGGCGTCGCGCCAATCCCCAGGCCATCAGTCCGAACGCGCCCTCGAACAGCAAGGCCAGCGCCGCGGCCGGCAGGGCGCCGGCGAGCAGCAGCGTCTGATCGTTCAATGCCAGGCCGGTGACGATGCGCTCCCCATACCCACCGGCGCCGATGAAGGCCGCCATCGTGGCGGTCCCGACGGACAGGCTGGTCGCCGTGCGCAGGCCCGCGAGCATGACCGGCAGCGCCAGCGGCAACTGCACCGAGCGCAGCACCTGACCCCGCGTGAGTCCGAGCGCCCGCGCCGCGGTGGTCAAGCCTTCCGATACCTCGCTGAGTCCGACGGTGCAGTTGCGCAGGACCGGCAGCAACGCGTAGAGCGTGAGCGCGACCAGCGCCGGCACCGGACCGATCCGGTTCATCGCCCAGATGAGCAGCGCCAGCATCGCCAGAGATGGCACGGTCTGCAGGAGCGCGCAGACGGCCAGCAGCGCTTCCCGCCAGCGCGGCCAGGGGTGCAGCGCGACCGCGAGCGGCACGCCGACCAGCGTGGCCAGCGCGACGGCGCCCAGGACCAGCGCCAGATGCTGCAGCGTGAGGCGTCCGAGATCGGGTCCGGTGAGTCTCGACCACAGTCCGGACCTGGCCGTCCCGGCGCTGGCCGAGGCGTGTCCGGCGGCCGAAGAGGATGAGGTGAGCGACGCGCCGGACTGACCGCGAGCAGCCAGGAACTCGCGCGCGATCGCATCGAACGGCTGCCGCTTGACTTCGGCCTGTGCGTTCATCGCGATCATCGCGGTCTCGTCGATGCGTCCGCGAAGCGTCTGCAGCGCCTCCCAGGCCCGCGGATGCCGCTGCGGGAGATCGATGCGATACAGCAGCACCGCGTCGTAGCGGGGGAAGAAGTGCCCATCGTCGGCCAGCACGGTGAGGTCGAGCGCCGCAATCTGCGCGTCGGTCGTGTAGACGTCGGTGATGTCGATCTGGGCATCGGCCAGGGCGCGGTAGGCCAGGCCGTGATCGAGCCCTGTCGGCGTCTGCGGCAGCGCGTAGCGCTTCGACAGGCCGGGCCAGCCGTCGGCGCGCCCCAGGAATTCATTGCTGAGGCCGAGCTTCAATGCCGCGTGCGCCTTCAACTGCGACAGCGTGGTGAGTCCGAGCTCACGCGCCTGAGCCGAGCGCATCGCCAGCGCGTAGCCGTTGTTGAAACCCAGCGGAACGCCGATGGCCAGACCCAGCGGCCGCAGTTCCGTCTGCAACTGTTCGAGCGGCGCGCCGGTGGACGCATGGCCGAGGATCTCCCGTTCGATCGTGCCGAGGTATTCGGGATAGACGTCGATGCTTCCCGCCTTCAGCGCCGCGTGGACGATGGCGGTGTTGCCCAGGCCCTGGCGGACCTCGACCTCGGCGGAAGGCTCGTCGGCCCGTACCGTCTGGGCGAGCACCTCGGCCAGGATGTAGCTCTCGGTGAACCGTTTGGAGCCGATGCGCAGCGGTTCCGCGGCCCACGCTCCCGGCGCGCCCATCGGCATCACGCAGACCAGCAGGAGAAGGAGGGGCCGCAGCCGGCGGAGCAGCATCATCGGCGCAGCATAGTCGAGCCCGTCCGGCTTCGCGCCAACGTGCGCAAGACCTGGCCCGCGAAGGCGTCGGCCGCCGCCGAGCCGGCCGAGGCCTTGCTGCGCATCAGCACGACCGACATGGCCGGCAGCGAAGTCGCCGGCGGCATCCCGTGCCGCTCGTCGAGCAGTTCCATGCCCTCGGGCACGCTGCAGCGCGTGAACAGCGCGATCGCCAGGCCGCTCTCGACGGCAGCCAGCATGCCGGCCGGGCTGGCGCTGTCGCAGACGATGCGGTGAGGGCGCTTCAACGCCGCCAGTGCGGCCAGCGCCGCCTTGCGCGCCAGGCTGCCCGATTCGTAGACCGCGACGGGCAGGGGCGTCTGCCGCCAGGCCTCGAAACGCGGCGCGCCGAACCAGGCCAGCGGCTCCTCGAACAACGCTTGCCCGCGCCCGGCGCGATCACGCGTCACGACGGCCACGTCGACCTCGCCGCGCGCCACTCGCGGAATGAGCACCGTCGACTGCTGGCAGACCAGGGTCAGTTCCACCGCCGTGTGCCGGCCCGCGAAGTCCCTCAGCACCGGGGTGAGGTAGGGCAGGGCGTAGTCTTCCGGCACGCCGATGGTGAGCCGGCCGTGCAGCGTCTCGCGCCGGAGCGCCTGGACCGCCTCGTCGTGCTGGGCGATCAGGCGGCGCGCGTGCCCGAGCAGCTCGCGGCCCGCCGGCGTCAGGTCCAGCCGCCGCGGCGTGCGGACCAGTACCGGCTGACCGACGGCCTGTTCCAGCTTGGCGATCTGCATGCTCAACGCTGATTGCGATCGGTGCACCAGCGCGCCCGCCGCTGTCAGCGAGCCGGCGTCCACCGTCGCCACGAATGCGCGCAGCCAATCCAGTTGCAGGTCGGTCGAGGACATCGGGTTCTCCGCCCAGCGGGCATCCATTCGATTCCGTGATGCTAAGCGTGAAAAGGATTCGCTTTGCTGGATACGTGCGGCGGCACAGACTCGTCGCATGTCGTCATCGCTTGTCTCATCCCCCGGTTCTTCAGCCAGCGCCCACGATCGTCGTCTGCGGGAGGGCCAGGCATTCATGGTCGGCGGCGGGCTGCTGCTCGGCACGATCGGCGTTTTCGTCGAAGAGGCCGCCCAGGATCCCGCCACGACGGTCTGGTTCCGCTGCGTGTTCGGGCTCGCGGCACTGCTGCTGTGGGGCGCCGCGCGCGGCCAGCTCCGCCAACTCGTGCGGTTGCGCGGCCGCACGCTGGGCGCGGTGCTCGTCGTGGGACTGCTCACGGTGGTGAACTGGGGGCTGTTCTTCGCGGCTATCCCGCGATGTTCGATCGCCGTGTCGACGGTGGTCTTCCACGTGCAGCCTTTCTGGCTGATGGCGATGGGCGCGTTCTGGCTGCGCGAACGCGTGACACGGGCGCAGTGGTCGGCGGCCGCCATCGCATTGGGCGGACTCGCGCTGGCCACCGGCATCGCGGACGAACTGTCCGCGCCCGGCGGCGCCGCGAGCGGCGCCTTCGGGCCGCCTGGTTATGCGCTGGGCGTCGGGATGTGCCTGCTCGGCTCGGTGAGCTATGCCGCGGCCAGCCTCATCGCCAAACTGGAAGCCGAACGCGCCGGCTCGTTCGTGTTGTCGGCTGGGCAGTGCGTCGTCGGCGCGGTCCTGCTCTTGCCCTGGCCGCTGACGCACGGTCTGCCTGCATTCGGGGCCTCCTGGGGATGGCTGGCGGGACTCGGCGTGCTGCACACAGGCCTGGCCTACGTTGTCCTGTACGCCGGCTTGGCGCGTCTCGGCACCGGGCGCATCGCGGTGTTGCAGTTCGTCTATCCCGGGACGGCGGTGCTTGTCGATTGGGCCGTCTACGGTCGGGCGTTGAGCCTCTCCCAGATGATGGGCGTCGGCCTGATCGCTGTCGCGCTCTGGACCTTGCGGCGTCGCGCTTGAAGGAACGATCGCACCGCGATCGGTGCGGTCTGTCCGTCCCGGGATGCAGTTGGTCGCCGCGGACGCGCTGCTGGCCTTGCCCGTTCGTAGAGTGCGTCGCACACCACGAATCAGGGAGCGCCCCGTGACCGAGCCGTCGATGTCTTCTCCATCTTCCGTGTCCCCGCCGTCCTCCGTGCGCGTGTCTCGCGCGCCGCGCGCGGCGCTGCTGGTCGTCGCGATCACGCTGGCACTCGGTGCCTGCGCGCAGCCGGCGCCGCCACCGCCGGCCTCGGACGGCTTCAGCGCCGGAATCACGGTCGACACCAAGCCCGACGGCAGCAACCTCGACACACCGCTCTACCCCGGCGCCGTGCCCTACAAGGACGGTGACGAGGACAAGTCCAGCGTGCAAATGAGTCTGTGGGGCGGCCTGTTCGGCATGCAACTGGCGGCGGGGAAATTCCAGAGCCGCGACGACGTCGACCGCATCGGCAGGTTCTATCGACGCGCGCTGTCGCGCTATGGGACGCCGCTCGACTGCGGCGCCGCCGATGCGCCTCGCGGCAAGCCAAAGGATGGCGCTCCGCTGACCTGTGACGACGACAAGCCCGACGCGGGTGGTCAGCTCTACAAGGTCGGCCTGCCGAAGGACTTTCGCGTGGTCTCCGTGAAGCCGTTGCCGGACGGCACGACGCAGATCAGCGTCGCCCGCGTGCGCTTCCGATGAGCGCCCCCGCAAGAACCGCCGTGCGCCGCGGGCCGGGCCTGATCGGCAGGCGCGCCAAGCCGTCGAGGGGCCAGCAGGCGCCATCGCCATCGACTGCCCCCGTCACGGGCGAGGCGGACGCCGCGTCGTCTCCACCCGGCGGGGCGCCCGGTCCGCCGATCAAGGCACCGCCTGACAAGATGTGACCGCTTGGGACACTCAGGCGATCACGCGCTGCGTGAAGGCCCGCAGATGGTCCATCAGGACGTCCGAGGCTTGCGCGGCGGCCTCGCCGTCCCCGCCCGCGATCGCCTCTGCCAGGCGCTGATGCGCACGCGCGCCGATGGCGACGTCGCCCAGGTGCCGGTACGCGTACCAGAAGCGCCGGCACTGGATGATCATGGGCAGCACCGCCGCCACCGCGTAGCGGTTGCGGCAGGCCGCGTGATTGACCCGGTCCAGCGTCTGGTCCACCCGCATGTAGGCCTCCAGGTCGTGCCGCTCGGCCGCCTCGGCCATCAGGGCCGCGCAGGCCAGCAGTTCCGAGCGCTGCGCCGGCGACGCCCGTCGCGCCGAACAGCAGGCGATCAACCGCTCCAGCGGCCGGCGCGCCTCCAGCAGGTCCAGGTGTTCCGCCAGCGGCATGTCGCTGACCAGCAGGCCGCGCCGCGGCTGCTGCGCGATCAACCCGCTCGCGACAAGCCGCATCAGCGCCTCGCGCGTCGGCGTCCGTCCCAGGCCGATCCGCGCGATCAGCGCCGAATCCACCACCGGCGCGCCCGGGCGCAGCTGCAGGGTCGCGATCAGTGTCTCGATCGCGTCGTACGCCTGGTCCGCCTGGCGGCGTTTGTCGACGTCCTGCAGTTCTAGGGTGTCTGAAGTCATGGGCGCGGATCATCGCAGGTCTGCCATGCGGGCAATCCCTGGGTCGTGACCGGATTGAGTTTGCGCAGGTCAACCCCAGTTAATTCCGCGTCCGGCAGGTGCCGGGCCGGCCGGACGGGCCGCATACAATCACCGGTTCTTCCGTACGCCAGGACCTCGTGTCCGGCGGCGCGCCGGCCCGCGGGCCGACGCCAACGCAATTCCTGAGGGATATCGACGTGTTTATTTCCAACGCTTTTGCCCAGACCGCGGGTGCCGCCTCCTCCGACCCGACCGGCGGCTTCCTGCAGATGCTGCCCCTGGTGGCCGTGTTCGTCGTCATGTACTTCGTGATGATCCGCCCCCAGATGAAGCGCCAGAAGGAGCACAAGACGATGGTCGAGGCCCTGGCCAAGGGCGACGAGGTCATCACCGGCGGCGGCATGCTCGGCAAGGTCGTCAAGATCGGCGAGCAGTACCTGACCGTCGAGATCGCCTCCGGCGTCGAGATCCAGATCCAGCGCACGTCCGTCGTGCAGGTCCTGCCCAAGGGCACCGTCTCGAAATAATCCGAAACCCCGACCCGGGGCGGCCGCGTCCGGCGTGACCGCTCCCTGACGACCCGGCCCGTGCGACGCACGCGCCGGGTCGGTTTTCAGAGGCGCCCGGCGGTCCGATGCCTGTCATCGGCCGACGCGGCGCCTGGTTTCCAGAGGACCTCCTCATGAACCGTTATCCGTTGTGGAAGTACGCGCTGCTCGTCGTGGCGCTGCTGGTGGGCCTGATCTACACCCTGCCCAACCTGTTCGGCGAAGCGCCGGCGGTGCAGGTGTCCAGCGCCAAGGTCGTCGTCAAGATCGACGACGCGGTCCGTCAGCGCGTCGAGCAGGCGATCACGCAGGCCGGCGTCACGCCGGACTTCGTCCACCTGGAAGGCGGCTCGATCCGCGCGCGCTTCCATGACACCGACGCCCAGATCAAGGCCAAGGACGCGATCGCCAAGGCCCTGAACGGCAACGAGACCAGCGATCCGACCTACATCGTCGCGTTGAACCTGCTGTCGCGCTCGCCGGCCTGGCTGACCGCGCTGCATGCGTTCCCGATGTACCTGGGCCTGGACCTGCGCGGCGGCGTGCACTTCCTGATGCAGGTGGACATGAAGTCGGCGCTGACGAAGAAGGCCGAGTCCATGGCTTCCGACGTCCGCACCATGCTGCGCGACAAGACGATCCGCCATGCCGGCGTCAGCCGCGAAGGCAACGACGTCGTCATCAATTTCAGGGATGAGGCGATCCGCACGCAGGCCCAGAACCTGCTGCGCGACCAGGTGACCGACTTCGCCTGGACGCCGTCCGGCGCCGGCACCGAGCTGCGCCTGACGGGGTCGCTGACGCCCCAGGCGGTGATCGCCGTCCAGGACGCCGCGGTCAAGCAGAACATCACCACGCTGCACAACCGGGTCAACGAGCTGGGCGTGGCCGAGCCGGTGATCCTGCAGCAGGGCCGCGACCGCGTGGTCGTCCAGTTGCCGGGTGTGCAGGACACGGCCAAGGCCAAGGACATCATCGGCCGCACCGCGACGCTGGAGATGCGCATGGTGGACGACAGCGCCGAGGCCAATGCCGCGCTGGCGGGCACCGGCCCCGTGCCCTTCGGCACCGAGCGCTTCACGGAGAAGGACGGCGTCACGCCGATCATCGTCAAGCGCCAGGTCGTCGTCACCGGCGACAACCTGAACGACGCTCAGCCGAGCTTCGACGAGAACCACCAGCCCTCCGTGACGCTGAAGCTGGACGCCAAGGGCGCCCGCGTCATCAAGGACGTCTCGCGCGAGAACATCGGCAAGCGCCTGGCCATCCTGCTGTTCGAGAAGGGCAAGGGTCAGGTCGTGACCGCGCCGGTCATCCGCGGCGAACTGGGCAACAGCTTCTCGATCACCGGCGGCGCCATGTCCACGCAGGAAGCCAGCGACACCGCGCTGCTGCTGCGCGCCGGCTCGCTGGCCGCGCCGATGGAGATCATCGAGGAGCGCACCATCGGCCCGTCGCTGGGCAAGGACAACATCGACAAGGGCATCGCGTCGGTGACCTGGGGCTTCGTCGCGGTGGCGATCTTCATGTGTCTGTACTACATGATGTTCGGCGTCTTCTCCGCGGTCGCGCTGGGCTTCAACCTGCTGCTGCTGCTGGCGGTGCTGTCCATGCTGCAGGCCACGCTGAGCCTGCCGGGCATTGCGGCGATCGCGCTGGTGCTGGGCATGGCCATTGACGCCAACGTGCTGATCAACGAGCGGGTGCGCGAGGAACTGCGCGCCGGACTCGCGCCGCAGCAGGCGATCCACGCCGGCTACGAGCGCGCCTGGGCGACCATCCTGGACTCGAACGTGACGACGCTGATCGCCGGCCTGGCGCTGCTGGCCTTCGGCTCGGGTCCGATCAAGGGCTTCGCGGTGGTGCACTGCCTGGGCATCATCACCTCGATGATCTCGTCGGTGATGTTCTCGCGCGCGCTGGTCAACCTCTGGTACGGCGGCCGCAAGCGGCTGAAGTCGGTGGCCATCGGCACCGTGTGGAAGCCCGGCACGACCGCGCTCCCGACCGATCCGGCGGCGGAAGCCGTCGAGGCCAAGTAACAACGGCTGCGGCCCCCTTAGCGAGCGCACCCCGCCATGGAATTCTTCCGAATCAAACGGGACATCCCGTTCATGAAACACGCGTTGATCCTCAACGCCGTGTCCTTCCTCACCTTCGTCGCCGCGGTCTTCTTCCTGGTCACGAAGGGCCTGCACTTCTCGATCGAGTTCACCGGAGGCACGGTGGTCGAGGTCCAGTACGCCCAGGCCGCCGACATCAACAAGACGCGTCACACCGTCGAGCAGATGGGCTTCGGCGAGATCCAGGTGACCAACTTCGGCACCTCGCGCGACGTCATGATCCGCCTGCCGATCAAGCCCGGCGCGAAGCAGGACCAGGTCGCCGACCAGGTCTTCGCGGAGCTCTGCAAGGCGGAGAGGGGCAACGTGGTCTCCCACAAGGAGGTCACGCCGCAGGGGGAATCGGTCGACCGCCGCGCCTGCGCGGTCGGCGACGCCGAGCCGTTGAAGATGACCCGCAGCGAGGTCGTCGGCCCGTCGGTCGGCGCCGAACTGGCGCACGACGCCGCGATGGCGCTGGGCTTCACCGTGATCGGCATCATGCTGTACCTGGCCTTCCGCTTCGAGTGGAAGTTCGCCGTGGCCGGCATCATCGCCAACCTGCACGACGTGGTGATCATCCTGGGCTTCTTCGCCTACTTCCAGTGGGAGTTCTCGCTGGCGGTGCTGGCGGCGATCCTGGCGGTGCTGGGCTACTCGGTGAACGAGTCGGTGGTCATCTTCGACCGGATCCGCGAGGCCTTCCGGAAGTACCGCAAGCTCAACACCCACGAGATCATCGACCACGCGATCACGTCCACGATCAGCCGCACGATCATCACGCACGGCTCGACGCAGATGATGGTGCTGTCGATGCTGCTGTTCGGCGGCCCGACGCTGCACTACTTCGCGGTGGCGCTGACGATCGGCATCCTGTTCGGCATCTATTCGTCGGTCTTCGTGGCCGCGGCGATCGCGATGTGGCTGGGGGTCAAGCGCGAGGACCTGGTCAAGGCGGGTCCCGCCAAGGCCGGCGACCCGGATGACCCCAACGCCGGCGCGGTGGTGTAGTAGAGTCATCCGCACTCCTCAACCTCACGCTCGATGACCGCCGCCGACGCAAGATCCCAGGCCCTGGCTTCACAAGCACGGCGCGTCCACACGGAGGTGCTGTTGCGAGGGCTGCCCGCCATGGTGGCCATCCTGACCACCGCGGTGCAGGATCAGCTCGCACAGCCGGCCGAGCACTCGCTGCAGATGGCCCGGCGCGACGCCTTCGAGGCGTGGCAGCGGTCCTCGACGCCCTGGCATGCGCGCCTGGGCAAGTCGCTGCGGCATGCCTATCACCACGGCGCGGGCGACTCGCGGTCGGCGTCGCTGTCGTCGCGTCCGCAGAACCTGACCCTGGTCAGCGACGACACGATCGAGCGCGAGATCATCGCCTCGCGTCTGGCGCTGGCGATGATGGACAAGGCCAGTTGGGAATTCAGCGACCTCCGCAACCGCATGCAGTCGCTGGAGCGCATCGACGACCTCCCGCAGCAGGACCTGTTGCGCGCGCAGGTGCTGGCGCGGCTGGTGCTCGACGCCTGGTTCGAGGCCGGCCTGACCAGCTCGGTCTGGCAGATGCTGCAGCGCTGGCTGCACCATGAGTGCTCCCAACTGCTGAACGAGGCCTATCACGAAGCCAACCACTGGCTGATCCAGCAGGGCGTGATGCCCGAGGTGGACCTGCGGCCCTTCATCCGTCGCAATGCGCCGGCGGGGGGCATGACGCAGGCCGCGCCGCTGGGTCCCGCGCCAGGCCCCGCCCATGTGCATGGCGGCATCGCACCGCAGGCCGGACAGGTCGCGGCCGCTGGCGCGGGGGCCCAAGGTGGCGGGCCGGTCGGAACGCCGGCCAGCCAGTCGGCCCAGCAGGTGATGGCGCAGTTGCAGCGCGTCCTCGCGCGGCACGTGCCTGAACTCGCGCAGCAGCCTGCCGCCCCTACCCGTTCCGGCGGCATGCCGGCGGCGGGCCCGGCGACGCGCAGCGGTTTGCCCGCCGCCCCCGCCGGTCCGGGCACGATGTCCGGACAGGCGAGCCATGCCGGCGGCGGTGTGGGACAGCTGGGCGGCCCGTCCACGCGGGCCGGCTCGCCGCGGCTGAATGCCGCGATCAATCACGCCCAGGAGGCGGTGCAGCGACGCGCGGACAAGGTCGCGACCGTGGATCAGCAGCTGACCGCGCCGCAGGCGCTCGACGAGATCCGCCAGCGCAACCAGGCGTTGAAGCAGGTCCTGAAGAACGCCGCGGACACGCCGGCCGAACGCGCCACGATCGAACTGGTCGCACTGCTGTTCCAGGCCATCCTGCAGGAAGAGCGCATCCCGCCGGCGATCCGTGTGTGGTTCGCCCGGCTGCAGATGCCGGTGCTGCGCGTGGCCGTCAGCGAGCCCGATTTCTTCGCCGCCGACGATCACCCGGCGCGCCGCCTGATCGACCGGATGGGGTCCTGCGTGATGGGATTCAGCACGTCGACGGCCGAGATCGGCGACGCCCTGGAGCGCGAGATCAAGCGCGTGGTGCAGGTCGTCGAGGCCTACCCCGACACCGGCAGACGCGTCTTCCAGACCGTGCTGACCGAATTCGAGAAATTCCTCGACCACTACTTCGAGCAGGAGAACGAGGTCTCGAAGAAGGGCGTGTCCCTGGCGCAGCAGGTCGAGCAGCGCGAGACCCTCGCGATCCAGTACACGATCGAGTTGCGCAAGATGCTGTCCGAGGTGCCGGTGCAGGACGGCGTGCGCGACTTCCTGTTCCAGGTCTGGGCCGACGTGCTGGCCGTCACGGGCGTGCGCTACGGTCCGCAGGCCGAGCAGACCAAGGCGATGAAGCGCGCGGCGGCCGACCTGATCTGGTCGGCGAGCGCGAAGGTCTCGCGCGAGGACCGGGCCGAGGTGATCCGTCGCCTGCCGCCGCTGTTGAAGACCTTGCGCGACGGCATGGGCCACGCCGGCCTGACGCATGAACGTCAGGACGAGCACATCCGGTCGCTGAACAATGCGCTGGCGGCGGCGTTCACCGCCAAGACCGCGGCGATCCCGCGCGAGCGCCTGGACGACCTGATGAGCCAGCTCGAGACGCTCGAGGCGATGCTCCCTTCGCCCGATTCCGGCGAGATCAACGAGACGCTGGTCCGCGACCTCTCCAGCCACGAGTGCGAGGGCTTGGAAGTGGTGGCCGAAGGCGGCGCCGCGCCGACCACGGCGATGCTGGCATGGGCACGCGAGCTGCAGGTCGGCAGCTGGTACATGCTGGACTATCGCGGCCGGGTCGAACCCGTCCAGCTGGTCTGGCGCGGTCTGCGCCACCACCTGATCCTGTTCGTCTCGCCGCAAGGGCGGGGTGTGTTGTTCCAGCTGAGCCGGCTGGCCGCTTTCCTGCAGGCCGGGTTGATGCTGCCGGCGCAGGACGAGTCGCTCACGGTGAAGGCGACGCGCAACGCGCTCGCCAAGCTCGAAGTCGATCCCACGCGCCTGCTCGCCTGAGCCCGGCGACGCCGGGCGCCAAGTGCGCCAGCGGCGATCAGTGGATCAGGCGTTCTTCCGGCGCAACGAACAGCTCGTCGAGGATCAGCGCATCGGGCTCCTCGCCCAGGCTCCAGAACACCATCAGCACGATGATCTTCAGGTCTTCCAGGTCGAGGGGGCCGCCCGGAATGGCCATGGCGCGATCGATCACCATCTCGCGCATGGCCGTCGGCAGCACGCCGGCCGAAGCCAGGAAGCTGATGAAGCCGACGGAGCTCTCGCCCAGATGCTCCTGCTCGTCGCGCGTATAGACGCGCATGCTGCGGTCGCCGGGCTCGGCGTGATGGGATTCGGCTGCGCCGGCCAGTCCGTCCAGCCACGACAGGGCGTCGCGGATCTCGTCGTCCTCGAACCCGACTGCCGACAGTTTCCGGGTCAGTTGGGCGTGATCCGGGCAGGCGTCGGGGCGCCAGTAGGTTTCGTACAGGTAGACGAGGACGTCAAACATGGCGGGGACTATAACCGACGCCCCGAAAGCCCTTCCGCCCGAAATGAGCGGGCACGCGCACGGATTTCCCCCGTCCGCGAGCCTCGGAACGACGCCTTGAAAATGCCGACGTTCAAGTGGCGCGCCGGCGCTGGAAGCGCGCGCCGGGCAGCCGGGCGACGCGGCCATCCAACTCCAGGTCCAACAGGGTGGCATTGAGTTCGTCCTGCGCCCAGCCGCAGCGTTGGGACAGCTGCTCCAGGGACACCGTGTCGCCGCCGATGGCGCGGAGCAGGGGGTGGTCGTTGCCGATGTCCTCGTTCTCCTCCTTGCTGGCGGCGGCATCCTCGCCAAGCCCGTTGTCGAGCGCCTCACCGAGATCCAAGGCGGCGGTGCGAGGCAGGCCGCCGGCAGGCAGCTCCTGCAGCAGATCGTCCAGTTCCTGGACCAGGCAGGCGCCCTGCTTGAGCAGGTGGTGGCAGCCCTTGGACTGCGGCGCGTGGATCGGTCCCGGCACGGCGAAGACTTCGCGGCCCGCTTCGGACGCCTGGCGGGCGGTGATGAGCGACCCGGACTTCATGGCGGCCTCGACCACCAGGCAGCCCTCCGACAGCCCCGCGATGATGCGGTTGCGTTGCGGGAAGTTCGGCGCCATCGGCGGTGTGCCGACGAAGTATTCACTGACCAGCAGCCCGCGCCGGGCGACGTGGCGGGCGAGGTCGGCGTGGTCCAGCGGATACACCTGGTCCGGCCCGGTGCCCAGGACCGCGATCGTGCTGCCGCGCGTGTTCAAGGCGGCTTCATGCGCAGCGCCGTCGATGCCTTGAGCCAGGCCGGAGACGATGCAGAACCCTGCCTCACCCAGTCCGGCGGCGAAGTCACGCGCGTTCTCGTCGCCCTGCGGACTGGGTCGACGACTGCCGACGACGGCCACGCAGCGCTCGGCCAGCAGTTCGCGTCGGCCATCCAGATAAAGCATCAGCGGCGGATCCGCCGTATGCAGGAGGGGGAGGGGATAGTCGGGGGCGCCGAGCAGCAGGATGGAGCGACGTTCTCCGCCGCCCAGCCAGTCTTCGGTCCTGCGGACCAGCCGGTCGAGGTGGTCCGGCCCATGGGCCAGTCGCGTCGCGTCGTCGGGGGACAGCAGGCTCCCCCAGCCGGCGCGGCCGGCCTGCAGGACCGCGCCCGGAGAACCGTGACGCGCGAGCAGTCGTCGAGCCGCCCCGCGAGAGACGCAGGACAGCAGATGCAGCCAGTCGCGAAGCTCGTCCGGGCCCATCCGTGCGGTCATGGGAACGACCTGATCCGGAGAGCCGCCGCGCAGCCTGTCGCGCTGACCGCTGCCTTCAGGGCTGCGTGAAGCGGTCGCCGCTGACGACCGGATCCTTGGCCGCCAGGATCAGCGCATACGACACGCGGTCGAACACCTGGAAGACGAAGAGCTGGCCGTGACGTTCGTCAGGCAGCTTGATCTCTTCGCGACGTTCGGTCGTCGAGTCGCGCACCACGCGTCCCTTGTGCCACAGCGCCAGCACGTGGCCGCGCTCCATGCCGTCCTGTTTGCCCTTGTTCAGCGCCACGATCTGGTTCTGCCCGGCGATGAGCGCATCGCCGTAAACCGAGATGATGGTGCCGTTGACGGGGCCTTGCGGCGCGTGCGGCACGTAATTCGTATAGCCGCGTTCCGGCAGCGGGGCCAGACGGTCGCCCGACTGCGCTTCCACGCGGTTCAACGTCATCGTCAGCGTCGTCGGGACCTCGGCCTTCGTGCCCTGGCCGCTGCCGGGGCGGGTCAGGTCGGCGGTGCCCACGTAGACGGCTTCGTAGCCCAGCACCTCCTTGGTTTCGGGGTCGCGCAGCGGGCGCGGTTCCCGGAACACGCGGAACGCGGTGGAGCCCTCCGGCATGTTGCCGCGGGCGTAGGCCAGATCGCCCTTGGTCATCCAGACGCGGGCTTCCTGCGCCGAGACGATGCGCGGCGAGCTGGCCAGCTCATTGCCGTTCAGGACCACTGCCTCATTCAGGAAGGGCTCGATCAGGTGCTGCGGGATCGCGGCGATGGAGCCGTCGTACAGCGACTCGGCGCGCACGCGCGGCGACAGCTTGACGGTGCCGCCCGGTCCGCCGGCGCCCACGTCGCGGCCCAGCTGGAGTCGGGCGCGGCCGTCGGACTTGATCAGCATCAGCACCTGACCGGGGTAGATCAGGTGGGGGTTGCGGATCTGGTCGGTGTTCATGCCCCAGAGCTCGGGCCAGCGCCACGGGCTCTTCAGGAAGATGCCCGAGATGGCCCACAGCGTGTCGCCCGTCTTGACGGTGTACGTGTCGGGGGCGTTGGGCGCCAGCTCCGACAGGGGCACGCCGGCCTGTGCGACCTGCTGCGCCGTCTGGCGCTGTCCTTGGGTGATGGGAAAGTCCCCCGCCGCGAACGACGGCGCGGCGGCAAAGGTGCCCGCCAGCAGGGCTGCAGAAATCATCGTCAAGCCCAGCGGCCGCCTTTGCGTCATTACTTGTTCTCCGCGCGCCGAGATCGAAGGCCCCTCGTGGCCAATGGCGCTTTTGTGACGAGGGCCAGACTGACCGCCAAATCGGCGAAAATCAACCGTCTCGCTGCCGTCGATTCTGCCCCGGTTCAGGGGGCCCGGCAATGAACCCGCCCGCCCTCCCTTGCAAGCCCTTACAAACCGGCGTTGTGTGCTGTCCACAGCCGCGCACCGCGCCCCGCGTCCTCACCATGGCGAAACTTTCCATTCTTCGATACCCCGATCCGCGTCTGCACACGGTGGCCAAACCCATCGCCGCGGTCGACGACCGCCTGCGCCGGCTGGCCGACGACATGCTGGAGACGATGTACGACGCCGACGGCGTGGGCCTGGCCGCCACCCAGGTGGATGTGCACGAACGCCTGCTGGTGATGGACGTCTCCGAGGAGCGCAACCAGCCGCTGGTGCTGATCAATCCGGAGCTCGTCGCGCGCAGCGAGGAGATGATGGAAGGCGAGGAGGGTTGCCTCTCCGTGCCGACCATCTACGACAAGGTCATGCGTCACAAGAAGGTCACCGTGCAGGCGCTGGACCGGGACGGCCACACCTTCCAGTTCGACGCCGAGGGCCTGCTGGCCGTCTGCGTGCAGCATGAGATGGACCACCTCGCCGGCAAGGTGTTCGTGGAATACCTGAGCCCGCTCAAGCGCGAACGCATCAAGACCAAGCTGGTGAAGAAGGCCCGCGAGGACGCGAAGCACTGATGGCCGCCGATCCGAACGCGGGTCTGCGCGTCGCCTTCGCGGGCACGCCGGAGTTCGCCGCCGTGGCGCTGCAGGCGCTGCTGGACGCCGGCTTCGAGGTTGCGCTGGTGCTGAGCCAGCCGGACCGGCCCGCCGGCCGCGGCATGAAGCTGCAGGCGTCGCCGGTGAAGCAGCTCGCCGTGGCGCGCGGCATCGACGTGGCGCAACCGCGCAGCCTGCGGCTGGACGGCAAGTTCCCCGACGAAGCAGAGGCCGGCCGGCAGGCGCTGCTGGCCGCGCGTCCGGACGTGCTCATCGTCGCCGCCTACGGCCTGATCCTGCCGAAGTGGGTGCTGGACCTGCCGCGGCTGGGATGCCTGAACATCCACGGCTCCATCCTGCCGCGCTGGCGCGGCGCGGCGCCTATCCACCGCGCCATCGAGGCCGGCGACGCCGAGACCGGCATCACCATCATGCAGATGGACGAGGGCCTGGACACCGGCGACATGCTGCTGCTGGAACGTCTGCCGATCGCTGCGGCGGACACGACCGCGAGCCTGCACGACAAGCTGGCGACTCTCGGCGGCCGGCTGATCGTCGAGGCGCTGGCACTGGCCGCGTGCGGCGGTTTCCATCCGGTGAAGCAGCCCGAGGCGGGCGTCACCTACGCCCACAAGATCGAGAAGGCCGAAAGCCAGATCCTTTGGAACGACGCCGCCGCGCAGATCACGCGCCGGCTGCGGGCGTTCGATCCTTTCCCCGGCGGCGTCGCGCAGCTGGACGGCGAGGCCGTGAAGGTCTGGCGCGCCGAGCTCGTCGAGGTCGACGGCACGCTTGGCGAGCCCGGCCAGGTGCTGGCGGTCTCGCCCGAAGGTCCGGTCGTCGCCTGCGGCGCCGGCAGCGTCCGGCTGACCGAGCTCCAGCGCGCCGGCGGCAAGCGACTGCCCGCGGCGGCCTTCCTGCAGGCCCGGCCGCTCCAGGTCGGTGCGCGGTTCGCTTAACCCTGGCTGAACCGTCGGACAAACCGGCCCGGTGCCGGCTTGAAGCTTGCCTCCTTGCCGTCACATGGGACATCGGGACGGTGTACCGTCCCAGTGATTTCCGTTCGCGGCTCCGGCCGCTGTTTTCGAGGAGTGATTGCAATGTTCAACCTGATGAAGACCGCCATCCTGATGGCCGCCATCACCGCGCTGTTCATGGCGATCGGCTCCCTGCTGGGTGGCCAGACGGGCATGCTGATCGCGCTGGTCGTCGCGGTGGGGATGAATTTCTTCAGCTACTGGTTCTCCGACAAGCTGGTGCTGAAGATGTACAACGCCCAGGAAGTCGACGAGCGCAGCGCGCCGCAGTTCTACAACATGGTCAAGGAGCTGGCCGAACGCGCCCAGCTGCCCATGCCCAAGGTCTACCTGATCGAGGAGAACGCGCCCAATGCGTTCGCCACCGGCCGCAATCCGGAGCATGCCGCCGTCGCGGCCACGACCGGCATCATGCGGGTGCTGTCCGAGCGCGAACTGCGCGGCGTGATGGCGCATGAACTGGCCCACGTGAAGCACCGCGACATCCTGATCTCGACGGTCAGCGCGACGATGGCCGGCGCGATCTCGATGCTGGCCAACTTCGCGATGTTCTTCAGCCCGCGCGACAGCGAGGGTCGTCCGGCCAATCCGATCGTCGGCCTGCTGGTGGCGATCCTGGCACCGATCGCGGCCTCGCTGATCCAGATGGCGATCAGCCGTGCCCGAGAGTTTGAAGCGGACCGCGGCGGCGCCGAGATCTCCGGCGACCCGCAGGCGCTGGCGTCCGCGCTGGACAAGATCCATCGTTATGCCCAGGGCATCCCGCTGGAGACCACCGAGCGCCATCCCGAGACGGCGCAGATGATGATCATGAATCCGCTGTCGGGCGGCGGCCTCCGCGGGCTGTTCAGCACCCACCCGCCGACCGAGGAGCGCGTCGAGCGCCTGATGACGATGGTCCGCCGCTGAACCGCGCGGAACGTCCTGGACTGCCGAAACACCGCCTCCTGGCGGTGTTTTTCATTGGATCGGGGCTGACCGGGTCGACGGCACAATGGCCCGGTACCGCCGGTGCGCCCCGTTCAGGCGCCAGTCCCCGGCGGCCGAAAAGGACAGCATGACCGCCTCTTTCCGTTCCCTGACCGTCCCGGCGGCGCTGCTCGGCGCCGCCGCGCTGCTGACCGGCTGCGATCAGCTCGGCATCGAGGATCCCGCCAAGGTCGCCGCGGCCAAACAGGCCGAGGGCAAGGCCATCGGCGGCGCCTGCCGCAACGCGCTGCGCGCCATCGAGGACTGCTACGCCCTGAACCCCAAGGCCCAGAAGGCCGCGGTGTACGACGGCTGGCGCGAGATGGACGAGTACATGCGGGAGAACAAGCTCGAAGGCACCCGTCCGCAGGTCGCGAACCCGCAGGCCAGCCGTCCCGCCGCCGCGTCGGACGACGAAGAGGAATCGCCGCGTTCGGCCACGGGCAAGGTCGGCGAGCGGGCCGATGACAAGCCGGCCGAGAAGACCTCGGACAAGACCTCGGACAAGACCTCGGACAAGACCTCGGACAAGGGCAAGGGCGGGCATTGAGCGACCGCCGGGCGTCCGGCGTGTCGGTCTGCCCTGCAACTGATCCCGTGGATGGTGCAGTTCGTCATCGCCCGCTCGCGGGGCGGGCGCGTCGCGACGAAGATACGATCATCCGAAAGATCAGGAGATCGCTCATGACCACAACGTCCTTCCGCGCCACCCGCCGCCTGTTTGCCATCACCGCGCTGAGCCTGGCGTCCGTGGGCGCCGTCGGCACCGCGCACGCCTGGTCGCTGAGCTTCGGCAGCTCGCAGCGCATCGAAGGCAACGGCGAGGTCGCCGCCGACGCGCGCGACGTCGGGGCGTTCGACGCGGTCTCGCTGTCGGGGGACTTCAAGGTCTACGTGCGCCAGGGATCGTCCGACAAGGTCGAGGTCAAGACCGACCGCAACCTGTTCAGCTACATCGAGACCAAGGTCGTCGACGGCAGCAAGGGCCGGACGCTGGAGATCACGCCCAAGCGCGGTTACAGCCTGAACGCCCGGGGCACGCCGACCATCACGCTGGACATGCGCCAGTTGAGAGGGCTGTCGATCTCGGGCTCGGGTGACATCCGCGTCGAGCCGATGAAGACCGGCAACCTGGACGCCAGCATCGCCGGCAGCGGCGACCTGCGCGTGCAGGGCCTGGAGGCCGACCACGTGACGCTGCGCGTCGCCGGCAGCGGCGACATGGTGTTCAACGGCAAGGCCAACGCCCTGTCGGTGACGGTGGCCGGCAGCGGCGACGTCAAGACCCGCGAACTGGTGGTCGACGACGCCAAGGTGAGCATCTCCGGCAGCGGCGATGTCACCGTCGCCCCGACCCGCAAGCTGGACGTGCGCATCGCCGGTTCCGGCGACGTCGGTTACGTCGGCAGCCCCGAGATCAGCATGTCCAACGCCGGGTCGGGTTCGGTGCGCAAGCTGAAGTGAGGACCTGAGGCAACGCCTCCGGACGCTCCGGGCACGCCGGTACGCTGGGCGCTGTGTGGACGCCCCTCACCGCGACGGCGGGCGAGGGGCGATTCGCTGGTGCAGCGCGCAGACGACAATCGCGCTCATGGCGGAAGGACTCTCGGCGCTGGTGCGCCACCCTGAATTCAAGCGCGGCTCGAAGGAGATGCTGGGCATCACGCTGGGCATCTCGGCCTGGGGGCTGGTGACCGGCGTGGCCATGGTCAAGAGCGGCCTGGGCGTGGGCCTGTCGCTGCTGATGAGCCTGGTGGTCTTCGCCGGCAGTTCGCAGCTGGCCGCGCTGCCGCTGCTGGCCAGCGGCGCCCCGCTGTGGGTGCTGTGGGCCACGGCCTTCTGCGTCAACCTGCGCTTCGTGATCTTCAGCGCCCAGTGGCGGCTGTACTTCGAGCCGCTGCCGCGCGTGCAGCGGCTGGTCATCGGCTACTTCGCGGCCGACCTCAACTACGTCGCCTTTCTCAAGCGCTTCCCCGAGCTGAAGCCGGATCCGGACAACCAGCTTCCCTACTTCTGGGGCGGCGTGGCGACCAACTGGTTCGCGTGGCAGATCCCGGCCATCGCCGGCATCCTGCTCGCCGACCGCATCCCGACGAACTGGGGCCTGGGTTTCGCCGGCGTGCTGGCGCTGCTGGGACTGAGCTACTCGCTGCTCAAGGACCGCAACACCTGGATCTCCGCCGTCGTGGCCGGCTGCGCGGCAGTGGCGGCCTATGCGCTGCCGCTGCGTCTCAACATCCTGGTGGCGATCGCCGCGGCGGTCGCCGTGGGGCTCCTGATGGAGAAGTGGCAGCCGCCGGCGTCACCGACTTCGGGGTCGTCCGGTTCGTCCGGCCCGTCCTCCGGGAGGTCCGCATGAGCGTGTGGGAAGCGGTGCTCGGCATCCTCGGCATGGCGGTGATCACGATGGTCACGCGCAGCTTCTTCATGATCCCGGACCGCGAGATACCGCTGCCGCAATGGGTTCGCGACGGCCTGCGCTACGCGCCCCTGGCGGCGCTCGCAGCGGTGATCGTGCCGGAGATCGTCATGACGAACGGCGAGCTGATCCACACCTGGAAGGACGCGCGGCTCTACGCGGCGGCCGTCGGCACGGCTTACTTCTTCTGGAAGCGCGGCATCCTCGGGACCATCGTCAGCGGCACCGCGGTGATGCTGGTGCTGAGGATCGGGCTGGGCTGGTGAGCGGGCGGCCGTCACGCGGCTGTTAAGCTGCGGCCCGATTTGCCGGGCCTCCGGCGCACCGCTTTCCAACTACTCGAAGCTCATCATGAACGTCTTGCGTTTCGCCGATCTGATCGCCGCCGGCAAGGTGGCCGACCAGCGCGTCTTCATCCGCGCCGACCTGAACGTGCCGCTGAACGACGCCGGCCAGATCACCGAGGACACCCGCGTCCGCGCGTCGATCCCCGCGATCGAGATGGCGCTGAAGGCCGGTGCCGCGGTGATGGTCACTTCCCATCTGGGCCGCCCGACCGAGGGTGAATTCAAGCCGGAGGACTCGCTGGCGCCGGTCGCCAGGCGCCTGGGCGAGCTGCTCGGCCGCGACGTGCCGCTGGTCGCGAACTGGGTCGACGGCGTCGACGTGAAGCCGGGCCAGGTCGTGCTGCTCGAGAACTGCCGCGTCAACAAGGGCGAGAAGAAGAACAGCGAAGAGTTGTCGAAGAAGATGGCCGCGCTGTGCGACATCTTCGTCCACGACGCCTTCGGCACCGCGCACCGCGCGGAGGCCTCGACCTATGGCATCGCGCAGTTCGCGAAGATCGCCTGCGCCGGCCCGTTGCTGGCCGCCGAGATCGACGCCATCACCAAGGCGCTGGCCAATCCGAAACGTCCGCTGGTGGCGATCGTGGCGGGCTCCAAGGTCTCGACCAAGCTGACCATCCTGAAGTCGCTGTCGGCCAACGTCGACGGTCTGATCGTCGGCGGCGGCATCGCCAACACCTTCCTGCTGGCGGCTGGTCTGAAGATCGGCAAGTCGCTGGCAGAGCCCGACCTGGTCGGCGAAGCCAAGGCCGTCATCGAGGCCATGAAGGCACGTGGCGCCGCGGTGCCGATCCCGGTGGACGTGGTGACGGCCAAGACCTTCGCCGCCGATGCGCCAGCCACGGTCAAGGCCGCGACCGAAGTGGCGGATGACGACCTGATCCTGGACATCGGTCCGAAGACCGCGGCCCTGCTGGCCGAGCAGCTGAAGGCGGCCGGCACGATCGTGTGGAACGGTCCGGTCGGCGTGTTCGAGTTCGACGCCTTCGCCCACGGTACCGAGACCATCGCGCGTGCCATCGCCGAGTCCGAAGCGTTCTCGATCGCCGGCGGCGGCGACACGCTGGCGGCGATCGCCAAATACGGCATTGAAGACCAGGTGGGCTACATCTCCACCGGCGGCGGCGCCTTCCTCGAAGTGCTGGAAGGCAAGACCCTGCCGGCGTTCGAGATCCTGGCCAAGCGCGCGCAGGGTTGAAACCGAAGGGCACGGAGACGGGCATCGCGCCCGTCTGGCTGGCGCTGGTCGCGCTGGCGGCGTCGTTCTTCCACCAGCTGATGCTGCTGGTGCCGGCGGCGCTGGTGACCGTGGCGCCGGCCGCCGTGTTCGACAACTGGCTCTTCTGGGGTGCCGGTGTCCTGGCCTTCCTGCTGATGGCCTGGCTGGCGCAGCCGAGCTGGCACGGAGCGCCGCAACGGCTGACCCGCGAGCAGGCGCCGCGGCTCTACGCCCGCGTCGACGAGATGACCGATGTCATCGGGGCTCCGCGCCTGCATGCGATCGCGATCGACGACAGCATCAACGCCGGGGCGCTCGAAGAAAATCGCGGTGTCTCGCTGCGGCCGACCCGGCGGGTGCTGATCCTCGGCCTGCCGCTGCTGCGCCTGCTGGACACTGCGGCGGCGGAGGCGGCCATCGCGCATGAGCTGGGGCACTTCTCGCGCCGGCATGGGCGGCTCGGACATTGGCTCTATCGCACGCGGGCGGCCTGGACCGCCTGGGCGGCCAGCGTTCGGGAGGATGAGGAAGACAGCAGCCCGTGGGATCGCGCTGGCGCGAATTTCGCGGAGCTCTTTCTCCCGTGGTTCAACCGCGCTTCCGAGGCGCATTCGCGACGCTGCGAGTTCGAGGCCGACGCGCTGGCCGCGAAGTGGGCGTCACCGGAGGCGTTGGCGCATGCGCTGCTGTTGATCGAGATCGCCCTCATGCGGCAAGGCGGTGCCTCCACCTCGCTGGACATGGAGGCGCTGCGCGCCAGCGGCGAGCCGCCCGCGCAATGGGCCGACGAGCCGGTCAAGGAACTGGTCGAGCGCCCGCCGACACCGGAAGAAATCACTGAAGCACTGCGCCACCGCCAGCCGCGAGGAAGTCATCCGCCGCACCGCCAGCGGATGGAGGCGCTCGGCGTGGTCGGGGAATCGCTCGATCTGCGCCCACCCGCCTGGGAAGAGAGCGCCGCCGCCCAGTGGCTGGAAGCAGCCTGGCCGGAGCTTTGCCAGGCCCAGGGACCGTGGGCCGGTGCCGCCGAACGCCTGATGTGGACGATGGCGCACGAGGCGCTGCGCAGCCTCGACGCGGGCGCCCCGCGCGTGTTGCCTGAGTTGCCTGAGTTGCCGGCATCGTCGGACGAGGCGGCCTGGCGTCGTCTTCATCGTCGGCAAGCCGCAGCCCAAGAGGCGATCGAGCACGGAAGGATTCAGCCTTGCGAGCTCGAGCCGTCGCAGGTCGAGGCGCTCCGCCGGGCGGTGTCGGTCAATGCGGCCATCGTGCAGGCTTGGCTCTTCGACGTACCGGTGGAGCCGCCGACGGTGGCCGTCGTGCTGCGTGTCGATCCGGAACGGATGATCGCGATGAAGCTCACCCTGGAGCAGGTGGCGACGACGTTGGCCTTGACGATGAGGCTCGTACTGCCAGCGGAGCGCGACTGGATGCCACGCTTCAGCTACATGACCGAGGGGTTGCCGCCAGAGCTGCAGGCGCGCGTCGATGCGACGCCGCGCCTGAAGGGATGAAGACCTGAAGCTTCAGATCCCCAGGTAGGCCGGCAGCTTCCCGTCGGCCGGCTTCACAGCCGCGAAGCGGGCGGCCAGCTTGGACTGCAGCGCGACGGGCAGCGGCGCGAAGCCGGTGCCGCGCGTCAGGTCGTCGCCGTGCATGAAGCACCAGTACAGGAAGCTCATCACCGGCGCCGCACCGACGCCGGTCGCGGGCGAGGCGTCGATCAGGATGAAGCTGGTCATCGTGATGGGCCAGCTTTCCGCGCCGTCGCGGTCCATCAGCGAGGCCAGGTCGTCGCCCTTGCGCGAGAGGTCGCTGTTGGCGATCGCGGACTTGAAGCCGGTCTCGCCCGCTGCCACCCACTGGCCCGCGGCATTGCGCAGGCGCACGCCGTTGAGCTTGTCGCGCTGCACGCGGTCGTAGCTCACATACGTGATGGTGCCGGCCGCGGCTTTCAGCGCCTTGGCCACGCCGTCGTTGCCCTCGGCGGCTTCGACCTCGCCGGGCCATTTCGGCTGCGCATTCGCGCCCACCTCCTTCGCGAAAGCCGGCGACACCGCGCTCAGATACTTCGTGAAGCCCTCGGTCGTTCCGGACTTGTCCGCCCGGACGATGCGCTTCACCGGCAGCGCCGGCAGCGCGACACCGGGATTGAGCGCGGCGATGCGGCCGTCGTTCCACTTCGCGACGCGCCCCATCATCAGCTCGGCGAGCAGGTCGCCCGTCAACTGCAGGCGACCTTCCGGCACGCCCGGCAGGTTGACCACCGGCACGATGCCGCCGACCAGCATCGGGATCTGGACGAGCTTGCGCTTGACCAGCTCCTCCGCGGCCAGCGGCGAGTCGCTGCCGCCGAAGGCGACACCGCGCGCGGTGATCTGCTTGACGCCGTCGCCGGAGCCCGTCGGCTTGTAGCTCACGGCCTGACCCTTGGTCTTCTCATAGGCCGTGGCCCAGCGGCCGTAGACCAGCGAGGGGAACGAGGCTCCCGCCCCGACCAGCGCGGCAGTCTGCGCGAACAGGGCCCGCGGGGCGCCGAGGGCGAGGGTGACCGGCAGGGCGGCGGTCAGGCGAAGTAGCGCACGGCGCTGCGAAGTCGGGAGGGTGGACACGGCGGAGGCTCGAAAGAGGTAAACGACAGCGGCGCGAATTCTAATGAGCACGTCCTTCGCACGCCGTGATCGAGGCGCTGGTCCCCTCACTTGCGGGCGGATCCCGGAAGGATGCTTCCACTTGCGGGCAAATCCCGATGCGCACGCCACGGCGCGCATCGGCGATTGCCATCTTTGCATGGGAGTTAAAGCTGAAGTCATCGCATCGCCGGAGCCGGAGGATTAAGCTTTGCGCCCCTCGACGGAGATTTGCATGACCGACAAGAACGACGACCTCGACCTGAGCCCGGCCGAGGCCGCCCTGCGCGAGGCGGCGCGGGACTACCACCGCTTCCCGACGCGCGGCAAGATCGCCGTCACGCCGACCAAGCCGCTCGCCAACCAGCGCGACCTGTCGCTGGCCTATTCGCCGGGCGTCGCCTATCCCTGCCTGGACATCGAGCGCGACCCGTCGCTGGCCGCCGATTTCACCTCGCGCGGCAACCTGGTCGGCGTCATCACCAACGGCACCGCCGTGCTGGGCCTGGGCGACATCGGTCCGCTGGCCGCCAAGCCGGTGATGGAAGGCAAGGGCTGCCTGTTCAAGAAATTCGCCGGCATCGACGTCTTCGACATCGAGCTGGCCGAGCGCGATCCCGACAAGCTGGTCGAGATCATCGCGGCGATGGAGCCCACGCTGGGCGGTGTCAACCTCGAGGACATCAAGGCGCCCGAGTGCTTCTACATCGAGAAGCAGCTCAGCGCCCGCATGAACATTCCCGTCTTCCACGACGACCAGCACGGCACCGCCATCATCTCGAGCGCGGCGCTGCTGAACGGCCTGGAGCTCGTGGGCAAGGACATCGGCTCGGTGAAGGTGGCCGTGTCCGGCGCCGGCGCGGCGGCCATCGCCTGCCTGGACGTGATGGTCGGCCTGGGCGTGAAGCGCGAGAACGTCTTCGCCGTCGACTCCAAGGGCGTGATCCAGAGCGAGCGCGCCGACGCCGGCAAGCTCGACGAGTCCAAGCGCCGTTACTGCCAGATCACCTCGGCGCGCACGCTGGCCGACGTGGTCAAGGACGCGGACGTGTTCCTGGGCTGCTCGGCCGCCGGCGTGCTGACCGCCGAGATGGTCAAGACCATGGCCCGCCAGCCCATCATCCTGGCGCTGGCCAATCCGGAGCCGGAAATCCGTCCCGAGCTCGCGAAGGAAGCGCGTCCCGACTGCATCGTGGCGACGGGGCGCTCTGACTATCCGAACCAGGTCAACAACGTCCTGTGCTTCCCCTACATCTTCCGCGGCGCGCTGGACTGCGGCGCGACCAAGATCACCGAGGCGATGAAGCTCGCCTGCGTGCGCGAGATCGCCGAGCTGGCCAAGGCCGAGACGCCGCCGGAAGTGGCAGCCGCCTACGCGGGGCAGGACCTGGCCTTCGGTCCCGACTACATCATCCCCAAGCCCTTCGACAGCCGCCTGATCCTGCGCATCGCGCCGGCCGTGGCCAAGGCCGCCGAGGAGTCCGGTGTCGCCACGCGTCCGATCCAGGACATGGCGGCCTACCGCGAGCAGCTGTCGCGTTTCGTCTACCAGACCGGCATGTTCATGCGCCCGGTCTTCGCCGAGGCGAAGGCCCATCCGGCCCGCGTCATCTACGCGGAAGGCGAGGATGAGCGCGTGCTGCGCGCGGTGCAGGTGGCGCTCGACGAGGGCCTGGCCAAGCCGACGCTGATCGGCCGCCCCGACGTCATCGCGATGCGCCTGAAGCGCGCCGGCCTGCGCATCAAGCTGGGCGAGGACGCCCTCGTCATCGACCCCGAGAACGACCACCGCTTCCGCCAGTACTGGGAGGCGTACCATCAGGTCATGGGTCGCAACGGCTTCACGCCGGAGATGTCCAAGTCGGCCGTGCGGCGCTCCAACACGACGATCGGCGCGCTCGCGATCCAGCTCGGCGACGCCGACGCGATGATCTGCGGCACGGTCGGACGTTTCGACTCGCATCTGGAACACATCCAGAACCTGATCGGCCTGAAGCCGGAGGTGTCCAACTTCGCGACGATGAACGCGCTGATGCTGGAGCAGCGCACGCTCTTCATCGCCGACACCTTCGTCAATGAAGACCCGACCGCCGAACAGCTCGCCGACATCGCCTGGCAGGCCGCCGAGGAACTGCAGCGCTTCGGCCTGCCGCCGAAGGTGGCCTTCCTGTCGCACTCGATGTTCGGCAGCAGCAAGCGCGCGTCGGCGGTGAAGATGCGCCGCGCCCGTGACCTGTTCGCTGCCGCGTATCCGAACATCGAATGCGACGGCGAGATGCATGGCGACGCGGCGCTGTCCGAGGACGTCCGCAACAACTTCCTGCCGGAGTCGACCCTGTCCGGTGCCGCCAACCTGCTGGTGTTGCCGACGCTGGACGCCGCGAACATTCTTTTCAATGTGCTGAAGGTCGTTGGCGGTCAGGGCGTCACCGTGGGCCCGATCCTGCTGGGCGCCAAGCGCCCCGTGCACATCCTGACCCCGTCAGCCACCGTGCGCCGCATCGTCAACATGACAGCACTCGCCGTCGCGGACGTGAAAGCCGCCAAGGCCTGAGCAAGATCAACCCGACCGGGGTCCCCGTCGCGCCATCTCCCTCCTTCGCTTGCCTGCCGGCAAGCGAATTCCCTCCTTGAGTTGCGCGAAGGGGACCCCGGTCGGGTCGATCAGAGAGCGCGAGGTTTGCGACGTTGGAAACTGGGTCGTAACTCGTGGAAACTCGTCCGATGTCGTTTTGGCGGCTCATAATCGGTCGCTGTAACTAAATTTCAGACAGAGACAAGACATGTCCCGTGCCACCAAGATCGTCGCCACCCTCGGTCCCGCCTCGTCGTCCCCCGAGGTGCTGGAAAAAATGATCCAGGCCGGCGTCGACGTGGTGCGGCTGAACTTCTCGCACGGCAAGGCGCAGGACCACATCGATCGCGCCCGCATGGTGCGCGAGGTGGCCGCCCGCGCCGGCCGTCAGGTCGCCATCATGGCCGACCTCCAAGGCCCGAAGATCCGCGTCGGCAAGTTCGAGAACGGCAAGATCGAACTGGTGAACGGCACGCCCTTCGTGCTGGACGCGGACCGCACCGAGCCGGGCAACGAGATGGTCGTGGGCCTGGACTACAAGGAACTGCCGCGCGACGTGAAGCCCGGCGATACGCTGCTGCTCAATGACGGCCTGCTGGTGCTGACCGTCGAGGCGGTGCGCGGCTCGCAGGTGCACACCATCGTGAAGCAGGGCGGCGAGCTGTCCAACAACAAGGGCATCAACAAGCAGGGCGGCGGTCTGACCGCGCCCGCGCTGACCGGCAAGGACATGGAGGACATCAAGACCGCAATGTCCTTCCAGTGCGAGTACCTGGCGGTGAGCTTCCCGAAGAACGCCACCGACATGGAGATGGCCCGCCAACTGGCCAACGTGGCCGGCGAGCCCTATCGCCACAAGCCGGGAATGATCGCCAAGATCGAGCGTTATGAGGCGATCCCGCACCTGGAGGCAATCCTGAAGGCCTCCGACGGCATCATGGTCGCCCGCGGCGACCTGGCCGTGGAAGTGGGCAACGCCGCCGTGCCCGCGCTGCAGAAGCGCATGATCAAGATGGCGCTGGAGCTCGACAAGGTCTGCATCACCGCCACGCAGATGATGGAGTCGATGATCGTGAACCCGGTGCCGACCCGCGCCGAGGTCTCCGACGTCGCCAACGCCGTGCTCGACGGCACCGACGCCGTGATGCTGAGCGCCGAGACCGCCGCCGGCCGTTTCCCGATCGAGACCATCCAGCAGATGGCCGCGATCGCGCTGGAAGCGGAAAACGCCGAGTTCGTGACGCTGGACACCGACTTCGCCAATCGCCAGTTCGGCCGCATCGACCAGTCGATCGCGATGGGCGCGCTGTTCACCGCGCATCACCTGGGCTGCAAGGCGATCGTGGCGCTGACGGAGTCCGGCTCCACCGCGCTGTGGATGAGCCGCCACCGCATCCACGTGCCGATCTTTGCGCTGACCTCGCAGGTGCTGACGCAGCGCAAGCTGGCGCTGTACCGCAACGTCACGCCGCTGCTGATGCCCAACTTCAACGACCGCGACGAGGCGCTGAAGGCGGCCGAGGATCTGCTGATCGAGCGCGGCGTGCTGATGCCGGGCGACACCTACGCGATCACCTGCGGCGAGCCGATGGGCTACCCGGGCGGCACCAACATGCTGAAGGTCTGCCGCGTCGGCTGACGGGTCGACCCCGCCGACCTCAGCCGTTGCGCGCCGCCTGCACCAAGGCGGCGATGCGCGGCGTCATGTTCAGGGGCACCAGCTCCACTTCCTGGTGCGCCCTCGCGAACACGCGGAACAGCTCATCCGCGAACGCGTGCCCGACGTCGGTGACACCGTCGAAGTCGACCTCCGCCCGCTTGAACTGCGGCAGCCGGGCCGCGACGCGACGCGCCTGCGCGCGCGAGTCCAGCATCTGCCCCGCGACCACCACCAGGTTGAGCATCACTCGCGTCTGGTCGAAGGCGATGCCGGTGCCGTCGACGCTCCACTGTTCGAGCACCTGCTCCAGCGTGCGCTTGCTCTCCAGCGACATCGCCATGTAGATCGAGCTGCCCTGGCGCGGCAGGCCCTTGCCGTCCTTCCAGGCGTTGCCCTCCCAGGCGCGGCGCTGGAACGCCTTGCCGTTGGCGTGGATGTCGAAGACGTCCGCCAGCTGCGAGCTGAAGAACAGCCCGCGCCCGGTGTGTGCCTGCGGCTGCGTCGTCAGCCGGCCCTTGCTGAGCTCCAGCATCGCGTGGCGCGCGTCGGTCAGTTCGTAGGTGTCGCGGATCTTGTCGAACACGCCGCAGCCGTCGTCCGACACCAGCAGCTGCGCGTGGGTGGGCGTCTGGCGCAGCGACACGGTGACGCTGGTGCCGCCGCTGTGGTCGATGGCGTTGTTCACCAGCTCGGTGAAGCCGTGCTGGATCATCCGCGCGACGTGGCGCGGCAGCGAGAAGTGGGGCGCGTAGTCACGCTGCCAGACGACGTCCTCCATCAGCCCGTGCAGCGTGTAGCTGCGCGCCACCTGGCGCAGCGCGCCCGGGCCGAAGACCGGCCGCCGGGCGGTGCCGGAGCGCGTCAGCCATTGCGCGTCGACGAGCCGGCGCAGGGCGTTCAGCGTGGCGCGGTGGCTGGCGCCGGTGCGTTCCTCGACGAAGGCGGGCAGGTCGAGCGAATGCTCGTTGGCGGCGGCGGTGATCCAGAGCGAGAGCTGATCGATCGCGAGACGGGTCATGAAATTCCTGGAAGCGGCGGTCGCGCGGGCGGTCCTCGCCGCCGGCGGCGGGACAAGGCACGGCACTTGCTCCGACGGGCGGGGACGCCCCGGCGACAGCCTACCGTCCGTATCTGCCGCCGCACAAGCGCACAGACCCCTGTTCGCCCGCGGCGCACTGGTATGGCACCAGTTCGGGGGGAGGCCGCTGTTCGTTACAGAGGCCGTCATGGGGGCTGGCTAGAATCCCGATCAGTTACGGCGCGGTTACGGCGAGGTCGACGACGAAGTTCGGCGGCCGCCGGCGGCCACAGGATTTTTCACTATCTCGGAGAACTCTCATGGCACTCGTCTCGATGCGCCAACTGCTGGATCACGCAGCCGAACAGGGCTACGGCATTCCTGCGTTCAACGTCAACAACCTGGAGCAGGTGCAGGCCGTGATGGCCGCCGCCGACGAGGTCGGCGCGCCCGTGATCCTGCAGGCCAGCGCCGGCGCCCGGAAGTACGCGGGCGAGGCCTTCATCAAGCACCTGATCCAGGCCGCGGTCGAGGCCTATCCTCACGTCCCGCTGGTGATGCACCAGGACCACGGCACCAGTCCCAAGGTCTGCGAAGGCGCGATCAACCTCGGCTTCGGCTCGGTGATGATGGACGGCTCGCTGATGGACGACGGCAAGACGCCGTCCAGCTTCGACTACAACGTGGACGTGACCCGTCGCGTGGTGCAGATGGCGCACAAGGTCGGCGTCACCGTCGAGGGTGAACTGGGCTGCCTGGGCAACCTGGAAACCGGCGACGCGGGCGAGGAAGACGGCATCGGCGCCGACGTCAAGCTGGACCACAGCCAGATGCTGACCGATCCGGAAGAGGCGGCGACCTTCGTCAAGGCCACGCAGCTGGACGCGCTGGCCATCGCCATCGGCACCAGCCACGGCGCCTACAAGTTCTCGCGCAAGCCCACGGGCGACATCCTGGCGATCTCGCGGGTCAAGGAGATCCACAAGCGCATCCCCAACACCCATCTGGTGATGCACGGCTCGTCGAGCGTGCCGCAGGAACTGCTGGCGATCATCAACCAGTACGGCGGCAAGATGAAGGAAACCTTCGGCGTGCCCGTCGAGGAGATCCAGGAAGCGATCAAGCACGGCGTGCGCAAGATCAACATCGACACCGACATCCGCCTGGCGATGACCGGCGCGGTGCGCAAGTTCCTGTTCGAGAACCCGGACAAGTTCGACGCCCGCGAATGGCTGAAGCCGGCCCGCGAAGCCGCCAAGCTGGTGTGCAAGGCGCGTTACCTGGAATTCGGCTGCGAAGGCCAGGCTCCGAAGATCAAGCCGCGCAGCCTGGTCGACGTGGCTGCCGCCTATGAGCGCGGCGAACTGGCGCAAGTCGTCCAGTAAGCTCCGGACGCGACAGAACGCCTCCGAACGGACCGGCCTCGCGCCGGTCTTTTCATTTCGGCACGCCTCACCTCCGCACTCGTCTTTGGGAATCCGCTCATGGCACATGCGTTCACCTACGGCACGCTGATGTGGCCGGACATCATGGCCCGCGTCTGCGGCGGCGACGCCGAGCCGTCCGCGCCGCCGGTCGCGGCGACCCTGGCCGACCACGCGCGCCATCCGGTGCGCGGTCACGACTATCCCGGGATGATCCCGGCGACCGGCCATCAGGTCGTCGGCCGGCTCTACCTCGACGTGCCCGAGTCCGCGTGGGAACGCCTGGACCGCTTCGAGGGCGAGGACTACGAGCGCCACGAGGTGCTGGTGACGCTGGCCGACGGCAGCTGGCAGCGGGCCTGGACCTATCTCTTCAAGCCGCAGGCCGCGGCGCGGCTCGATGACGGGGAGTGGGACGAGGCGCGCTTCGAGCGCGAGGGCAAGGCGCGCTTTGTGTCGCGCTACGTCGGCTTCACGTCGCTCTAACTCGTTCGGGCGCATTCCGGAGCGTCCTGGAGCGTCCTGAAGCGGATGGACGGGGCGCCGGGGACGGCGGGGTTTCCTGTGCCGCCTCTAGAATCCCGGCTTTGCCGTTCCGTCCGACCGCACACCCATGACCGCCCTGCACACCTCGTCGATCACCTCCCTTCCCCTCATCGCACGCGGCAAGGTGCGGGAGAACTATGCGGTCGGCGACGACCGCATCCTGATGATCGCGTCGGACCGCATCTCGGCCTTCGACGTCATCATGAGCGAGCCCATCCCGGGCAAGGGCGCGCTGCTGACGAAGATGGCGCTGTTCTGGTTCGACAAGCTGGACGGCATCGTCCCCAACCACCTGACCGGCGACGATCCGCTGTCGGTGGTGACGGAGGCGGAAAAGGCCCAGGTCCGCGACCGCGCGATGCTGGTCAAGCGCCTGAAGCCGCTGCCGATCGAGGCGGTGGTGCGCGGTTACCTGGCCGGCAGCGGCTGGTCCGAATACAAGGCCAGCGGCAAGGTCTGCGGAGTCGAGCTGCCGGCCGGCCTGCAGAACGCCAGCAAGCTGCCCCAGCCGATCTTCACGCCCGCGACCAAGGCGGAGATGGGCGACCACGACGAGAACATCGATTTCGAGCGCTGCGCCGAGATCATCGGCCGCGAGCTGGCCGAGCGCGTGCGCGACATCGCGATCCAGCTCTACCAGCGCGCAGCGGACATCGCGCTGACCAAGGGCATCATCATCGCGGACACCAAGTTCGAGTTCGGCCTGGATGCCGACGGCACGCTGACGCTGATGGACGAGGTGCTCACGCCCGACTCCTCGCGCTACTGGCCGGCGGAGAGCTACGCGGTCGGCAGCAACCCGCCGAGCTACGACAAGCAGTTCCTGCGCGACTGGCTGGAGCAGGCGACGGTGGACGGCCAGCCCTGGGGCAAGGTCGCGCCGCCGCCGGCGCTGCCCGAGGACGTGATCGTCAACACGTCCGCGAAGTACCAGGAAGCGCTGGACCGGCTGACCCGCTGAGGCCCGGCATGCAAGACGCCTCAGCCCCGCCTTCCTCCGCTGCTGCCGGCCCGGCCGCTTCGGCCGCTTCAGCCGGTTCAGCCGCCGCGGGGCCCGTGGTCATCAAGTCCCGGCTGCTCAAGCAGCTGGACAAGGACATCGCCGCCGCGACCTCGCCGATGGCCTCCGCCGCGGCGCGGGCCAAGCGCGCGATGCTGCTGGCGCGTCACGGCGCGGTGGGCGAGGCGCGCGAGGCGCTGACCGCGCTGCATCAGCTCTCCTTCCAGCATCCGCATCCGGAGATCGGGGCCTGGCTGCACATGGCCGAAGGCCTGATGAGCTATTACAACGGCTTCGTCGCACAGCAGGCCTGGGACCGCATCCAGCGCGCGCATGCGATCGCGGGCACCTCGCCCGCGTTGATCGAGGTGCGGGTGCTCGCATCGGCCTGGCTGTCGCAGCTGGCCTTCATCCGCCACGACCCGGTGGCGCTGGTCGACTACGCCCGGCGCTGCCTCGGCGAAGCGCTGCCCGAGCACAACGTCGCGCAGGCCCGCCTGGCGATCACGATGGGCCTGGCCTGGCACTACGCCGGCGACCTGGCGTCCGCGCAGCGCTGGTACATCCGCGCGCGCCGCCATGCGTCGGTGGAGGGCGACGATGCGTCGCTGTCGGCGCTGATGTTCAACATGGCCGGCATGCGCGCCTCGCAGCTGCGGCGCGAGAGCCTGTCGAGCCAGACATGGCGCGGGTCCGAACTGATGCTCTCCGTGGACTCGGTGCATCACTTCGACGAGGCCGTCGGCGCGCAGATGATGACGGAACTGACGCCGGTGCTGCGCGCGCAGGTGCTGACGATGCAGGGCGGCTTCGACGAAGCCAGACGCCTGTACGAGGAACATCTGCCGCAGGCCATGTCGCTGGGCCTGGAACGGCTGGGCAGCAGCCTCCTGTCCGATCTCGCGTGGTGCCGGGCCAACCTCGGCCAGCACGAGCACGCGCTGCATCAGGCGCGCGAGGCGGAGATCGAACTCGATCCCGAGTGCGAGCTCGACGACCGCGCCATCACGCACAGCCGGCTCGCGCAGACCTTCCGGATGCTCGGCGAAACGGCCGACGCGGATCGCCACCAGGCGCTGGCCGACGAGGCCTGGCTGCAATTCGCCGAACAGCAGCAGCAATGGCGCGACCTGCTCGCAGGCTGCGCGCTCGAAGCCTGAGCGCTCAGTCCCGCGTCGCGAAACGCTTCGCGACGAAGCGCCAGATCATCGCCGTCGCGTCCGGCCCGGTCGGATCGCTGAACGGCTCCTTCGCGGTTCCGCCGCTCCACGCATGCCCGAGGCCGTCGATCTCGACGAGCGTCGCGGCGACGGAGCTCCCGCGCTTGAACTCCACGACCGTCATCGGCAGCCGCTTGCCGCGCTGCAGCCGGCGATCGTGCACCGTGGCGGCGCCCGCGGCGAGCGCCCACTGGCGGACCGCCTCGAAGGCATTGGACGCTGCGACGACGCGGTCCTTGTTGCCCTGGATCACGAGCAGCGGCGGCCATGCCGTGCCGCCATCGACGACGGCGGCGCCGGCGTTGCCGCGCATGGCACGCAGCGCCGTCGTCGCGGAACTCGCCAGGCCCGGCGGCACGCCCGAATGCATGGCGACGGCCTGGAAGCGTTCCGGATGCAGCGTCGCCAGCAGCGCCGCCATGCCTGCCCCGGCGGAGAGCCCCACGACGGCCACGCGCCTGCGATCGGCGCCGTGGAGCAGGCAGACTTGATCGATGGCGGCGAGGATCAATGCGGCCTCGCCCTGCGCGCGGCCGGACTCGGTCTCGAACCAGTTCCAGCAGCGCTGCGGATTCGCAAGCCGGCTCTGCTCGGGATAGAGCACCAGGAAACGCTCGCGCGCCGCGAGGCGGTTCATCCGCGTGCTGCGAGCGAAGCCGGCCGGATCCTGTCCGCAGCCGTGCAGCATGACGATCAGCGGCGGGCGATCACTCGCGCTCAACCCGGCAGGCCGGAAGAGCCGGAAACGCCGCATGCCCCCGCGCGCGGTCGCCAGCCCGGACAGCCAGTCGCCGAGGCCGGGCGACGGATGCGGCGGCGTCTTCTGCAGGGCGGGCATGGCTTCCTTGGCGGCGTCGCGGGCGACCTGGGTCGCCGCGCGCATGACCTGACCCGTGACGGCGCGCAGGCCCTTGTTCCAGGCCTTGCGCAGGGCGGCGGAGGAGGAGCGTTTGGGCATGGCGGAGATCGGTGGATCCGACCCATTCTGAGGCCAGACCGTGTCGTCACACGAGTTCCTACCCTTTGACACAACGATACGGGGCTTTAACGCCGCCTGGACTCCGGGACTGTTGGAATGACACGCACACGGATTGCCGGATCTCGCGCCATGACCGTTGTTCCCACGACTTCCCTGCGCTGGTCGCTCGACGACCTCGACCTCTCCCGCATCGAGCCGGAGCGCGTGCGCGAGCACGATGCGCTCTTCCTGCTGGTCTGCAGCGCCTCGTTCATCGAGAGCGGCAGCGACATGTACACGCGCAACCTCATCGACCACTTCGCCGACGATGCCGAGGTCGGCGCGTGGCTGCGCGACCACTGGGAGCCGGAGGAACTGCAGCACGGCGCCGCGCTCAAGGCCTATGTGCGACACGTGTGGCCGGGCTTCGACTGGGAGACGGCGTATGCCGGATTCTTCGACGAGTACGCGCGGCTGTGCACGATGGACGAGCTCGAACCGACGCGCGGCCAGGAGATGGTGGCGCGCTGCATCGTCGAGATGGGCACGACCACCTATTACCAGGCGCTGCATCAGGCGTGCGACGAGCCGGTGCTGCGCGACCTGTTCTGGCGCATCCGCTGCGACGAGGTCCAGCACTACAAGAACTTCTTCGCCTTCTTCCGCAAGTACCGTGAGATCGAAGGGCTGCATCGGGGCCAGGTGCTGGCCGCGCTCGTGCGCCGCGCCTTGGAGCTGCGCAAGGAGGATGCGTCGATTGCGCTGAGGCATGCGGTGAACGGACGTCTGCGCACCGGTGCCGCCGACGGCGGCCCCGCGCCCATTGCCAATGCGGAGCAGCTGACGAAGGACGCCATCCAGCTCGTCAGCAAGAACCTGCCGATGGGATTGGCCGTGCGCATGACGCTGAAGCCGCTGCTGCTGCGGCCGGGCGTGCAGCGTGTCGTCGAGCGCCCGCTTGCGGCCATTGGCCGCCGTGTTCTGCTGACCTGATCGCAGGCCCAGGCCCGCGACCCACGTCGCTCACTGGGGCCGGAATGGGGCTTGGGGTTCCCGGAGGGAGGCCCCATGCCCCGTGGAGAGCCCGCGCTTGGCGATCGCAGTCAACGTCGCAGATGCTCCACCGCCAGATCGATGAACGCCCGCACCTTGCGCGACGCGCGTGGCCCTTGATGCTGCAGCGCCTGCACCGGCACGGGCGGCGGCGCGTGTTTCGCGAGCACTTCCACCAGTTCTCCCGATGCGAGCTGTGTCTCGACCATGTACGACAGCACCCGCGTGATCCCGAGGCCTTGGGCTGCGGCGGCGATCGCGTGGTCGTTGCTGTTGGTGGCGAGCCGCGCGCGCACCGGCACGGCGATCGTCGCGGCCTCAAGCCCTGACCCCTCGCGGAACTTCCACTCCGCCCCGAATTCCACGCCCAGCGCCGCGATCAGCGTGTGTTTCTCCAGATCCTTCGGCTGCTTCGGTGTCCCGTTCCGCTGGAGGTACTTGGGCGACGCGACCGCCACGCGCCTGACCGTGGCCAGCGGCGTCGCGTGGAAGGATGCATCGGGCAGATCCCCGATGCGGACGGCGACGTCGACGTCCTCGTTGAGCAGGTTGACGTTGCGATCCAGGAAGCGGCATTCGACCTCGGTCTCCGGATAGCGCTCGAGGTAGGCCAGCACGACCTGGTTGAGCTGCAGCCGCCCGTACATCACCGGCGCGCTGACGACCAGCTTCCCGCGCACCGCGCCGTGCGAGCCGCTCGCCGCCTGCTCGATGTCCTGCAGCTCGCCGAGCACCCGCCGGCAGTCCTGCGCATAGCGCTCGCCGACCTCGGTGACCTTGACCACGCGGGTGGTGCGCACCAGCAGCCGCACGTTCATCGCGGCCTCGAGCTCGCTCACCGCGCGCGTCACGACCGGCGCCGACACGCCCAGCCGCCGCGCCGCCGCGGAGAACCCGCCCTCCTGGACGACGGCCACGAAGATGGCCATGGCATCGAGCTTGTCCATATCTTTCCTGATTCCGGAAGAGTCATTTTCCCGGCGCGCCGATTCTCTCCGCGGTCCATGAAGGCCACCATGCGTTCACCTTCCAACCACCGGAGAACTTCCATGAGCCGCATCCACGTCGTCGAGCCGTCCACCGCCACGCCCGAGCAGAAGGTCCTGCTGGACGCGATCCAAGGCCAGCTCGGCATGGTCCCCAACTTCCTGAAGGTCTTCGCCAATTCGACCACGGCGCTGCAGGCCTTCCTCGGCCTGTACGGCGTCGCCAACGGCGGCAGCCTCGATCCGCTGGACCGCGAGCGCATCGCGCTGGCGCTGGCCCAGCAGAACGGCTGCCAGTACTGCGTGTCGGCGCACACGGCGATCGGTCGCAAGACGGGGTTGTCCGCCGAGGAGATCGCCGCCGCCCGCGCCGGCACCAGCGACGACGACACCTCGGCCGCGATCCTGAAGTTCGCGCAGAGCCTGATGGCCAAGCGCGGCGAGGTCTCGGCGCTGGAGTTGACCGAGCTTCGCGCCGCCGGCGTCGACGAGGCGCAGATCGTCGAGATCATCACCCACGTCGGCATGAACTTCCTGACCAACATCCTGGGCAAGGCCAGCCTGGTCGAGATCGACTTCCCGAACGTGAAGCTCGAACTTCCGGCGACCGCCTGATCCGGGCCTGTTGCCTCGATCGTCAGCCGCCGCGACGGCCGCCTCCGACGCCGTCGCCATCGCCACCCTCATCGCCATCGGGAGCTCATCATGGGACGCGCCTATTCCGACATCACATTCACGCCGACGGTCCGCGAGGTCCAGTCGGAGAAGGGAAGTCGCGAGCAGTACGCCTTCCTCGACACGATGAGCGCCCGGGGCGATGCGCTGACGCCGCGCGAGGCGCAGTTCCTGGCCGAGGCCGATCACTTCTTCCAGGCCACCGTCAGCGAGACGGGCTGGCCCTACGTGCAGCACCGCGGCGGTCCGAAGGGCTTCCTCAAGGTGCTGGACGAGAGGACCCTCGGCTTCGCGGACTTCCGCGGCAACGTCCAGTATCTGAGCGTCGGCAACCTGCGCCGGGACGACCGGATCTCGATGATCGTCGTCGACTACCCGAACCGTCGCCGGCTGAAGCTGCTCGGTCGCGTGGAACTGGTCGAGGCGGGCGAGAGCGCGCAGGGCGACGCGGCGATCGCCGCGGTGAGCGACCCGGCCTACGGCGCAACGGTCGAGCGCGCGTTCCTGATCCGCATCGAGGGCTGGGACTGGAACTGTCCGCAGCACATCACCCCGCGCTTCACCGAGGCCGAGGTCGGGTCGCTGATGGCGCCGCTGCGCGCGCAGGTGCAGAAGCTGAAGGCGCAGTTGAACGAGGCGAAGGCGAGCCTCGCCGCGAGCGCCGCGCCGCGCGAGCCGCTCGTGCTCGGCGACGGCCCGCTCGCGCTGACGATCAGCGGCGTGCGGCAGCTCACGCCGACCGTGCGCGCCTATGAGTTGCGCGCCGCCGACGGCGCGCCGCTGCCGGCCGTGGTCGCGGGCGCCCACTTGGACGTCCCCGTGCGGCTGGCCGACGGCTTGGCGTCGACGCGCAGCTACTCGATCGCGTCGAGTCCGCATCGCACCGATGCCTACGAGATCGCCGTGCTGAACGACCCGCAAGGCAAGGGCGGTTCGGCGGCGGTGCATCAGGACTTCGCCCTCGGCGTGCGTCTGAACTGCGGGCTGCCGGGCAACGCCTTCGCCTTGGCGGAGGCGCCCCACAAGGCCGTCCTGATCGCCGGCGGCATCGGCATCACGCCGATCAAGGCGATGGCGCATGCGCTCGCCGCGCGGGGCGAGAACTTCCAGTTGCACTACGCGGTCCGGTCCCGCGCGCAGGCGCCGTTCCTCGGCGAGTTGACGGCCGCCTTCGGCGACCGCGTGACGCTGCATGCGAAGGACGCGGCGGATCGTCTCGACGTCGCGGCGCTGGTGCGCGCGCTGGGTGAGTCCGATCATGTCTACGTGTGCGGACCGGCACGGCTCAACGAGGCGGTCTCGATCGCCGCCGCCGCAGCGGGCGTGCCGTCCGCGCGCGTGCATGCCGAGAAGTTCGGCGCCGAGACCGCCCGGTCGGGCGACCGCGCGTTCGTCGTCCACCTGGTGCGCAGCGGGAAGGACATCGTCGTCCCCGCCGGCCGCAGCCTCCTGGAGGCGGCGGAGGCCCAGGGCGTGCGCGTGCCGGCCTCCTGCCGCATCGGCAACTGCGGCACCTGCGCGACGCGCGTCATCGCCGGCACGCCCGAACATCGCGACGAGGTGCTGACCGACGCGCAGAAGACGGACCAGGGTCTGATGTGCGTCTGCGTGTCGCGGACGGCGGGCGAGGCGCTGACGCTGGACCTCTGAGCGTCCGCCGCCCGCAGATCGCACACCGCGTCGGTTCCGCGCCGCCTTTGGAGGGAGCTTCCAACAACTCCCGATTGATCGTGCGTGGGTCGACTCCTACAGTCCGCTCGTCCCACCGCTCCCCCGGTGGTCGTGCGCAGGAGCACCTCGATGAACGCATCCCGTTGGGCGGTCCCCGCCTCCTACTTCAGCATGGTGCTGGGCCTGACCGGCCTGGGCAACGGCTGGCGCGTGGCGGCGCGGCTGTGGGGCTTCCCCGCCTGGATCGGCGAGGCCGTCATGGCGGTCGCCGTGACGGTGTGGGCGGTGCTGCTGCTGCGTTTCGCGATCAAGTGGATCGCCGACCGCGACGCGGCCAAGGCCGAGGCCGCGCATCCCATCCTCTGCTGCTTCATCGCGCTGGTGCCCGTGGCGACGATGCTCGCCGGCATCGGCGTGCTGCCGCATGCGCATGGCGTGGGGACGGCGATCATCCTCGCGGGCGCGACGGCATCGCTGCTGTTCGGGCTCTGGCGTCACGGCGGCCAGTGGCGCGGCGGCCGCGACGAGAAGACCACCACCACCGTGCTGTACCTGCCCACCGTCGGCGCCAACCTGGTGTCGGCGATCGCGATCTCGGCGCTCGGCTGGCCGACCTGGGGCCAGCTGTTCTTCGGCGCCGGCGTGCTGGCCTGGATCGTCCAGGAATCCATCATCCTGGGCCGCTTCCTGACCGTCGAACCGCTTCCGCTGGCGCTGCGCCCGACGGTCGGCATCCAGATGGCGCCTCCCGCCGTGTCGCTGCTGGCCTACGCGGCGGTCACCACCGGTCCGCCGGACATCGTCGCCCGCATGCTGCTGGGCTACGCGATCGTGCAGGCGCTGATGGTCCTGCGTCTGATGCCGTGGATCCGCCAGCCGTTCACGCTGTCGTACTGGGCCTTCACCTTCGGCGCGACGGCGATCTCCACCGGCACCATGCGCTTCGCCGAGCGCGGTGACGATCCGGTCTTCACGACGCTCGCCCCGGTGCTCTTCGCGATGAGCAACGTCGTCATCGTCGGACTTTCGATCGCATCGGTGTTGTGGGTGCTTCGCGCGAAGCCGGCATCGGCGCCGGCCGCAGCGGCAACCGCCGCGCCGGCAGACCCGGCGCCGACGCGCTGAGCGCCAGCCGGGCTCAGATCACCCGTTCGCCGGCGGCCCTGACGCGCTTGCACAGCCCCGTGTAGGGCGCCTCGTCCGTGATCAGATGGACCGTCGCCGGCCACGCCTGCGCGGCCAGCGTTTCCAGCGCCTCCTGGCGGCGGCCGCCACGGCTCCAGCGCGTGAAGCGGATCACCACGACCAGCGCGACCGCGTCCGCATCCGCCGGGATCCGTCGACGCGCAATCCACGCCTCGACGATGTTCGGCGTCATGGCCGTGAGCTGGTGGCGCAGCGTCGTCAGCGCCTCGGCGGAGAAGCCGCTGGGCATCGCCTCGGCCTTCGCGTCGAGCTGGCCGACCTGCTGGTCGCGCGAGGCTTCCCATTCGGCGCGCTGGCGCCAACGCTCCGCGTACTCCTCGGCGCGCGGGTCTTTGCGCGGAACGAGGAACTCATAGGCGCGCTCGCAACCCGGGCGGATCGCGTCGCCGTCCAGGCTCATCGCCCGGTCGAGCAGCGCCAGGCCCGATTCGTCGTCCTTGTCGAGCCGCAGCAGGCCTTCCATGTAGAGCGCCGTCGCGCGGTCGGGATGCGCCGCGTTGAACGCGACGACCTGCGGCAGATGGTCCTCGTCCGGGCGCAGCTGGACGTCCAGGCGAAGCAGCTCGAACGCCTCTTCGACGGTGCGCTCGGGCAGCGCCTGCAGCACCTTCGCGCGCTCACGCAGCTCCGACCAATGACGGTGCTGGTCGCGCCAGCCCAGCAGGACGTCGTTGCGCCATTGCTGCTGGATCTCGCGCCGCAGCGTCGACACCGAGGCACCGAGCCAGACCGTCGCCGCCGAGTTCGACGCCGCCTCCGTCCCCAGATCGGCAGGCGGCAGCGTCAGTTGCGTGTCGGCCAGGCCCAGCGCGCGCAGGCGCTGTCGCAGCGACGGGTGGGTGTCGGCCACGCCGGGGTCGCGCGCGAGCGCCGCGTCCAGGTCCTTGCTCGACAGCGCCGGCGTCTGCGGCGCGGAGGCGGTGCGGGCCCAGCGCTCGGCGAGGTCCTCGGGCGGTGAGTTCTCCGAGCGCGCCGTCTTGAACAGGTCGGTCAGGAAGCGGTCATAGCTGCCGCCGCTGATGTTCACGCGCTTGAGGGCCGACGCGGCGGCAGCCGGGCCGACCAGCTCCGCAGCCGCGGCATCCGCCTGATACTCGTTGGCGCGCGCCAGCACGAAGGTGTAGGCGTTGAAGTAGGGCGCGTACCAGTCGACCGGCTTGCGCAGCAGGCGGCCGCTCCAGCCGCTCCAGTGCTCGGCGATGGCCTGGATCGTTCCCCAGGACAGGCGCAAGCGGTAGATGAAGGCGCCGAAGCGGCCGTGCGAACCGGCGAGATGGCCGTATTCATGCGCAACGACGGCCATCGCCTCGTCGGGCGTGGCCGCTTCCAGCAGCGGCAAGCCCAGCAGCAGGTAGTTGCGCGGGAAGCCGATCAGCCCGAACAACGGCCGCTGCACGACGGCGGCGTTCATCTCGTTGATCAGCAGCACGTGGTGGAAGCGCGGACCGCGCATCCGACGGCGCATGTCGTCGAGCGCCGCGAACAGCGCGGGCGCCTGCTCGCGCGTGACCGGCAAGCCGGTCGGCGCCGGCAGCCGCACGAACAGCGCGGAGAACGAGGCCTTCAGCAGGAACCACATCGGGAAGGCCAGCACGATCAGCAGCTTGCCGAGCTTGAGCAGCAGGATCAACGCCCCGCCGCCGCTGGAGATCATCCACCACGCCAGGCCGGCCAGCACCAGCAGCCCCGCACCGGCGAAGGACAGCAGCACCGCCAGCAGCACGAAGCCCGCCAGCGCCAGCAGCGCCACCTTCATCTTGTAGGCCTCGGGGGCCTGTTCGCTTTCCCGCTCCAGGCGGGCCACCATCTGCTCGAAGTCGGCAGTCTTCATCCTCGTTCCTCCCTCGCGCCCTCCGGCGCCGCTTGATTCCCCGGCGTCCGTTTTCCCGGCATCTCCTTCCTGCCGTCTGTTTCCTGCCGTCCGTTTCCTGGCGTCTGATGCGCCGCGGCCGGATTGTGAAGGGGGAACGGCGGCTCAGCGATCCCTCTCGTTGAGGAGATTCCCGGAGGTCGGGCGATCGTCGAAGGGCGCGAACACTTCCGCGACCCAGTCGACGAACAGTCGCAGCTTCGCGCTCAGGTGACGCGACGCCGGGTAGACGACGTGCAACGGGTGACGCGGCCGCGTCCAGTCGGTCAGCACCGTGCGCAGCGCGCCGCTCTCCAGGTGCGGCGACGCCGCGAAGCGGAAGGTCTGGCCCAGGCCCGCGCCGGACAGCAGCGCGCTCAGGTGCGCGGTGCTCTCGTTGACGGCCATCACGGTGTCGCCGGCGATCTGCAGGTGCTCGTCGCCGCGGTGGAACTCCAGCGGAAACGCGCGGCCCGTCAACGACGAGAAGTAGCCCGCGATCGCGTGGCCCGGCACGCGGGTCCGGTCCCCGGGGCCGTGGGCGCGGGCGATCAGCTCGGAGGGGTGTTTCGGCACGCCGCGCGCCTTCAGGTAGACCGGGCTCGCGCAGGTGACCCAGTCGAGGTCGGCGATACGGCGCGCCACCAGCGTCGTGTCCGCCAGTTCGCCGCCGCGGATCACGCAGTCGACGCCTTCGCCGATGAGATCGACGGGTCGGTCGCTGACGCCCAGGTCCACATGCAGCTCGGGATGGCGCGCGCGGAAGTCGGGCAGGGCGGGGATCAGGATCATGTTGGCCAGCACGGAGCCGATGTCCACGCGCAGTCGGCCCCGCGCCTGCGCGCGGGTCTGCGCGGCAAGCTCGTCCATCTCCGCGAGGTCCTCGATCAGGCGCCGCGCGCGCTCGTAGTACGCCGCGCCCTCGGGCGTCACGCTGACGCGCCGCGTCGTGCGTTGCAGCAGCCGCGTGCCGAGGTGACGACCTGGCGCGCAGCTGGATCCTCGACCTGAAAGGCCGCGCGATCCGCATCAACACGCTGTCTCCCGGCCCGATCCACACGCCGGGTCTGGTGGAACTGGCCGGTCCCGATCCGGTCGACCAGCAGGGCCTGCTGGACTACCTGACCTAGCAGCTGCCGATCGGCCGCATCGGCCAGCCGGAGGACATCGCGAAGGCGGCGGTCTACCTCGCCTCCGACGCTTCGTCCTTCGTCACCGGCATCGAACTGTTCGTCGACGGCGGGATGGTGCAGGCCTGAGGACCGGCGTCCTCAGATCTCCGAGTCCCACGGCTTCGACAGCCGCATCGCGCAATTGATGATGCCCACCATCGAGTAGGTCTGCGGGAAGTTGCCCCAGAGCTCGCCGGTGACCGGGTGGGTGTCCTCGGAGAGCAGGCCGAGGTGGTTGCGCGAGGCGAGCAGCGATTCGAACAGTTCCCGCGCCTGCTCGACGCGGCCGATGCGCGCGAGTGCGTCGATGCGCCAGAACGCGCAGATGTTGAAGGAGGTCTCGGGCTTGCCGAAGTCGTCGGGCGCTTCATAGCGGCGCATGTAGGGGCCGTCGCAGAGCGAGGCCTCCAGCGCGTCGACGGTCTTCACAAAGCGAGGATCCATCGGATCGATGAAGCCGACCTCGGTCATCAGCAGCACGCTGGCGTCGAGGTCCTTGCCGCCGAAGCTCTCGACGAAAGCCTGGCGTTGCTCGCTCCACGCGTTGTCGAGGATCTTCTGCTTGATCAACGCGGCCCGTTCGCCCCACAGCGCGGCGCGCTGCGGCAGCTTGAGTTCGCGCGCGATCTTGCACAGGCGGTCGCAGGCGGCCCAGTTCATCAGCACCGACGAGGTGTGCACGCGCGCCCGCGTGCGCAGCTCCCACATGCCGGCGTCGGGCTTGTCGTGGATGGCGAAGGCCTGCTCGCCGGCGCGCTCCAGCAGCGCGAACTCGTCGATGCCCGCGCGCTGGTGCAGGCGATGGTCGAAGAAGGACTGCGCCGAGCCCAGCACGATGTTGCCGTAGACGTCGTGCTGGAAATGCTCATAGGCCTGGTTGCCCGCGCGCACCGGGCCCATGCCCCGGTAGCCGCGCAGGTGCGGGACCATGTACTCGGTCAGCTTGGACTCGAGACCGATGCCGTAGAGCGGCTGCACGTGGCCGTCCTTGGACTGGCCGATGATGTTGCGCATCCAGCGGAGGTAGTCCTCCATCGTGCCGGTCTCGGACAGGCTGTTGAGCGCGCGCACGACGAAGAAGGCGTCGCGCAGCCAGCAGTAGCGGTAGTCCCAGTTGCGCTGCGTGTGCGGCGCCTCGGGCACGCTGGTGGTCATCGCGGCGACGATGGCGCCGGTCTCCTCGAACAGGCACATCTTGAGGGTGATCGCGGCGCGGATCACGGCCTCCTGCCACTCGATCGGGATGGCGAGCCGGCGCGTCCAGTCGCGCCAGTAGCTGATCGTCTTCTCCTCCAGCAGCCGGGCGGTGTCCTCGACGGATCGGTCCAGCGTCTCGTCGGGGCCGAAGATGAAGCTCATCGGCATGTCGAGCGCGAACGACGTCTCTTCCTGGACGTAGGTCAGCGGCGCGTTGGTGGTGAGACGGATGGTGCCTTCAGGGCCGACGAAGCGCAGGTGGTTGCTGCCGCGGGTGCGGGCCGGCTGGGCGGAACCCCACTGGATGACCGGCCGCAGGATGACGCGGATGCGGGGCAGGCCCTGGATGGGGCGCATGCGGCGCACCAGCATCATGGGGCGGTAGGGGCGGTCGTTGAGGAAGAAGCGCGGCATGAAGTCGGTGACTTCGATCGCGTTGCCGTGCGTGTCGTAGAGGCGGGTGCGCAGCACGGCGGTGCCGTGGTCGTAGGACTGCTCGCTGCGGGAAAAATCTTCCAGCTCGACCTGGAAGGTGCCGTCGGGACCGATGCCTTCCGGGGAGTCGATCAGCGCGTGGAAGACCGGGTCGCCGTCGAAGCGCGGGGCGCAGCACCAGACGACGCGGGCGCGGTCGTCGATCAGTGCGCTGACGGCGCAGTTGCCGACGAGGCCGAGTTTCAGAGAGGCTGCATCCATCGTTCCTCCTTCTTCGTCGTTCTTGCGATGTTGCACGGACGGGAACCGGGCAGCGGGCAAGGAACGTTCCCGTGGAGGGGGATTCCGCCTGGAGACGGGCGCTGTGTGAAGGCAACAGAGTGTGGGTGAGGGATCAAGCCGCCAGCCGGAAGGTGCTCACCAGTGCCGTGAGCTGCTCGGCCTGCGAGCGCAGGCTGCCCGCCGCCGCAGCCGATTCCTCGACCAGCGCGGCGTTCTGCTGCGTCATCTCGTCCAGGCGCTGCACCGCGACGTTGACCTGGCCGATGCCGTCCTTCTGCTCGGCCGCCGCCGTCGCGATCTCGCCGACGATGTCGGCCACGCGCCTCACGCCCTGGACGATCTCTCCCATGGCCAGCCCGGCGTTCTGCGCCAGCCGCGTGCCGGTGTCCACCCGCAGCACGCTTTCGCCGATCAGCGCCTTGATCTCCTTGGCCGCGCCCGCCGAGCGCTGCGCCAATGCACGCACCTCGCCCGCCACCACCGCGAAACCGCGACCCTGCTCACCGGCGCGTGCGGCCTCCACCGCCGCGTTCAACGCGAGGATGTTGGTCTGGAACGCGATGCCGTCGATGACGCCGATGATGTCGTTGATGCGGCGCGAACTCGATTCGATCTGCTGCATCACCGCGACCACCTCGCCGACGACGTCCCCGCCCTTGGAGGCCGAGACCCGCGTCGCGCTCACCAGATCGTTGGCCTGCTGCGCCGAGCTCGCCGTGTTGGCGACCGTGCCGGTCAGTTCCTCCATCGACGAGGCCGTCTCCTGCAGGTTGGAGGCGGTGGCCTCCGTCCGCGCCGACAGGTCCTCGTTGCCGGTCGCGATCTCGCGCGTCGCGACGTTGATGGTCTCGGTGCCGTCCCGCACCTGGCGCACCATGCGCCGCAGCGAATCCTGCATCGCGCTCAACTCGCGCAGCAGCACGCCGATCTCGTCGCTGCGGTCGACGACGATGTCCTGGCTCAGGTCGCCGCTGGCGATCGTCTGCGCCACCGCGCCGGCCCGCACCATCGGCGCCCGCACCGAATGCGTGATGCGCCACGCGATGAAGATGCCCAGCACCACCGCCAGGGCCGTCAGCGTCAGCATCAACGTCGCCGCCTGCGCGGCCTGCGCGCGCTGCTGTTCGGCGAAGGCGTCGGTGTCCTGCGAGATCAGCGTCACCAGCTTCTCGACCGACGCGAGGTAGCTGGTCGCCGCCGGGATCAGTGTCTGGTCGACCTGTCGCGCGCCGCCTTCCGGATCGGCCTTGATGGCGGCCATCACGCCCTTGCGGATGTCGACGTAGCGTTGCCGCTCCGCGGCGATCACCGGCAGCTGCGCCTTCTGCTCAGGATCGCCGATCGCCTGGTCGAGGCTGGCCTGCAGCCCGTTGATGCGCTCCGTGGTCTTCGTCATCTCGCCGGACAGGAAGCCGCTCAGGCCTTCGTGTCCGCCGGACTTGGCCATCGCCAGCACGCGGTTGAGGTTGAGCTCCGTCGCGGCGCGCCAGTTCGTGGCCATCAGCCGGCGCTGCTCCAGCGTGTGGAGCTGGTCGCTGAGCCTCACCATTTCGCGCAGCTTGTACACGCCCACGCCGGTCATGAGGGCCGCCATCGCGAGCACCGCCGCGAATCCGACCTGCAACAACGTCGTGATTTTCATCCGGCTCAGTGCGTGCAGCATGGCGTACTCCGATGGCGATGGTGCAATCGATTATGGGAGTGCCCTCAGGCCCCGGCAACACGAGGGTGAACCCGGATCCCTCGTCCGGGGGGCGATGGAATAAGGGGATGGGGCCGTTCCGAGACCAATCTCACGACAGGTGCCGGGTCATGCGTGGCGCGGACGCCGACACGGGACGGAGGTAGGCGCCTCGCGATCGCTCATGCCAGCCGGAACACCCGCACCAGCTCCGCGAGTTCCTTGGCCTGCTGCTGCAGGCTGTCGGCGGCCGCGCTGCTTTCCTCGACGAGCGCGGCGTTCTGCTGCGTGACCTGGTCCAGCTGCGTGACCGCGTGGCCGATCTGCTGGATGCCGCGAGACTGTTCGCCGCTGGCGGAGGCGATCTCGCCGATGAGCACGCTGACCTGGCGCACCTGATCGACGATGCCCTGCATCGCCGCGCCGGCGTCGTCGGCGAGTCCGGCGCCCGACTGCACCTGCTCGACGCTGCGTCCGATGAGCGCCTTGATCTCGCGCGCGGCCTGTGCCGAGCGCTGCGCCAGTGCGCGCACCTCCGACGCGACCACCGCGAAGCCCTTGCCCTGCTCGCCGGCGCGCGCGGCCTCGACCGCCGCGTTCAGCGCCAGGATGTTGGTCTGGAACGCGATGCTGTCGATGACGCCGATGATGTCGGCGATCTGCCGGGACGAGGTGCTGATGTCCTGCATGGTCCGCACCACCTGCTGGACCACGCCGCCGCCCTGGCCCGCGGCCTCGGCCGCGCGCGTCGCCAACGCGTCGGCCTGGCCGGCGGTCGACGCATTGTTCTGCACCGTGCTCGACAGCTCCTCCATCGAGGCTGCGGTCTGCTGCAGGTTGCTGGCCTGCTCCTCGGTGCGCTGGCTGAGGTCCAGGCTGCCGGTGGCGATCTCGCTGGAGCCGGTCGCGATGCTCTCGCTGCTGTTGCGCACGCGGCTCACGATGTCGCGCAGCGAGCCGGCCATGGCGTCCAGCGCGGCGATGAGCCGCGCGGCCTCGTCCTGGCCGGGCGTGGCGTCGCGGCTGCGCAGGTCGCCCTGCGCGACCGCCTCGGCGAAGTGGACCGCCTCCTGCATGGGCGCGGTGATCGAACGCGTCGTGAAGACGCCCGCGCCCAGCGCGACCAGCACCGCCGCCAGCGCGGCGGCCAGGCTCCAGCCGCGCACCGACGCGGCGGTCGATTCGGCGGCATGGAAGGACTCGGCGCCCACGCGCACCTGCAGCGCCAGCAGGGCGTCGATCGCGACCTTCGCCTGCGCTCCCAGCGTCACGATGCGGTCGCCGTAGATCGTCTGTGCCTTGGCCACGTCGCCGTCCTTCAGCGCGTCGCGCGCCGCCAGCAGCCCCTGCCGCACGTAGTTGCCGCGGACCTCGGCGAAGGCGTCCGCCAGCCGCTTCTCCTCGTCGGTGAGGTAGGTGGCCAGGTAGTCCTTCCACAGGCCGGTGATGCTCGCGATGTTGGCCTGCAGCTGCGTGTCCAGCGTCGACAGCTGGGCGGGGTCGCGGATCATCTCGGTGACCAGGATGCGGTTGCGCAGCATCAGGCTGTCGATGTCGCCGATCTGCTTGAGCGGGAGGGTCCGGTCCTCGTAGATCGTCTTGAGGTCGGCGAACACGCGGGCGCTGCCCTGGATGCCCAGCGCCGAGACCCCGAGGATCAGCAGCAGCATCAGGCCGAAGGCCAGCGACAGGCGCTTGCCGGTGTTGAAACGGCGCAGGAAGGTCATGGCGGTCTCCACGGGATCTTGTGAACGACGGATGCCGGAACCGATTGCACGATGTGTGCCAGCGACCGGGAGGCCCCGCAGGCCATCGACGACGAACCGCGTCCGCCGTGATGCGCGTCACGGCGCAGGATCCGCGCCGTCCGCGCCCGGAGGCGGGTCCTTGCGCGCGACCGGATCGACGAAGGAGACATGCCGGGTCCGTTGCTGCGCCGCCAACGCTTCGGCTTTCAATACGCCCAGGCGATAGAGCAGCGGGGTCTCCGGCAAGGGCACGCCCAGTTCGGCGAAGCGCTTGAGCGCCCGGTCGAATCCGCGGCGCGATTCCCAGTCCAGGCGCAGGAGCCGGGCCGCCTGCTGGCACGCCTTGCGCTCGTCGTCGACGTGCTGGGCCGTCGCGTGGGCGGAGTCCGGCCAGACCCAGCGCTGCAGCCGCGCGACGGTGACGAGATCGCGCGGCAGGCGCGACGGGCGCAGGCTGCCGCGGACCGGGCAGGCGATGTCCCACTGGTCGGCGAGGAGCTTGGTGACGCGGTTCAGGTCGTTCGCGTCCAGCCCGGTCGCGTCGCCCTCGGCCGGCAGGCGGCTCAGCAGGCCCTGCACGACGATGGACGCCGGCGCCGTCAGCAGCTCCCGGGGCGTCATGCGCAGCGCGGCGAGGAGGGTGTGCTTCTCGGCGGAGGTCGGCGTGACGGTGGCAGGACTGGTGGCGCCGATCGATGCGCCCGTCGATGCGCCGGTCCTCGCGCCCGGGAGCGCGGCTCTCGCGGCCCCCTTCGTGACGACCCGCCTGACGATGCTGTCGACGGCGCCCGCGAGGGATCGTCCGCTCGCACCCGGTGCGGCGGCGGGCAGTCGTGCCCGCAGGTCGGAGACGGTGTCCTTCAGCCGCGCGCTCATTTCGCGGAAGGCGGCGGTCGGCGCCAGTTCCAGGCAGCAGTCGTCGTCGCACAGCGCGTCGCGCAGGCTCGTCACCATGGCGAGCCGCACATCGGACGCCGCCGGGTCCGGGGCGCCATCCGGCGCCGCTCCGGGCACGATGGTGCATGCCTGCGCGGTCTTGCGAAACAGCACGGGGATGGGGGCGTCCGCGGCGTTGCGCAGGAACGGACGCGGCAGCGTGGTCTCGAACAGTCGAAGGGCCGTGTCCGTCGGAAGATCGACCGGCCCGCCCTGGGCGACGATGCCGGCGGCGCTGAGGCATTCGGTGCCGGGCAGTTCCCGCAGGAATCGATTGACCGTCGCCGCCGCGCAGCCTTCCGGCAAGGCGACCATGAGCGGATCGCGCGGCGCCGGGGGACGGGACAACCGCATCAGGCCGCGCAGGAAGCCGTCCGGCAACTCGTCGAGCATCGCCGCGCCCAAGTCGCGCAGGTCGGCCACGACCGTGCCGGCGCCAGTCAGGCGATGATGCAACGGATCGAGGACCGTTCGGTCGCCGCCGCGCGTCACGGTGGACAGGGTCTTCGTGAAGGTGAAGAGGGGGAGGGGGGGCAACATGCGGGCGGACCTCGACGACGGTCCGCCTGAGTGCCGCGACGGCGCGCGCGAGGCGCGTCCGGGGTGCTCGCCTCCCGGCGCTTACATGCTGCGCCGGTACTGCCCGCCCACCTCGAAGAGTGCCGCGGTGATCTGTCCGAGCGAGCACACCCGCACCGCGTCCATCAGCACGTCGAAGACGTTGCCGTTGGCTATCACGGCCTGCTGCAGGCGCTTGAGCATGGCCGGCGCCTCGGCCGCATGGCGCGCATGGAAATCGCCCAGTCGCGTCAGCTGGCCCTGCTTCTCGTCCTCGGTGGAGCGCGCCAGCTCGATGTGCTCCGGCACCGGGTCGCCGTGCGGGTTGCGGAAGGTGTTCACGCCGATGATGGGGTACTCGCCGGTGTGCTTCAGCATCTCGTAGTGCATCGATTCTTCCTGGATCTTGCTGCGCTGGTAGCCCGTCTCCATCGCGCCCAGGACGCCGCCGCGCTCGGCGATGCGCTCGAACTCGGTCAACACCGCCTCTTCGACCAGTTCGGTGAGCTCGTCGATGATGAACGCGCCCTGGCTCGGGTTCTCGTTCTTCGCCAGGCCCCACTCGCGGTTGATGACCAGCTGGATCGCCATCGCGCGACGCACCGATTCCTCGGTCGGCGTGGTGATCGCCTCGTCGTAGGCGTTGGTGTGCAGCGAGTTGCAGTTGTCGTAGATCGCGATCAGCGCCTGCAGCGTGGTGCGGATGTCGTTGAAGGCGATCTCCTGCGCGTGCAGCGAGCGGCCCGAGGTCTGGATGTGGTACTTCAGCTTCTGGCTGCGCTCGTTGGCGCCGTACTTGTCGCGCATCGCCACGGCCCAGATGCGGCGTGCGACGCGGCCCAGCACGGTGTACTCCGGGTCCATGCCGTTGCTGAAGAAGAAGCTCAGGTTGGGCGCGAAGTCGTCGATGTGCATCCCGCGCGCGAGATACGCCTCCACGAAGGTGAAGCCGTTGGACAGCGTGAAGGCCAGCTGCGAGATCGGGTTCGCGCCCGCCTCGGCGATGTGATAGCCGCTGATCGACACCGAGTAGAAGTTGCGCACGTCGTGGTTGACGAAGTACTGCGCGATGTCACCCATCACCTTGAGCGAGAACTCGGTCGAGAAGATGCAGGTGTTCTGGCCCTGGTCCTCCTTGAGGATGTCGGCCTGCACCGTGCCGCGCACGTTGGCCAGCACCCAGGCGCGGATCTTGGCGGCCTCGTCGGCCGTCGGCTCGCGGCCGTTGTCGGCCTTGAACTTCGTCAGCTGCTGGTCGATGGCGGTGTTCATGAACATGGCCAGGATCGACGGCGCCGGGCCGTTGATGGTCATGGACACCGAGGTCGTCGGGTGGCACAGGTCGAAGCCGTCGTACAGGACCTTCATGTCGTCCAGCGTCGCGATGCTGACGCCGGAGTTGCCGACCTTGCCGTAGATGTCGGGACGCGGCGCCGGATCGGCGCCGTAGAGCGTGACCGAGTCGAAGGCCGTCGACAGCCGCTTGGCCGGCAGGCCCTCGGACACCAGCTTGAAGCGCCGGTTGGTGCGGAAGGCGTCGCCCTCGCCGGCGAACATGCGGGTGGGGTCCTCGCCCTCGCGCTTGAAGGCGAACACGCCGGCCGTGTACGGGAAGCTGCCCGGCACGTTCTCCAGCATCAGCCACTTGAGCAGCTCGCCCTGGTCCTCGTACGGCGGTAGCACGACCTTGCGGATCTTGGTGCCCGACAACGAGGTCGACACCAGCGCGGTGCGGATCTCCTTGTCGCGGATCTTCACGACGTACTCGTCGCCCGCGTAGGCCTGCTGCATGTCGGGCCATTGTGCGAGCAGCTGGCGCGCGTCCGCGTCGAGCTTCGCCTGGCGGGATGCGGCGAGCGCTTCCAGCGAGGACAGCGATGCGGCGTGCGTCTGGGCATCGCCCGAAGTCGCGACGTTGCCGAGCATCGCGGCGCTGGCCGTCAACTGCTGGATCTCGCGGGCCAGTCGCGCCTGCGCCCGCGCCCGCTTCTTGTACGAACGCACCGTGTCGCCGATCTCGGCGAGGTAGCGCGAACGCGCCGGCGGCACGATGGGCGTCTGGTGGGTGCTGAAGCGCGTGTCGGCGACCGGCAGGCGGCCGTCGCGGAGCACCAGGCCGAGTTCGGTCAGGCGGGGCTTCAGCGCCTGGTAGAGCGCGGTCACGCCGTCGTCGTTGAAGCGGCTGGCCATGGTGCCGAAGACCGGCAGTTCCTCGGCCTTCTTCCCCCACGCTTCCTTGTTGCGCTGCACCTGCTTGGCGACGTCGCGCCACGCGTCGGCCGCGCCCTTGCGGTCGAACTTGTTGATCGCGACGAACTCGGCGAAGTCCAGCATGTCGATCTTCTCGAGCTGGCTGGCCGCGCCGAATTCCGGCGTCATCACGTACATCGGCACGTCGACGTGCGGCACGATGGCCGCGTCGCCCTGGCCGATGCCGGAGGTCTCGACGATGACGAGGTCGAAGCCCGCGACCTTGGCCGCGGCGATCACGTCGGGCAGCGCCTGCGAGATCTCGGAGCCGAAGTCGCGCGTGGCGAGCGAGCGCATATAGACGCGTTGTCCGGCCGCCCAAGGCGCGATCGCGTTCATGCGGATGCGGTCGCCCAGCAGCGCGCCGCCGCTCTTGCGGCGCGACGGATCGATCGAGATCACGGCGATGCGCAGCGCATCGTCCTGGTCCAGGCGCAGGCGGCGGATCAGTTCGTCGGTGAGAGAGGACTTGCCCGCGCCGCCGGTGCCGGTGATGCCGAGGACAGGGATGCGCAAGCCCTTGGCGGCGTCGCGCAGCGACTGCGTGAAGGCCGCATCGGCGCGGCCGTTCTCCAGCGCCGTGATCGCCTGCGCGAGCGCGCGCCAGGCGCCTTCCGAATGGCCTTGCAGCGCGGCGACGGCCTTCGGCGCGGCGGCGCTGAGGTCCTGGTCGCAGCGCATGACCATCTCGCCGATCATGCCCATCAGGCCCATGCGCTGACCGTCCTCGGGGCTGAAGATGCGCACGCCCTGGTCGGCCAGGTCGCGGATCTCGGCCGGCACGATCACGCCGCCGCCGCCGCCGAAGACCTGTATCTTCTCGCCGCCGCGCTGGCGCAGCAGCTCCACCATGTACTTGAAGTATTCGACGTGGCCGCCCTGGTAGGAGCTGACCGCGATCCCCTGCGCGTCTTCCTGCAGGGCGGCGGTGACGACTTCGTCCACCGAGCGGTTGTGCCCCAGGTGGATGACCTCCGCGCCCATGCTCTGCAGGATGCGCCGCATGATGTTGATCGCCGCGTCGTGCCCGTCGAACAGGCTGGCGGCGGTCACGAAGCGGACCTTCTGGGTGGGGCGGTACTCGGCCAGGGCCTTGTACTCGGCGGACATCTCGGTCATGACGTTTGTCTCCGGCGTGGGGGCGCGGTCGCCTGCGGCAGGCGAGGGTGGTCCCGCCGCGGCGCCTGTCGTGGGTCGACCCCTTCTGGGGATCGATCGTGTGCGCCAGATTCTAGGTGCCGGTTGACGTTTACGTAAACGTGAGAAGCCCGTGCTTGTCGACGCGCGAAGAGCGGGAAATCCCTAGGAATCCTCAGGACGACGAGGCGCCGCGGCGACGGACCAGCGCCCCGAGCGCGCCCAGGCCGGCCAGCATCAAGGCCCAGGTGCCGGGCTCGGGGACCACGGCCACGCGCAGGAAGGATTGCCGGTAGTCCACCCCGTCGGTGCCGAAGGCCGTGTACGCGTTGACCACCCCACCGTCGGCGTCCGTCACGCCGGTGATGCCGTCCCAGTACAAGCCTGTGGAGGTGACGTCGATCGTCGATCTCGACCGTGCGGTGAACGGGGCGCTGCTGTCATCGCTCAGCACGGCGGTGATCGTGCTGGCGTACAGACGCAGGTCCAGATGGATGGGGCGCCCGAACGCGAACTGGATCGACAGCTCCTGCAACCCCGAGGTGGCGTGAGGAGGCTCGTAGACGCTCCACGACCCGTTCGTCTCGGTTTCCAGCCGGAAGTACTGGATGCCGACGGTGTCCGGCGTGTACTGCCAAGGCGGATCGGGCGGCGGGCGGGGCACGCCTTCGGACTGCAGGGACACGTTGGCGCCCCAGCTCGTGTCGGCGGTGTAGCGGCCCAGCTCGCCCGGCGGCTGGCCGAGCTGTCCCGAGCGGCTGGTGATGCCTTCATAGTTGATGCGGAAGTTCATCCATCCCAGGGTGCCGGCGGCACAGGTCGCGCACTGGATGACGATGTCGTCGCTGAGCGAGCTGGATACCGTTGAGCGAACCTCCGCCGCCTGCAGGGGCGCATGCACCGAGATCTCGGCATCGGCCGTCATGCCGGCCCACAGCCGGCCATGATCCGCGCCGCTCCAGCCGACGCTGAATGCATTGGCGAACTGGTCGCCGTCGCGATACGAGTTGCCCTGGCCGTAGCTCAGCATCAATCCCGGGAGGATGGCGACGTCCTGCACGGCGCCCCGGTCCGGCTGTCCCGGGACACGTGTCACGTAGTCCTGGGCGGCGCGGTATTGGGCCGCGTTCGCCAGGGGCGCGAACAGCGCGCCCACCAGGGCAGCCATCGCGAGGGGAGAGGTCCAGGTGGACAGCTGGGTCATGACGGACTCCCCGCACCGGCTCGTGGTGCGTGGTCCGACAGTAGTCCTCGGCGACGGCTGATGCAGCCCCTGGAAAACACGACCGCGGGCACGCCGCGTGCGGACCTCCGGGCGCGTGGATTGCTCCCGGCCGGCCCCCGGGTTCACCGTGCCTTGCCGCACGGCATGGAACTTGCGCCGCGTCTCTCGTGAAGCCGCCGCAAGCCCCCGCCGCCAGCCCGGAGCCGCCCGCCCCGGCGGGACTGCGCGTGCTCGTCATCGACGACGGTGCGCATCGCGCGGACCTGCTGCGCGACGAACTCGCACGCCAGGGGCACGAGGTGGTCGGCGTCATCGAGCAGGCGACCCTGATCCACGACTGCGTGCTGCGTCTGCAGCCGGACGTCGTGATCGTCGACGCCGAATCGCCGACGCGCGACACGCTGGAGAACCTCGCCACGCTCAACGCGAAGATGCCGCGACCGGTGGTCGTCTTCGCCGAGGACGAGGACCGCGGCACCATGCGCCGCGCGATCCAGGCGGGCGTCAGCGCCTATGTCGTCGCGGGCCTGCAGACGCAACGCCTGGCACCGGTGCTGCACGTGGCGATCGCGCGCTTCGAGCAGGATCTGGCGCTGCGCGCGGAACTGAGCCAGGCGCAGGCGCAACTGGCCTCGCGCAAGCTGGTCGACAAGGCCAAGGGCATCCTGATGCGCGAGCAGGGGCTGGACGAGGACCAGGCCTACCAGCGGCTGCGCAAGCTCGCGATGGACCGCGGCGAGGCGATCGGGCAGGTCGCGCGGCGCGTCATCGACGCGCACGAGCTGCTGCGGGGCTGAACCGGGACTGGGTGCACCGCCGCGGCGCACGGGTGCCGCAGGACGGTGCGTGCGAACCGCCGGTCGTGTTCAGCTACGCCGACGCCGCGCCAGCGCGCCCAGCGCCGCCAGCCCGCCCAGCATCAGCACCCAGGTGCCGGGTTCGGGCACGGCCGTGATTGCCAGCGCGTAGTCCATGCCTTGCGCGTTCAGCGCCGTGAAGTCGTTGATCTGGACGTCGTTGGCGAAGACGGTCAAGCCGCCCCAGGCGAGCGTGTGGCCCAGGTCGGTGAGGCCGTCGGACCAGGCCTGTCCTCCGCCTTCATTCGCCCCGGCCCACGCGAGGACCTGGGCGCCCAGGCCGAAGGAGAGGTGGATGGGCTTGCCGAACACGAATTCGATGGACACGGACAGCCCGTCGAAGTCGCCCCAGGCGGTCTCTCCGTTGGGGGTGAGCAGATGGGTCTCCCAGCCGCCGCTGGAGTCGTAGGACGTGTCGATCTGGTTTTCCCAGTCGTAGGGAATGCCTTCGGACCGGATGCTCACGCCCGAGCTCCAGGTCGTCTGGGTCTGGAACCAGCCGCCCGCATTGCGCCCGCCATCGCGGGTCTCCGTCGAGGCGCCGCCGCCTACGCCGCCGTAGAGCCGGCCGATGCTGCCTTCGACGCAGGTCGGGCAGGTGATGATGAACGTATCGGCGAAGCCCGCCGATCCGGTGGCTTCCACCACGGTGCCCGCCGACAGCGAGTCGTGGGCGATCGACGCGGTGCCCTGGGAGTAGGCCTTCGCCCAGCCCCAGCCGGCCTGACTCCACACGTTGGCGGAGGACGACACGGAGACGCCCGGCTCATCGACCGTGACCGTCGAGGACAGTGAGCGGATCTCTCCCGCCGCGAAGTCGCCGTACGACTCCTTCCACACGTCGCGCTGTCCGGAGGTGCGGATGCTGATCGAGTTGGAACTGTGGAAGGTCGCGGCCTCGACGGGGCCGATGACGCTCAGCGCGAGGACGGTGATCGCGGCAGCGCTCAGGGCGCTTCCGCGCGATCCGAAGCTTCGGATGGCAGGCATGAGGTTCTCTCCCTTGCCGCATCGTTCACGGCGGCTTCACGGAAGGTAGTGCAGTACGGGTCGGACCGCGGCCCCTCGAATCCGCTTCCGCGGGCACGCGGCGTGCACGGCATTGGCACGCTTCGTGCAAGTACATCGGCAAGCCCTCACAACGGCGTGAGGGCCGCCCCAAGAAGGTTCGGACAAAGGCGTCCGATCGCACCCGCGCACCGCGCCGGGTCGATCGTGACGCCTTTTTTCTTTGGTCGATGCACTTTGACGGCGCGGCACCGCGCCACCCGGAGGTCCTGAATGCAACACGGTTCCCAGGAGGGTCTGATGAGCGCTGAACGTCGCAAGCTGCTCGCCACCGGCGCGGCGCTGGGCGGGCTGTCCGCGCTGCCGGGCGGCGGCGCGTACGCCGCCGGTTCCGACAAGCCGGAGAAGGAGGAAGTGCGCATCGGCTTCATCCCGCTGACCGACTGCGCGTCGGTGGTGATGGCCGCCGCGCTGGGCTTCGACAAGAAGTACGGCATCAAGATCATCCCGACCAAGGAAGCCTCCTGGGCCGGCGTGCGCGACAAGCTCGTCAACGGCGAGCTCGACATGGCGCACGTGCTCTACGGCCTGATCTACGGCGTTCAGCTGGGCGTGGCCGGTCCGAAGAAGGACATGGCCGTGCTGATGACCCTGAACAACAACGGCCAGGCGATCACGCTGTCGAAGAAGCTGGCCGAGGCCGGCGCGGTGGACGCGGCTTCGCTGGCCAAGGTCATGAAGAAGGACAAGCGCGACTACACCTTCGCGCAGACCTTCCCGACCGGCACGCACGCGATGTGGCTCTACTACTGGCTGGCCGCCGCGGGCGTGAACCCGATGAAGGAGGCCAAGGTCATCACCGTGCCGCCGCCGCAGATGGTGGCCAACATGCGCGTGGGCAACATGGACGGCTTCTGCGTCGGCGAGCCCTGGAACCACCGCGCCATCATCGACGGCATCGGCATCACCGCCGCCACGACGCAGGACATCTGGAAGGACCACCCGGAGAAGGTGCTGGGCACCACCGGCGACTTCGTCAAGAAGTACCCCAACACGGCGCGCGCCGTGATCATGGCGGTGCTCGAGGCCGGCCGCTGGATCGACGCCAGCCTGTCCAACAAGCAGAAGATGGCCGAGACCATCGCCGACAAGGCCTACGTCAACACCAGCGTCGACGCGATCAACCAGCGCATCCTGGGCCGCTACCAGAACGGCCTGGGCAAGACCTGGGACGACCCCAACTACATGAAGTTCTTCAACGACGGCCAGGTCAACTTCCCCTGGCTGTCCGACGGCATGTGGTTCCTGACGCAGCACAAGCGCTGGGGACTGATCAAGGAACACCCGGACTACCTCGGCGTCGCGCGCCAGGTCAACCAGATCGAGCTCTACAAGCAGGCCGCCTCGGCGCTGGGCGTATCGGTGCCCAAGGAGACGATGCGCTCGGCGAAGCTGTTCGACGGCGTCGTCTGGGACGCGAAGGATCCGGCGAAATACGCGGATTCGTTCAAGGTCCGCGCATGACGCGCGCCCCATCTGTCCCTTCAGCTTGCCCCTTCTGATCGACGCAGGAGCCCACCATGGTCAGTGCCGTCTTCCATTCCGCCGACGACGCGTCGGGCGACGCGATGAGCGTGTCCGTCGCCACCCCCGTGCCGCTGGCGCGCGACGCGGCCAACGAGCCGGTGGCCACGCCGGCGCCGGTCGCCCGGCCGCCGCGTGCCGGCATCGACTGGCGCGCCGTCTGGATGCGCGTGCTGCCGCCGCTGTGCGGCCTGGGCCTGCTCTGGCTGGTCTGGTTCGTGGCGACCATGAAGGGCGGCGAGTTCCCCACGCCGGGCCAGACCTGGGACGCGGCGGTGAAGCTGTTCGCCGATCCGTTCTATCGCAACGGGCCGAACGACCAGGGCATCGGCTGGAACATCCTGAACTCGCTGCAGCGGGTGGCGCTGGGCTTCGGCCTCGCGGCGGCGGTGGGCATCCCGCTGGGCTTCATCATCGGCCGCTTCGAATTCGCGAGCCGCATGCTGTCGCCGCTCATCAGCCTGCTCAAGCCGGTGTCGCCGCTCGCGTGGCTGCCCATCGGCCTGCTGGTGTTCAAGAGCGCCAACCCGGCGGCGATCTGGACCATCTTCATCTGCTCGATCTGGCCGATGGTGGTCAACACCGCCGTCGGCGTGCAGCGCGTGCCGCAGGACTACCTGAACGTCGCCCGCGTGCTGCGGCTGTCGGAGTGGAAGCTGGTGACGCGCATCCTGTTCCCCGCCGTGCTGCCCTACATGCTGACCGGTGTCCGGCTGTCCGTGGGCACCGCGTGGCTCGTGATCGTCGCGGCCGAGATGCTGACCGGCGGCGTCGGCATCGGCTTCTGGGTCTGGGACGAGTGGAACAACCTCAACGTGCAGCACATCCTCATCGCGATCTTCGTGATCGGGATCGTGGGCCTCATGTTGGAGTGGTTCCTCATGGCGCTGGCCAAGCGCTTCTCTTTCGATGACTGACCGTCCCGCGGTCAACGGCGATATCCAGGACATCCACGACGTTCGGGCATTCAGGAGATTCCGATGAGCACTCCCTTCATCCGCGTGCAGCAGGCCGAGATGGTCTTCGCCAGCCGCAAGGGCCGTTTCCATGCGCTGCGCGAGATCGACCTCGACATCGCCAAGGGCGAGTTCGTGACGCTGATCGGCCACTCGGGCTGCGGCAAGTCGACGCTGCTGAACCTGATCGCCGGGCTGCTGCGTCCTACCGGGGGCGGCTTGCTGTGCGACGGCCGCGAGATCGCCGGACCGGGGCCGGAGCGCGCGGTCGTGTTCCAGAACCATTCGCTGCTGCCGTGGCTGACCTGCTTCGACAACGTGCTGCTGGCGGTGGAGTCGGTGTTCGGCGGGCGCGAGCTGCGTCCACGCCTGATGGCGCGGACCGAGGAAGCGCTGCACCTCGTCGGCATGAGCCATGCGATGTTCAAGCGGCCGCATGAGATCTCCGGGGGCATGAAGCAGCGCGTCGGCATCGCGCGGGCGCTGGCGATGGAGCCCAAGGTGCTGCTGATGGATGAGCCCTTCGGCGCGCTGGATGCGCTGACGCGCGCGCATCTGCAGGACGAGCTGCTGAAGATCGTCGCCGCGACGCACAGCACGGTGGTCATGGTCACGCACGACGTGGACGAGGCGGTGCTGCTGTCCGACCGCATCGTGATGATGACCAACGGGCCGGCCGCGACGATCGGCGAGATCCTGCCCGTGACGCTCCCGCGTCCCCGCGACCGCGTCGCGCTCGCCGAGGAGCCGACCTACGTGCACGCGCGCAAGGCGGTGATCGATTTCCTCTACACGCGGCATCGGCACGTCGAGGCCAAGGCCGCCTGATCCCGAGCGCTCCGTTCCTCGCCGGGGCCTTCGCGGCCCGGCGTCGCGGAGCCCTGTCCGAAGGAGACTCCCATGACCACGATTTCCGAGACGACATCAGCGACCACAACCGCGATCACAACCGCGACCACAACCGCGACAACAGCCGCGACCGCAGCCGCTACCGCTCCGACCAGGACGCGCCAGCGGCTGGTGATGGTGGGCAACGGCATGGCCGGCGTTCGCACGCTCGAGGAGCTGTTGAAGATATCGCCCGATCTCTACGACATCACCGTCTTCGGCGCGGAGCCGCATCCGAACTACAACCGCATCCTGCTGAGTCCGGTGCTCGCCGGCGAGCAGACGCTGGACGAGATCGTCCTGAATCCGCTGTCCTGGTACGACGAGCACGGCATCACCTTGCACCTCGGCAAGACGGTGACGACGATCGACCGGATCAAGCGCAAGGTCATCGCCGACGACGGCACGGAAGCCGAGTACGACCGCCTGCTGATCGCCACCGGCTCCACGCCCTTCATCCTGCCGGTGCCGGGCAAGGAACTGGCGGGCGTGATCGCCTACCGCGACATCGCCGACACGAACGCGATGATCGAAGCGGCGACGAAGTACCGCCACGCCGTCGTCATCGGCGGCGGGCTGCTGGGCCTGGAGGCGGCGAACGGCCTGATGCTGCGCGGCATGCAGGTCACGGTGATCCACATCGCCGGCTGGCTGATGGAGCGCCAGCTCGACGACCAGGCCGGCGAGCTGCTGCGCAAGTCGCTGCAGGAACGCGGCCTGCGCTTCCGGATGGGCGCGCAGACGGAGGCGCTGATCGGCGACAAGGACGGACGGGTGATGGCCGTGCGTTTCAAGGACGGCGAGGAGATCCCCGCCGACCTCGTCGTGATGGCCGCCGGCATCCGTCCCAACACCGCGCTGGCCGAGCGCGCCGGCCTGCACTGCCAACGTGGCATCGTCGTCACCGACACGCTGCAGACGGTCACCGATCCCCGCGTGTACGCCGTCGGGGAATGCGCCGCGCACCGCGGCATCGCCTACGGTCTCGTCGCGCCGCTGTTCGAGCAGGGCAAGGTCTGCGCGAACCACCTGGCGCAGTTCGGCATCGGCCGCTATCTCGGCAGCCAGACCAGCACCAAGCTCAAGGTCACCGGCATCGACCTGTTCTCGGCCGGCGACTTCATGGGCGGCGAGGGCACCGAAGAGATCGTGATGAGCGATCCCTTCGCCGGCGTCTACAAGAAGCTCGTGATCAAGGAAGACCAGCTCGTCGGCGCCTGCCTCTACGGCGACACCGTCGACGGCAGCTGGTACTTCAAGCTGCTGCGCGAAGGCCGCAAGATCGGCGACATCCGGGACAAGCTGATGTTCGGCGAAAGCAACATCGGCGACGTCGGCCACCAGGGCCACAACAAGGCGGCCGCGATGGCCGACAGCGACGAGGTCTGCGGCTGCAACGGCGTCACCAAGGGCGCCGTGTGCAAGGCGATCAAGGAGAAGGGCCTGTTCACGCTGGAGGAGGTGCGCAAGCACACCAAGGCGAGCGCGAGCTGCGGCTCCTGCACCGGCCTGGTCGAGCAGCTGCTGATGTTCACCGCCGGCGGCGACTACTCGTCGGCGCCGAAGAAGAAGGCGGTCTGCGGCTGCACCGACCTGAGCCACCAGGAAGTGCGCGACGCCATCTTCAAGGACCACCTGATCAAGCTGGGCGACGTCTACGCGCGCCTGAACTGGAAGACGCCCAATGGCTGCGCGACCTGCCGGCCGGCGCTCAACTACTACCTGATCTCGTCGTGGCCCAAGGAGGCCGTCGACGATCCGCAGTCGCGCTTCATCAACGAGCGCAGTCACGCGAATATCCAGAAGGACGGGACGTACTCGGTGATCCCGCGGATGTGGGGCGGGGAGACGACCGCCGATGAGCTGCGTCGGATCGCCGACGCCGTGGACAAGTACAAGATTCCGACCGTCAAGGTGACCGGCGGCCAGCGCATCGACCTGCTGGGCGTCCGCAAGGAGGATCTGGTCGACGTCTGGCGCGACATCGGCATGCCCAGCGGCCATGCCTACGCCAAGGCGCTGCGCACGGTGAAGACCTGCGTCGGCTCCGAGTGGTGCCGCATGGGCACGCAGGACAGCACGCAGATGGGCAAGGACCTGGAGCGCGCGATGTGGCGGATGTATGCGCCGCACAAGGTGAAGTTCGCCGTCAGTGGCTGCCCGCGCAACTGCGCCGAGGCCGGCATCAAGGACGTCGGCATCATCGGCGTGGACTCGGGCTGGGAGATGTACGTCGCGGGCAACGGCGGCATCAAGACCGAGGTGGCCCACTTCCTCGTCAAGCTCAAGACTTCGCAGGAGGTCATGGAGTACACCGGCGCGTTCATGCAGCTCTACCGCAAGGAGGGCTGGTACCTCGAGCGCACCGTGCACTATGTGAGCCGGGTGGGTCTGGACCACGTGAAGCGCCGCATCCTCGATGACCACGAGGGGCGCAAGGCGCTGTGGGCCGAGCTGCAGTTCGCGCTCGACGGCGAGCCGGATCCGTGGTTCGAGTTCGCGAAGGCCCAGGTCGACGTGCGCCAGTTCGAGCCGGTCGCCACCGTTCAAGCGTGAGGAACATCCCATGACGAACTGGATCTCCGTCTGCACCGTGGCCGACATCCCCGTGCTGGGCTCGCGACGCGTCGCCCGCGCCAAGGGGCCGCAGGTCGCGCTGTTCCGCACCGCCGACGATCGCGTGCATGCGCTGCTCGATCGTTGCCCCCACAAGGCGGGGCCGCTCAGCCAGGGCATCGTCTTCGGCAACGCGGTCGCGTGTCCGCTGCACAACTGGACCATCGCGCTGGAGAGCGGCTGCGCCCGCGAGCCGGATGAAGGCCGCACGCCGGTTTTCCAGGTGAAGGTCGAGGACGGTGTCGTGCTGCTGGACCGCGACGAACTGGACACCGTCGGCGTCGATCTGCCGCCGATGAAGGCCGGCCCCTGCACCCGGGTGGCCTGCTGAGAGGCCGGTGGCGATGAGCCCGGACGTCCGCACCACGCGCTCGACCTGCCCGTACTGCGGCGTGGGCTGCGGCGTGCTGATCGATGCGACCGGCGCAGGCGCGCAGGCGCAGATGGTCGGCGTGCGCGGCGATCCGGATCATCCGGCCAACTTCGGGCGGCTCTGCACCAAGGGATCGACGCTGCACCTGACCGCCACGCCTGTCGTGCGCGCGCATCAGCGGCTGCTGCAGCCGGCGTGGCGGGCGACGCGCGACGCGCCGCTCCAACCGCTGGATTGGGACACGACGACGCAGCGGATCGCCGATCGACTGCTGGCGATCCGCGCGGAGCACGGCCCGGACGCGATCGGGTTCTACATCTCGGGCCAGTTGCTGACCGAGGACTACCACGCGTTCAACAAGCTGGCGCGCGGGCTGATCGGCACCAACAACATCGACAGCAACTCGCGGCTGTGCATGAGCTCGGCCGTCGTGGGCTACAAGCAGTCGCTGGGCGCGGACGCGCCGCCCACCTGCTATGAGGACCTGGAGCAGACGGACTGCCTGTTCATCGCCGGTGCCAACACGGCGTGGGCACATCCCGTCCTGTTCCGCCGCATCGAGGCGGCGCGCGCGGCGCGGCCGGGGATGAAGGTCATCGTCGTCGATCCGCGCCGCACCGAGACGGCCGAGTTCGCCGACCTGCATCTCGCGCTCAAGCCCGGCAGCGATGTCGCGCTGTTCCACGGGATGCTGCATGCGGCGATCTGGGAGGGCTGGATCGACGCCGCGTTCATCGCGCGGCACACGAGCGGCTTCGACGCGTTGAAGGCGCTGGTCCGCACGATGACGCCGGCCGAGTCGGCGCGGCTGACGGGATTGAAGGAAACGGACATCCTTCAGGCGGCGCAGTGGTTCGCGCAGTCGCCGTCGACCTTGTCGCTGTACTGCATGGGGCTGAACCAAAGCAGCAGCGGCGCGGCGAAGAACACCGCGCTGATCAACCTGCATCTCGCGACGGGACAGATCGGGCGTGCGGGCGCGGGACCGTTCTCGTTGACGGGACAGCCGAATGCAATGGGGGGCCGCGAGAGCGGCGGCATGGCCACGCTGCTGCCCGGTCACCGCGATCCCGGCAACGCCGTGCATCGCGAGGAAGTCGCCGCGATGTGGGGCGTGGATGCGCTGCCGGAGCGGCCGGGCAAGACGGCGGTCGAGCTGTTCCAGGCGGCGGCGCGAGGCGAAGTGAAGGCGCTCTGGATCGCCTGTACGAATCCTGCGCAGTCGATGCCGGATCAGGCGCTGGTCCGCGCGGCGCTGGAGCGCTGCGAGCTCGTGATCCTTCAGGAAGCATTCGCGGGCACGGCGACGGCGGCGTTCGCCGACGTGGTGCTGCCGGCGGCGACCTGGGCGGAGAAGGAAGGCACCGTCACCAACAGCGAGCGGCGCATCAGCCGCGTGCGCGCGGCGCTGCCGGCGGCCGGCGAATCCCGCGCGGACTGGCGCATCGTGCGCGACGTGGCGCGTCGCGTCGAAGCGGCGTTGCGGCCGACCAAGCCCTCGCTCTTCGCCTGGGAGCGGGAAGAGCAGCTCTGGCTGGAGCATCGCGAGGCGACGCTCGGCCGGGACCTCGACATCGGCGGGTTGAGCTATCCGATGCTGGAGGAATCGCCCCGGCAGTGGCCATGGCCCGTGGGCGCGGACGCCGCGAAAGCGCGGCTCTACGAAGACGGTGCGTTTGCTCATGTCGACGGCAAGGCGCGTTTCATCACGAAGCCCTTCGCGGCAACGGCAGAGGTGCAGGATGCGAAGTTCCCGCTGGCGTTGAGCACGGGCCGGTTGCGCGACCAGTGGCACGGCATGAGCCGAAGCGGCACCGTGGCGAAGCTCTTCGCCGGCGAGCCGGGGCCGGCGTTGACGATGCACCCGCAGGACATGGACCGCCGCGGACTCAAGGCGGGAGCGTTGGTGCGCGTGCGCTCGCGGCGCGGCGAGGTGATCGTGCCCCTGCGCTCGGACGACGGCGCCGGCGCGCAGCAGGCCTGGCTGCCGATGCATTGGGGCAGCGAGTTCCTCGGCGGGCGTGGCCTGTCCGGCATCAACGCGTTGACGCAGTCGGCGTCTTGCCCCGACGCCCGGCAGCCTGAACTGAAGTTCACCGCCGTGGCCGTCGAAGCGGTCGACCTGCCGTGGCGGGTCTTCGGCGCCGCGTGGATCGGGCCTGGCGAGGGCGCCGCGCTGCGCAGCCGGCTCCGCGCCCTGATGGCGGAAGCCGACTACGCCTGCTGCCTGCCCGGACCCGCGCAGGAGGCGCGGGGGACGCAGCAAGGGTCGGGCGGGTTGGAGGGGTGGAGCCTGGAACTCGCTTTCGCGGAGCCGCCGCCCGCAGCCGTCGTGCAGGCGCTGGCGGCGGTGCTCCAGTTGAATGGCGTCGGCGTGCTGCGTTATGCCGACGGGCGTCGCGGACGCAGCCGTTCGCTGCGACTCGACGGCGAAGGCGCGGACGCGAGGTTGCAGGCCTTGATGCGCGTGGGTGAAGGCGGAGAGGCCGCGTGGCTGGACGCCCTCTGGCGCGAGCGCACGCCGGTGGCGCCGTTCGGACGCCGGCTGCTGGCGCCCGACGCGGAACAGCCCGCCGCGGCGGCCAGTCCGCAGGTCTGCAATTGCTTCAACGTGCGCGAGGACGCAATCGCCGCGTGCCTGCGCCGTCAGCCGGATGCGGCGCCGGAAGCTCGCCTCGCGTCGCTGCAGGGCGAGCTGCGATGCGGCACGCAGTGCGGTTCCTGCCTGCCGGCGCTGCGGCGTCTGGTGCGGACCGTGGGGCCGACGACCTCGGCCGCCTCGTCGTCGTTGCCATCGATCCCGGTGATGCCTGTCTCGAATCAAGTGAAGGAACCGATATGAGCCCGCTCGACGGCAGTCCGACCGCCGGCCAGACGGCCCGCCCCCTGTGTGTCTCCCTCGTCGGCGCGGGGCCGGGCGATCCGGACCTGCTCACGGTCAAGGCGCTGAAGCGTCTGCGGCAGGCGGAGGTGGTGCTGACGGACGATCTGGTCGACACGCGCGTGCTGGCGTGCCTGCCGGCGTCTGCACGCGTGCTGCGTGTGGGCAAGCGCGGCGGCTGCGTTTCCACGGAGCAGCGCTTCATCCATGAGCTGATGATCCGCGAGGCCCGGTCCGGTGCACGTGTTGTCCGCTTGAAGGGCGGGGATCCGTTCGTCTTCGGACGCGGCGGCGAGGAGGTCGACGCGCTCCGCGAGGCCGGGATCGAGGTCGAGGTCATCAACGGCTTGTCTGCCGGTCTCGCGGCGCCGGCGTCGGTCGGCGTGCCGGTCACGGACCGGCGCTGCACGCCGGGCGTGGCCTTCGTGACCGGACACAACGGCGATCACGGCGTCGCCCCGGACTGGGCGGCACTGGCGCGCAGCCGGCTCACGCTCGTGGTCTACATGGGGCTGACGCGAGCCGCGGTGATCGCGCAGTCGCTGCGGGACGGGGGACTGGCCGCGGAAACGCCGGCGGTCATCGTCAGCGCGGCCCACACGCCGCGTCAGCGCGAATGCTTCACGACGCTCGCCGACCTGCCCGCCGCGATCGACCGCGAGGGACTGCCGAGCCCGGCGCTGCTGGTCATCGGAGAGGTAGTGGCGCTCTCGCCGCAATGGCGGTCGGATGTCGGGCTCGACGGCTCGATGAGTGCGATGGGCGCAATGGGCGCGAGGGTCCCGTCGATTGCGTTGTCGGAGACGGCCGCCCTGGGCGATGCCATCGAGGACTCACGCGTCGCCGCGCGCTTCCAGGCGGCGTAGCCTCAGCATGATCAGCATGCCGATCGTGAGCACGGCGGCGGTCAGCCACAGCGAGGCGCGGTAGCTGCCGCTGGCCTGCGCCATCGCGCCGGCAAGCGCGGGCGCCGTGACCTGCGCGACGCCGTAGCTCAGCGTGAGACGGGCCATCGCCTTGCCGGGATTGCCGGGCGAGCGCCGACCCACGAGGGCCAGGGTGAGGCTCACGAGGCCGATGAAGGTTGCGCCATACAGCAGCGCGCCGGTGAGCGCGGCGGCGAGGCTGCCCGACAGCATCGGCAGCACGACGGACACGATCTGCAGCGCGAAGGCGGCGAGCAGCGCGTTGAGATCCCCGAAGCGCCGGGCGACGCGATCCCACAGGAACACGGCCGGCGTGGCGGAGAGGCCGACGAGCAGCCAGGCCCATGGACCCTGGCCGTGCAGCAACGGCTGGCGCTCGACGATGGTGACGATGAAGGTGGCGCTGATGACGAAGCCCCAGCCGGCGCAGAAGTAGCCGGCGATCATCCAGCGCATCCACCGGGTGCTGGGCGCGCCGGTGCCGAGCGCGGCTGTAGCGGGCGGCGGCACGGGCGGACGCCACCACCAGGTGATCGCGAGCAGCGGCACGCCGATGACGACGAAGCCCCACCAGTGACCGGACCAGTCGAGCGCGAGCTGGTCCATCGCCATCGCGCCAATGGCGGAGACGACGATGCCCAGGCCGAGTCCCATGAAGTGGACGCCGAGCTCGGGACGTCTGCCCGCGCGCATCAGGAAGCCCAGCACAAGGCCCGAGCCGAGCAGCATGCCGGCGGCGCCGCTGAGTCCGCCGAGGTAGCGGGAGACGGCCCATAACCCGAGGTTGGGCGCGAGCGGCATCATCGCGGTGGCGACGAGGCCGAGCAGCATGCCCCAGAAGTACAAGCGCGAGCGCCAGCGCGGATCGTCGATGAGCGCGGCGAGGACGGCGCCGCTCATGTAGCCGGCGTAGTTGACGGCGGCGAGCGTCCCGCCCATCGCATCGCCGAGCCCGGCCTGATGCTGCATCAGCGGCAGCACCGGCGTGTAGGCGAAGCGCGCCAGCCCGATGCTCAGGATCAGGCCGGCGATGCCGCCGGCGGAGACTTGCCAGGGATGGAGGGGACTGGCGCTGCGCATCGCTCACGAATCGATGAAGGAGGTCAGTCGCAACTAAGGCATTGCGTCATGTTACGACGCTCATGAATCACGTCGATCACGCGTACATGATCTTCGGTCTCAACATAGAAGACCTCCTGAGGGGACTTGTGCCCAACGCGCCAATTCGTCGGGCAATCCGAGGTTAAGAGTAGCCATCGTGGCGATGTGGCGGTCGGGGACGGGAGAGGGGGCATCGTCGGGATGCCGGATGACGTGCATGCTACGTCCGCAAGAGTTGGAGGAGGGCAGTCAGCCTAAACCTGTCGCGGACGCCAAAAACCCATTCCCAAAGCAAAACGACCTCTATTCAAGAGGTCGTTGCGCTAGATCAAAAAGTCTCCCAATCGCCGTCGGGAGCCGCTGTTGCGCTGGGTCCCGAGGGGGCTGGCGCTGCCGGTCTTGGTGTATGGGTCGCGGCGGGCGCTCTTGGCGACGGCGCCTTGGTGGCAGGTTTTGCCGCAGGCTTCGAAGCGGTCGCCTTGGTCGCGGTCTTGGCGACCGGCGGCTTGGTCGTCGTCGACGGCTTCGGGGCCAGCGGCTTCTTCGCGACGGGCGTTGTCGCTGGACGCGGAGCGGCCGCGGGTCTCGCCACCGGTGCCGGCGCGCGGGCGATCGGCGCGGGCGCCGCGACGACGTTCATCGCATCGCCGGGCTTCGGCTTGGGATCGCTGACCTTGAAGCGACCCACCAGCGCGGTGAGCTTGCGCGCCTGCTCGCTGAGCGACTCGGCGGCCGCGGCCGATTCCTCGACCAGCGCGGCGTTCTGCTGCGTCATCTGGTCCAGTTGCGCCACCGAGCCGTTCACGCTGCCGATGCCCTGGCTCTGCTCCACCGTGCTCGCGCTGATCTCGCCGATGATGTCCGACACGCGCTGCACGCTGGCGACGATCTCGTTCATCGTCGCGCCGGCGTCGCGCACCTGCTGGGAGCCGACTTCCACCTTGGTCACGCTGTCGCCGATCAGCGCCTTGATCTCGCGCGCCGCGCCGGCGCTGCGCTGCGCCAGTGCCCGCACCTCGGACGCCACCACCGCGAAGCCCTTGCCGTGCTCGCCCGCGCGGGCCGCCTCGACCGCGGCGTTCAGCGCCAGGATGTTGGTCTGGAACGCGATCCCGTCGATGGTCCCGATGATGTCGTTGATCTTCTTGGCCGACGCGTCGATCTGCGCCATCGTGCCCACCACGTCACTCACCGCCGTGCCGCCGCGCTCGGCCACCTCGGCCGCGCTGCCCGCCAGCTGGTTGGCGGTGCGCGCGCTCTCGGCGCTCTGCTGCACGGTGCCGGTGAGCTGCGACAGCGACGACGCCGCCTGCTGCAGGTTGGACGCCGTCTGCTCGGTGCGCTGGCTCAGGTCCAGGTTGCCGCTGGCGATCTCCTGGCTCGCCGTCTGCATGCCGTCGGCGGTGGCGCGCACTTCGCGGATGACCTTGCGCAGCGAGCTCTTCATCGCCGCCAGCGCGCGTTGCACGTCGCCGATCTCGTCTTCGCGATAGTCGCGCTCGACATGGAACAGGTCGCCGTCGCCGATGCGCTCGGCCTCAGCCATCAGCGACTTCAGCGGCGCGGAGATGGTCCGAACGAAGTACGCGGTCGCCAGCGCCAGCAGGCCGACGATCACCGCCATCAGCGCCGCCACACCCCACACGGTGCGCATGCGCTCGGCGCCGGCGGCTTCGCGCAGCGCCGCGGAGCGCTTCTGCTGCAGCACGACGAAGTCCTGCTGCGCGGCCAGGTACTGCTCGATCGCCGGCACGACCTTCTGCTTGAGCGCCTGGTGCGAGCCCTCGTTGTCGCCGCCGGCCTTGAGCTTGTTGGCGTCGTTGCGCGCGGCGATGTAGGCCTTGCGCTGGTCGGCGATCCTGGCCATCGCGGCCTTGTCCTCGTCGCCCTCGGCCAGCGCCTCGAGCTGCTTCTGCACCTCGTTGATCGTCTCGGTGGTTCGGGCGATGTCGCCCTTCATCGCGTCGGCGACGGCGTTGTCGTTCGCGGCCAGCCCGGCCTGCACACGGCTGGCGTTCGCCTCGGTGAGCCCGCGCCAGCGCAGCGCCAGCTCGAAACGCTGCTGCTGCCGTTCCTGTGTCACCTGCGCGACTTCCAGCAGGGCGCGCGTCCGGGAAGCCGCTCCCAGCGTCATGACGACGGTCATGACGGACATGACGGCGACGGGAATCCACAGTCGCGTGGCGATGGAGAACTTCATCGGTCGGGAGCCTTGTTGTTGTGCCGACGGCGTCGCCCCGGGGTGGTGCGACGAGCCTCGATTCAATCCTAAATCGGCCGTCCGGTGCACCGGCTTGAGGACAAACACTGCTAACCTGCCGCCCTGTCCCTCACGGCACTGACATTTCCCAAGTACTCCACACTTGCTGGCATCGCCCTCCATGAGTTTCCTGGCCATCGACATCGGCAACACCCGCCTCAAGTGGGCGCTTTATGCCGGCCCCCAACCGGGCAGCCCGATGCTGGCGCACGGGGCGCAGTTCCTGGAGAACATCGAGACGCTGGCCGAAGGCGACTGGGCGAAGCTGCCCGCGGTGCCGGGCAGCATGCTCGGCAGCAACGTCGCCGGCGATGCGATGCGGCATCGCGTCGAGGAGCAGATGGAGGAGATCTGGGATATCGAGCCGCGTTGGGTCGCCTCGTCGGCGCAGGCGGGCGGCGTGACCAACGGGTACGACCATCCGGGACGCCTGGGGGCGGACCGCTTCGTCGCGCTGATCGGCGCGCGCCACCATGTGCTGTCGCGAGGGCGCGGACAGGCGCCCAAGCCGGCGCTGGTGGTGATGGTGGGCACTGCGGTGACCGTCGACGCGCTCGACGCGGACGGACGGTTCCTCGGCGGGTTGATCCTGCCTGGCCACGGGATCATGCTGCGCTCGCTGGAAGGCGGCACCGCCGGCCTGCGCGTGCCGACCGGCGAGGTGCGCGAGTTCCCGACGAACACGTCGGATGCGCTCACCAGCGGCGGCAACTACGCGATCACCGGCGCGATCGAGCGCATGCATCGCCACATCCTCAAGCGCTGCGGCCAGGCGCCGGTCACGCTGATGACCGGCGGCGCGGGCTGGAAGGTTTCGCCGGCGCTGGACATCCCGCACGAGCTGATCGACTCGCTGATCTTCGACGGGCTGCTGGCGCTGCAGGCGCATCGGCTGGCGCTCTGAGCGCCCCAAGCGGCCCGATCGCCGCGAGAGCCGCGTCGCTCACACGTCGACCTTGAACCCCAGGTCGATCTCCGACGCCGGGACACCGCCGCGCAGGCCCCAGTTCTCGCGGTCGACCTCGTTGAGCGTGATGGTGACGTGGTCGGCGGGAATGTCGAGCGCGCCCAGCCGTTCGACGATGCTGCGATAGAGACGGCGCTTCGCCTCGATCGTCCGCCCGGCGAAAGCGGTGACGGTGACGAGCGTGTAGCACTCGGGACGCGACAGGCGCGGCGGATAGATGAACCGGTGCGGCTCGTACGCGATGAGGCGAACGCAGCGGTCTTCCGCCGGGATCTTGAAGCCCTCGACCAGCGCCGCTTGCACGGCCTCGATCAGCTGGACTTCCTGTTCCTGCGAATAGGCGCGGCGGACTTCGATGAGGGTGCTCGGCATGGGCGCGGCGGTGGGGGGCGACGGGGCCTCCAGCTTATCGCGGCCCATGCGGAGGGAGACGTGGAAGTGCGGCATGACGGAATCGGTGTCCACTCGTTGAGGAGACGCCAGTCTCGTCATGCCCATCGAGGGCAGCATGAGGCCGCGGTGAGGTCGGTGTGAAGTCGGTCGCAACGAGCGATCAGCGGCTCACGACCTGCTTGCTCTGGAAGTCGACCGGCACCGAGGTGTGCTGATGGACGATGCGCCACGTGCCGCCGTCGTTTCGCAGGAGCACGGTGAGACGGTTCTCGGTCGCGCGCAACGGCTGTCCATCGGCATCCAGCGCTGCGAATTCCAGCGTTGCAGAGCCGCCGGCTACCTGCGTGTCGTGCCAGGTCTTGACGTCCTTCGCCGTGACACGGACCCGCACATCCTGGATGCCCTCGAACCAGGCGGCGATCATGCCGGCCCAATCCTCGCGGCCTGCGTACTCCCAGCGGTTCCAGCTGTCGAAGACCTGGACTTCGTCGGCGTACAGGTCCAGGAAGCGCGGCAGATCGCGGTCGAAGACGGCGGCGGCATAGTCGCGCAGGAAGGCGTGAACGGGATCGTCGGTCATCGCGGGCTCCTTCAGTTCATCGAGGGTAGATGACGGACGACGATTGAGCGCCGGGGATGTCGACACGAGCCGACCGGGACGCCCGCTCGGGGGCCAGGCGATCACCCCACGCGTTGCTGATGCCGCGCCCACTCGCGCTTCCACGACGCGATGTTGTAGAGCAGCACGGAGGCCGAGGTCGCCCAGAACATGCCGAACCAGATGCCGATCACCTTGAGCGTGAAGGCCATGTCCCCGTCGCAGCGGCCAAGGGCATTGCAGGGTGAGGGGACGTAGACGTCGATGAGCAGGGCGGTCGAGACGTTCCAGACCAGCAGCCCGATGAGCACGGAAGCGAGAAAGCGGTTCATGGCGGGACGGTTCCTTTCTTGAGGTGAAGGACCCAGTCTCGCCATGGGGTTCGAGCTCAGCATGAGCCCTGTGTGAGTTCAGGGTGAAGACGGCGGACGCCGCACGGCAGGCGTACCGCGCACTGCGATCACTGCACGATCACGTGGGGAGTCCGGCGACACCGCCAGCTCGCGCCACTGGGCGAGTTCCCCTGCGAAGAGGCGTCGGCGACGAAGTCGCCGATCACGCCGGCTCCCAGCATTCCCGCAGCACGTCGCGGAACAGTTCGGACAACATCGGCTCGACCTCCGGTCGATCCTTGGCCGGGAGCTCCAGACCTTCCACCCGATCCAACTCCCGCTCCATGAAGCGCTGGATGGGAACGACCTGCGGCGACAGGCCGAGCTCCGGCGTGTGGCGCTTGAGCGCCAGCAGATCGTCGATCGCCGAAGGCAAGCCTGGCTCGTCGGCGATGGTCTCGAGCAGCCGATGGAATTCGATCGGCGCGGGCTGCTGGTGGCGTTCCAGCCAGCGGACCGAGAGCAGCGGTCGCAGCACGTAGAAGTACTTTTTCAGCGGCACTTCATCGGCCTGCAGGTAGCCGCGGAAGTTGGTCTTGGCCATGCTGCGGTAGTGATGAATGCCGCGCACGGTGGAGTACACGATCGGCAGCAGCTCGCGCGCCCGGGCATGGAAGCTGGTGCTGCTCTCGTAAACGATCGGCGATTGGATCCATTCGACGAAGCCCGGATTGGAGCTTCGGAACAGACGAAGGGCCTTGCGCAGGTCCCAGCCGTTGATGTCCATCTCATCGACGATCGGGTACTCGATGACGTCGCGCTGTTCTTCCAGGCCGACCGACAGGTACCAGTCCGTCCGGTTCGCGTAGATGAAGCGGGCGTCGAAATCGCTGTTGGGCGATGCGAAGCCCCAGGCACGGCTGCCGGACTCGATGGCCAGCAGCACGCGGACCTGGTGCTCGGATTCGGCGGCCCGGAGACGGGCATGGACCTCGGCCCGCGCGGCTTCGGGGATGGCGGAGATGTCGGTGGAGGGAACGGCGTTCATGGCCGCCATTCTGACCGCCTGACACGCATCGGAGAGGCTCCGGTTGGAGAGACGGAGCGCCCGAGCGCCGCGGGCCTGGTCCTCAAAGAATGAACCGGCTCAGATCCTCATCCTGCGCCAGCGCGCCCAGCTTCTCGTCGACCTGCGCGCCGTCGATCGTCACCGTCTTGCCGGCGTGCTTGTGCGCGTCGAAGCTGATGTCGTCGAGCAGCCGCTCCAGCACCGTCGCCAGGCGGCGCGCGCCGATGTTCTCGGTGCGCTCGTTGACCTCGTAGGCGATCTGCGCCAGACGGCGGATGCCGTCCTGGCTCAGCTCCAGCGTCAGGCCTTCCGTCGCCAGCAAGGCCTGGTACTGCTTCACCAGGCTCGCATGCGTGCTCGACAGGATGGCCTCGAAGTCGCCCACCGACAGCGACTTCAGCTCCACCCGGATCGGGAATCGGCCCTGCAGCTCGGGGATCAGGTCGCTGGGCTTGCTCAGGTGGAACGCGCCCGAGGCGATGAACAGGATGTGGTCGGTCTTGACCATCCCGTACTTGGTGTTCACCGTCGTGCCTTCGACCAGCGGCAGCAGGTCCCGCTGCACGCCCTGGCGGGATACGTCCGCGCCGCCGCTGTGCTCGCTGCGCGTCGCCACCTTGTCGATCTCGTCGATGAAGACGATGCCGTTGTCCTGCGCCAGCGCCAGCGCCGCCGTCTTGATCTCGTCCTCGTTGACCAGCTTGCCGGCCTCTTCCTCGACCAGCAGCTTGCGCGCCTCGGCGATCTTGACCTTGCGCGTGACCTTCTTCTCCTGCCCCATCTGCGAGAACAGGCCCTTGAGCTGCTCGGCCATCTCCTCCATGCCCTGCGGGCCGAGGATTTCCATCGACGGCTTGGCCTCGCTCAGCGCGATCTCGATCTCCTTGTCGTCCATCGAGCCCTCGCGCAGGCGCTTGCGCATGACCTGGCGCGCGGTGTTGTCCGCGCCGCCGGTCTCCGTCGCCGCCGGCGCGAAGCCGGTCGAGGAGCGCGCCGGCGGCACCAGCACGTCGAGGAGGCGTTCCTCGGCCGCGTCCTCGGCCCGCGCGCGCTGGAAACGCATCTGGCGCTCGCGCTCTCGCTTGACCGCGATGTCGACCAGGTCCCGCACGATGCTGTCCACGTCCTTGCCGACGTAGCCGACCTCGGTGAACTTCGTCGCCTCGACCTTGATGAAGGGCGCATCCGCCAGCTTCGCGAGGCGGCGTGCGATCTCGGTCTTGCCGACGCCGGTCGGGCCGATCATCAGGATGTTCTTCGGCGTGATCTCGCCGCGCAGCTTCTCGTCGACCTGCTGGCGCCGCCAGCGGTTGCGCAGGGCGATCGCGACGGCGCGCTTGGCATCGGCCTGCCCGACGATGTGCCGGTCGAGTTCGGAAACGATCTCCTGCGGCGTCATGCTGCTGCTCATTCCAGGACCTCGATGGTGTGGTTGCCGTTGGTGTAGATGCAGATCTCGCCGGCGATGACCAGCGACTGCTTGACGATGTCGACCGCGCTCAGCTCGCTGTGGTTGAGCAGCGCCTTCGCCGCCGCCTGCGCATAGGCGCCGCCGCTGCCGATGGCGACGATGCCCTGCTCGGGCTCGAGCACGTCGCCGTTGCCGGTGATGATCAGCGACGAGGTGCGATCGGACACCGCCAGCATGGCCTCCAGCCGCCGCAGCACGCGGTCGGTGCGCCAGTCGCGCGTCAGGTCGACCGCCGCGCGCACGAGGTTGCCCTCGTACTTCTCCAGCTTGGCCTCGAAGCGCTCGAACAGCGTGAACGCGTCCGCCGTCGCGCCGGCGAAGCCCGCCAGCACCTGGTTCTTGTGGAGCTTGCGCACCTTGCGCGCCGTGGACTTCACGACGATGGTGCCCAGCGTCACCTGGCCGTCGCCGCCGATCGCGACCTGGTTGCCGCGGCGCACGCTGACGATGGTGGTGCCGTGGTACGGCGGCAGCGGGGAGGAGTGGTCTTGAGACATGGGATCCGACCTCTGGAACTCGTTGGACGTCCCGGAGGACGTCATGACACTCTCACGTGGGTTCCCTGGCGGGAATCACAAGGTGGAGAGACGGTGCGGAAAAGCCTGCGGCGTCGCCTGTGCGAATGCCGGTTGCGGATGTCGATGTTCTGGTGGCCATGATCGGACATCCGAAAGCACAACGGGGCCAGGGGCCCCGTTGCTGCGAAGGTCGCGACGCTTGAAGGCGGTGCCTCAGACGTGGCGCACCTTGACCCGGGCGTGTTCGTTGATGCCCATCGCGCCGAAGAACAGCGCCACCAGGCGGTGCGCATCGCTGAACTGCACCGCGCGGTTCTCGCTGCGCCGGGCCAGGACCCAGTTCAGCAGATCGCCTGCGGCCATGAAGTCCAGGCGGATCAGCTTGGGGCAGGCGATCGTCACGAGCGAGGCGCCGCCCAGCTGCTCGGTCATCAAGGCCAGCGTCTCGCTGATGTCGCCGCTGAGCTGGCCCGACAGTTCCATCAGCGCCGCCGTGTTGACCGCGTCGGTCATCGTCGATTCCAGGAACGCGATGCCGGTGTCCATCGCCGCCGGCTGGATGGACGACGGGGAACTCGTCGACAGGGCGTTGCCGCTGATCCGGACATGGCACAGCGCCTTTTCCCAGCTCGGCGGCGAGACCTCGTAGGTCACGCAATAGTCGATCGCGACCTCGTCGAACTGGTCCGGGCGGTTGGCCAGGCGCAACGCTTCGAGGCGCAGCATCCAGAGGATGGGATCGGCGTCGCGGCTGCCCACCGGCGCCTGCTCGCGCAGCACCTGGAAGAAATGGTCGCCGGACAGCCAGCGCAGGTCCAGCGCCTGTTGCGCCCAGGCGCGGAACAGGTCTCGCAGCTTGGCGCAGGCCTCGATGTCGATCTGGCGCAGCGGCGCCCAGTCGATCACCCAGGGCATCGGGAGGTTCTCGCAGCGCGTGCGCATCTGCGTCACGGCCTCGACGTCCAGATACTCCGGCGTGGTCCACGAGACGCTGCTCGCACGGCCGCGCGGCGCGCGTTCCGCCTGCACGGCCTCGGCCACCAGCTTGGGCAGCGAGAACCATTGCGGCGACGACAGCCCGAACTGCTGCGCGTAGTCGTTGGCGAGGTGCTCGAACTTGCCTTGCTGACCGGTCGCCCGGTACAGGTCGAACAGCACCAGCCAGGTCTCGGGATGCTGGTGACGGGCGCCGCCCTGGCGGGTCAGGTCGATCAGGCTGCGTTCGCAGTGTTCGTAGTCGGCGTTGGCGAAGGCGATGACGGCCTCGTCCAGCTCGGCGTCGTGGACGACCTCGCTGACCTCGACCTGCGGATCCGCGACGCGGAAGCTCAACGTCGGGATTTCCTTCTTCAACTCGGGGATGGGGGCCGGCGCGCCCGCCGGCGTCGGCGGCGCCATGCCGCCGCCCATCGAGGCCGCGGCGGGCGCGGGCGACAGGTCCAGCCGTTCGATGTCCGCCGCCGGGGCGTGGTCGGAGACCCGCGCGCCGACCTGGCCGATCGGGTCTGCCGGCTGCGTCGGCGCGAAGTTGACCGGCCGGGTGCTGGTGTCGAAGAAACCGGGCGGGTGCTGGCTCTGGACCTGCGTCGGGACGAATCCCTCGCCGACCATCTGCTGCTCGATCTGGTCGATCTTGGCCTTCACGGTGCCGTCGTCGCGCCGCACGCCCTGGATCTCGCTGATGCGGCCCAGTTCGTCGATGCCCGACGTGGCGTGGCCGCCCAGGGCGGCCAGCTGCTCGGGGGTCAGGCCTTCACGGCGGATCTTGCGCAGCATGTCGAGCTCGCGCTTGCGCACGAAGTCGTTGCGCCGCTTGCGCTCCACCATCGCCCGCAGCTCGGCCTTGGCGGCATCGGCTTCGGGGTCGTCCTGGCGCGAATTGATCTCCGCCCAGTCGGTCGTCGGATTGGCGACGAAACGCGCCACCTTGCGGAAGAAGCTCTCGCCTTCTTTGGTGCCGTCTTTGGGGTCGGACATGCTCACGCGGACCTTGCTTTTCGCAGTAGTGGCGGTGGAACTGGCGGTACTGCCTGATTCTGAAGGAGGCGGCGACTCAGTCGCCGAACATCTTCTGCTTCAGCTCGCGGCGCTGTTGCGCCTCGAGCGACAGCGTCGCGGTCGGGCGGGCGATCAGACGGCCCAGGCCGATCGGCTCGCCGGTCTCGTCGCAGTAGCCGTACTCGCCGCTGTCCAGACGCTGCAGCGACTGCATGATCTTCTTCAGCAGCTTGCGCTCGCGGTCGCGGGTGCGCAGTTCCAGCGCGTGCTCTTCCTCGATCGTGGCACGGTCGGCCGGATCGGGGACGATGGACGTGTCCTCGCGCAGGTGCTCGGTCGTCTCGCCGGCGTTGGACAGGATGTCTTCCTTCAACTGCGTCAGCTTGGCGCGGAAGAATTCGACCTGCTTGTCGTTCATGTATTCGGTGTCGGGCATCGCGAGCACTTCGGCATCGGACAGTTCGGCACCGGCCTTGTTTTTCCAGGCGGAGGAGAGTTTGGGATCGGCTTTCACGGCAGGTCGGCTGTTCTGGTTCGTTGATGTCGGGGTCGAGGGCCGGACGGGGCTGTCCAGCAGTGAGACCGTGCTGTCGGGCGCGTCCGCGTCGGCGGACTTGCCCTCCGCCGCGGACTTGGACGCCTTGGCTGTCGCCGCAGGGGTCTTGGTCGCTGCGGTCTTGGAGGCCGGGGTCTTGCTCACGTTCACTCTCCTAGCGGCTCTTTATACCTGCTCGACATGAGAAGCCGGGGCTTCCCGCCGTTGGCGCAGGGGCCTGGTTCGGGCGCGGCGGATTGTAGCCACCTCCGCCGCCGCGCCAGCGATGGCTGTGAACCATCATTCAGTGTGGCACTAAGCCAGACAGCCTTCCAGCCCCTGCATGAGGATGTCCTTCGGCAAATCGATACCGATGAACACCATCTTGCTGACCTTCTTTTCATCGGGCATCCACTTGGGACCGAGATCCGAACCCATCAGCTGGTGCACGCCCTGGAAGATGACCTTCTTGTCGGTGCCGTTCATGTTCAGCACGCCCTTGTAACGCAGCATCTTCGGCCCGTACACCTGCACGATCGCGCCCAGGAAGTCCTCCAGCTTGGCCGGATTGAAGGGCCGTTCCGAGCGGAAGACGAAGGACTTGACGTCGTCGTCGTGGTGATGGTGGTGCGGATGGTTGCAGGCCTCGCCCGGGGCGTGGTCGTGGCCTTCATGGCCGTGATCGTGCCCGTGCGCATGGTCGTGACCATGGTCGTGCCCATGATCATGGTCGTGTCCGTGATCATGGCCATGGTCGTCCACGGCCAGGAACTCCGGATCGATCTCCAGCTTGGCGTTCAGGTTGAAGCCGCGCAGGTCGAAGACGTCCTTGATCGGCACCTCGCCGAAGTGGACCTTGGACTGCGGCGCGCGCGGGTTCATGTGCTTGAGGCGGTGCGACAGCGCCTCCACCGACGCGGCGTCCACCAGGTCGGTCTTGCTCAGGAAGATCTGGTCGGCGAAGCCCACCTGGCGGCGCGCTTCCTGGCGCGTGTCGAGCTGGTCGTTGGCGTGCTTGACGTCGACCAGGGTCAGGATCGAGTCCAGCAGGAAGGTCTCCGCGATCTCGTCGTCCATGAAGAAGGTCTGCGCGACCGGGCCGGGATCGGCCAGGCCGGTGGTCTCGATGACGACGCGCTCGAAGTCCAGCTCGCCCTTGCGCCGTTTCGCGGCCAGATCGGCCAGCGTGGTGCGCAGATCCTCGCGGATGGTGCAGCAGACGCAGCCGTTGCTCAGCTGGATGATCTGCTCCTGCGTCTCGCTGACGAGGATGTCGTTGTCGATGTTCTCCTCGCCGAACTCGTTCTCGATGACGGCGATCTTCTGGCCGTGCGCCTCGGTCAGCACGCGCTTGAGCAGCGTGGTCTTGCCCGAGCCCAGGAAGCCCGTGAGGATGGTGGCGGGGATCAGGCCCGTGGCAGGACTCGCGGCGGAGGGCTGCGCGGCGCTCTGGACGTTGGTATCAGGGACGGACGACATGGTGGAGACCAATCTGTAAGGGAAGCCTGGGCCCGCTAACTGAGGGCGGATGACTGTGTTTCAAGCGAATGTCAATGTCAATCGGTTATTCTGGCGCCTCATCAACGACGGCACACACCCCAGTGTCTGAACCTCAGCCTAGTCGGCCCGCCAAACATGGCGGGCGTGGCAACGATACCCGCGGTCTCATCGACCGTGTGCTCGAATTCCTGCACCCCGGCCCCGACTCGACCAGCGAGCTGATCGAGAACTTCGCCGAAGCGGAGGAGCGCGATCTGATCGCGCCCGAATCGCGCCAGATGCTCGAGGGCGTCCTGCGGATGGCCGAACTCAGCGCCGGCGACGTCATGGTCGCCGCGCCGCGGATGGACCTGCTGGACATCCAGTGGGCCCCGGACGACCTGCTGGCCAATGTCATCGACACCGGCCACTCGCGGTTCCCGGTCTACGACGGCCAGCGCGACAACATCATCGGCATCCTGCTCGCCAAGGACCTGCTCAAGCTCCAGCGCGCGCCGGAACTGAACCTGCGCGCTCTCCTGCGCCCGGCAGTTTTCGTGCCCGAGAGCAAGGGCCTGAACGAGCTGCTGCGCGATTTCCGTTCCAACCGCAACCACCTGGCGATCGTCATCGACGAATTCGGCAACACGGCGGGCCTGATCACCATCGAGGACGTGCTCGAGGAGATCGTGGGCGAGATCGAGGATGAATTCGACGTCGGCGACGGCGACGCCGGCATCTACACGCTGGCCGACGGCAGCTACCGCGTCGCGGGCGACGCGCATGTGGCCGCCGTCAACGAGTCCTTCGGGCTGTCGCTGTCGGTGGCCGAGTTCGACACCATCGGCGGCCTGGTCGCGCACGAGCACGGCCGCGTGCCGCGTCGCGGCGAGACGGTCGAGGTCGCCGGCCTGCGCTTCTCGGTGATGATCAACCGCGGCGGCGCCGTGCGCTGGTTCAAGGTGACCCGCGCGCCGGCCTCCGAGGCCGACGACCACAGCGGCTGATGCGCCGCGGGGTTTCCTGGCTGGGCCATCCCGCCCTGGCGCTCGTCGCCGGCGTCCTGCACACGGCCTCGTTCTCGCCCAGTCCCGCGTGGTGGCTGCAGCCGCTCGCGCTCGCCTGGCTGGTCTGGGCCTGCGACGGCCAGCGGCCGCGCCGCGCCGCGCTGACCGGCGCGCTCTTCGGCGTCGGCTGGCTGGCCTCCGGACTGTGGTGGCTCTACATCAGCATGCACGACTTCGGGCACCTGCCCGCGGCCGTGTCCGCGCTCGCGGTGCTGGCGCTGGCGCTGTTCCTGTCCCTCTACTACGCCGCCGGCATGGGGCTGGCCGCGCGCTGGTCGGCCGGCGCCGCGCCGTGGCGACGGGTCCTGGCCTTCGCCGGGCTGTGGCTGGGGGCGGAGCTCGCCCGCGCCACCGTGCTCACCGGCTTCCCGTGGATCGCCAGCGGCTACGCGCATGCGCAGGGCCCGCTCGCCGCGTTCGCCCCCTACGTCGGCGTCTACGGCATCACCGCGCTGGCGGCGCTCGTCGCGGCGGCGCTGGCGCTGCGGCGCCGGGCGATGCTGATCCTGCTCATCGCCGGCATCGTCGCGGGGCAGTTCCTGCCGCAGGACTTCACCCGCTCCACCGGCACGCTGACCCTGTCGCTGGTACAGCCCAACATCCCGCAGGACCAGAAGTTCGATCGCGAGCGCTTCGACCAGAACCTCGATCAACTGATCGCGCTCATCCGCACCGCGCGGGGTCAGGTCGTGATCACGCCGGAATCGGTGCTGCCGGTGCCGCTCGCCTTCCTCGACGAGGGCCACGTCGAGCGCCTGCGCCACGATGCCGAGACGAGACCGCTCCTGCTGGGCACCTTCCTGGGCAACACGACGGACGGCTTCGTCAACTCGCTGGTGGGCATCGGCTTCGCGCAGCGCTACGACTACGGCAAGCGCCACCTGCTGCCCTTCGGCGAGTACATCCCGCCGGGCTTCCACTGGTTCGTCAAGGCGATGAACATCCCCCTGGACGACCAGGCGAGCGGCACGCACGAGGGCGCGCTGCCGTTCGCGGGACAGCGGCTGCGGCCGCTGATCTGCTACGAGGATCTGTTCGGCGAGGACATCGTCGCCAGCGCGCTCGACAGCGGCGGGCCGGCCGCGACGGTGTTCGTCAACGTCAGCAACCTGGCGTGGTTCGGGCCGCGCATGGTGCAGGATCAGCATCTGCAGTTCTCGCAGATGCGGGCGCTGGAGTTCCAGCGGCCCATCGTGCGCGCGACCAACACCGGCGCCACGGCGCATGTCGACCACCGCGGTCGCGTGCGCGAACGGCTGCCGGCGGAGCAGGCCGGCGTGCTGGAAGTGAGCGTCGACGGCCGCAGCGGCGTCACGCCGTATGCGCGCTGGCTGGCGACGCTTGGGTTGTGGCCCCTGTGGGTGCTGGCCGCGCTCGGCGTGCTGCCGGTCCTGATCGGGCGTCGCCGTCCCGCCCCGTCGCGCTTCGCCTGAACGGGCGCGACCTCGCGACGCGACCCCGGTGCGCGCCCCGGGGCGCACATAGAATCGGTCGGTTTTCCCCAACGTGCCCGCCGAGGGCCCGACGTCCCTATGCTGACTTTCCAGCAACTGATCCTCCGCCTGCAGGAATACTGGTCCCAGCAGGGCTGCGCCCTGCTGCAGCCCTACGACATGGAAGTCGGCGCGGGCACCAGCCACACCGCGACCTTCCTGCGCGCGCTCGGTCCCGAGCCCTGGAAGGCCGCGTACGTCCAGCCCAGCCGCCGCCCCAAGGACGGCCGCTACGGCGAGAACCCGAACCGCCTGCAGCACTATTACCAGTTCCAGGTCGTGCTCAAGCCCGCGCCGGCCAACATCCTGGAGCTCTACCTGGGCTCGCTGGAGGCGCTGGGCTTCGACCTGAAGAAGAACGATGTCCGCTTCGTCGAGGACGACTGGGAGAACCCGACCCTCGGCTGCTGGGGCCTGGGTTGGGAGGTCTGGCTCAACGGCATGGAGGTGACGCAGTTCACCTACTTCCAGCAGGTCGGCGGCATCGACTGCAAGCCGATCACCGGCGAGATCACCTACGGCCTCGAGCGCCTGGCGATGTACCTGCAAGGCAAGGAATCGGTGTACGACCTCGTGTACACGGACGGTCTGACTTACGGCGACGTGTTCCACCAGAACGAGGTCGAGCAGTCCACCTACAACTTCGAGCACAGCGACGTCGACTTCCTGCTGAACGCCTTCGGCGCGTACGAGCGCAAGTCCAAGGACCTGATGGACGCGCACCTGGCGCTGCCGGCCTACGAGCAGCTGCTCAAGGCCGGCCACACCTTCAACCTGCTGGACGCCCGCGGCGCGATCAGCGTGACGGAGCGCGCCGCCTACCTCGGCCGCATCCGCAACCTCGCCCGCGCCGTGGCGCAGAGCTATCTGGACAGCCGCGCGCGGCTCGGTTTCCCGATGGCGCCCAGGGACTGGGCGGACGAGGTGATCGCGCAGATCGGGAAGAAGAGCGCCGAGGTCGCGGCGAAAGCCGAGAAGGCCGACAAGAAGACCGCCGCCTGACGACGAGGAACATCCCAGCATGACCACGAAGAACCTGCTCGTCGAACTGTTCGTCGAAGAACTGCCGCCCAAGGCGTTGAAGAAGCTGGGCGAGGCGTTCTCGTCCGCGCTCGCCGATTCGCTGAAGGCGCAGGGCCTTGCCGATGCCGGTGCCGCGGTGACCGCGTTCGCCACGCCGCGCCGCCTGGCCGTGCACCTGACCGGTGTCGCCGCCAAGGCGGCCGACCGCGCCGTCCAGCAGAAGCTGATGCCGGTGGCGGTGGCGCTGGACGCCTCGGGCAACGCGACGCCCGCGCTGCTGAAGAAGCTGGCCTCGGTCGGCGCGGACGCGTCGGTCGTCCCCAGCCTGAAGCGCGCGCCGGACGGCAAGGCCGAGGCGCTGTTCCTGGACACCGTCGTCGCCGGCGTCACGTTGAAGGACGGCCTGCAGAAGGCGCTGGACGAGGCGCTCGCGAAGCTGCCGATCCCCAAGGTCATGACTTATCAGCTGGCCGACGGCTGGAGCGACGTCAAGTTCGTCCGCCCGGCTCACGGCCTGATTGCGCTGCATGGCGACGAACTCGTCGAGATCAACGCACTCGGCCTGACCTCCGGCCGCACGACGCGCGGTCACCGCTTCGAGACGACGGTCGCGTCGATCTCGATCAGGAACGCCGACACCTACGAGCAGCAGCTGCGCGAGGAAGGCCGCGTGATCGCGTCCTTCGAGCAGCGCCGCAACGACATCGTGCGCCAGCTGCAGGCGCAGGCCGCGCCGCTGGGCCTGACGCCGATCGATGCGCCCGAGCTGCTGGACGAAGTCACCGCGCTGGTCGAGCTGCCCAACGTGCTCTCGTGCCAGTTCGAGCCCGAGTTCCTGGCCGTGCCGCAGGAGTGCCTCATCCTCACGATGAAGGCCAACCAGAAGTACTTCCCGCTGCTGGACGGCCACGGCAAGCTGACGCACCGTTTCCTGGTCGTGAGCAACGTGCATCCGGACGACGCCTCCAAGGTCGTCGAAGGCAACGAGCGCGTCGTGCGCCCGCGCCTGGCCGACGCGAAGTTCTTCTTCGACCAGGACCGCAAGAAGACGCTGGCCTCGCGCGTCGACGGCCTGGCCAAGGTCGTGTACCACGGCAAGCTCGGCAGCCAGGGCGACCGCGCCGAACGCGTCCGCGCGATCGCGCATGCCATCGTCAACCAGCTGCGCATGGCCCAGCACCCGTACACGGCGGAAGCCAAGGACGAGTTCGACATGCTCGACAGCAAGGTCAAGGAAGCCGCGCTGCTGGCCAAGACCGACCTGCTGACGGACATGGTCGGCGAGTTCCCCGAGCTGCAGGGCATCATGGGCGGCTACTACGCGCGCCATGAAGGCCTGCGCGACGGCGTCGCCAAGGCCATCGAGGACCACTACAAGCCGCGCTTCGCCGGCGATGCGCTGCCACGCAACCACACCGGCACCGTCGTCGCGCTGGCCGACAAGCTGGAGACGCTGGTCGGCCTGTTCGGCATCGGCCAGCTGCCCACCGGCGACAAGGACCCGTTCGCGCTGCGCCGCCATGCGCTGGGCGTGATCCGCATCCTGGTCGAGAACCACATGCACCTGTCGCTGCCGGAGCTGATAGCGGGCGCGCTGCCCGCGTTCGGCGAGCTGATCCAGGACCCGAGCGAACCGCTGCTGAGCTTCTTCGCCGACCGTCTGGCGGTCAGCCTGCGCGACCAGGGCTACAGCGCCCAGGAGGTCGACGCCGTGCTGGCGCTGAACCCGGCGCGCCTGGGCGACGTGCCCAAGCGCCTGGGCGCGGTGCGCGCCTTTACCGCGCTGCCGGAATCGGCCTCGCTGGCCGCGGCCAACAAGCGCGTGGGCAACATCCTCAAGAAGGTCGAGGGCGAGCTGCCGACCGAAGTGAAGCCCGCGCTGCTCACCGAGGCCGCCGAGCAGGCGCTCGCCGACGCGCTGGCGGGCGTGAAGCCGCAGGCCGACGCGCTGTTCGAGCAGCACGACTACGCCGGATCGCTGAAGGCGCTGGCCGCGTTGAAAGCGCCGGTCGACGCGTTCTTCGACGACGTGATGGTCAACGCCGAGGACCCCGCGCTGCGCGCCAACCGCCAGGCGCTGCTCAAACAGCTGCACGACGCGATGAACCGCGTGGCCGACCTCTCGCGTCTGGCCGTCTGATCGTCGGACCTCATCGTCGCCCTCGCGCAGCCCACTGGAGATCACGATGCCCACCCGGTCCGACCATTCGCACGGCATGAAGCTGGTGATCCTGGGCCGCGACGGCACGATCAACCGCTACCGCGACGACCACGTGAAGTCGCCCGAGGAACTCGAGCCGCTGCCCGGCGCGCTCGAGGCCGTCGCGCGACTCAACCATGCGGGCTGGCACACCGTCATGGCGACGAACCAGCCCGGCATCGGCCGCGGGTTGATCGACATGGCGTCGCTCAACGCCGTCCACCTGCGGCTCAACCAGCTGCTGGCGGAGAAGGGCGGCCGGCTCGATGCCGCGTTCTTCTGCCCGCACGCACCGGAAGACAACTGCAACTGCCGCAAGCCGCTGCCGGGCCTGATCGAACAGATCGGCGAGCGTTTCGGCGTGGACCTGAAGAACGTGCACATGGTCGGCGCCAGTGTGCGGGACCTGCAGACCGCGCACAACGCCGGCTGCGTGCCGCACCTGGTGCGCGGCGACCGGCTGGGCGGCGTCGACGAGGCGCAGCTGCAGGAGCAGATCGCGCTCGTGCCCGGCTCGCGCGTGCACCAGGACCTGGCGGCCTTCGCCGAAACCCTCATCCACGCGGAACGCCGCGCCCGCGCCGAGTCGCGGGGCGAATCCGCCGAACCCGATACCGCCCCCGGCAACCTGGGCTGATACCGATGCTCCTCTCCGCGCTGCGTTCCTTCCTGTTCGTCCTCTACCTCATTGTCACCGTCATCCCCTGGGGCAGCGCGGTGGTGCTGTGCTCGCTGTTCCTGAACAGCACCCAGCTGTACTGGATGTGCGCCAACTGGCTGCGCGTCGCGATCTGGGGCGCGAAGCTCATCTGCGGCGTGCACTGGCGCGTGCGCGGCATGGAGCACCTGCCCACCGACCCGGCGCAGTCGGTCATCCTGCTGTCCAAGCACCAGTCGACCTGGGAGACCTTCGCCTACCCGATGCTGATGCCGCGCCCGCTGGCCTACGTGTTCAAGCGCGAGCTGATCTACATCCCGTTCTTCGGCTGGTCGATGGCGCGGCTGGACATGATCCACATCGACCGCAGCAAGCGCAGCGAAGCCTGGAACAAGGTCGCCGCGCAGGGCAAGCGGATCGCGGCGCTGGGCAACTGGATCATCATGTTCCCGGAAGGCACGCGCGTGGCGCGTGGCAAGGCCGGCGACTACAAGACCGGCGGTTCGCGCCTGGCGGTCGAGACCGGCGTGCCGGTGGTGCCGATCGCGATGAACTCCGCGAGCTGCTGGCCGCGCAAGAGCTTCCTGTTGAAACCCGGCACCATCGATGTGTCCATCGGGCCGATGATCCCCAGCACCGGTCGGGCGCCGGCCGAGCTGATGAAGGAAGTGCAGACCTGGATCGAGACCGAGATGCGGGTGCTGGATCCCGGGGCCTATCCGCCGGCCGCGTCGGGCGAGGTGTCCCAGGCGCCGCCCGCGCCGCCCGTTCCTCCCGCGCCGCCGCCCACGCCGGCCGCCGCCTGATTACACTCGCAGCCCATGCTGCCTTCCAAGCTGCGGGGACTGGGCGCGCTGCTGAACAGCTTCACGCAGCTGTCGCTGTTCGACAGCGAGCCTCAGCCCCAGCCCCCGTCCGGTCTCCCGACGACCCCTCCGCTGCCCGCGCCGGAACCGCTCGCGCCCACGCCGCGGTCCCGCGGCGATGCGGGCGCGTCCACGCGTCAGGTCTTGCTCCAGGGACAGTCCATTCCCTATGAGCTGAGACGCGCGCGACGCCGCAGCATCGGCTTCACTGTCAGCGAGGACGGTCTGCGCGTGTCCGCGCCGAAGTGGGTGCCGCTGGGCGACATCGACAAGGCGCTGCAGCAGAAGGGCGAGTGGATCCTGCGCAAGCTCGTCGAGCAGCGCGAACGCGCGCGGCGCACGCAGGCGGCGCGCGTCCATTGGGGGGACGGTTGCAGCCTGCCCTACCTGGGCGAACCGCTGATCGTCGTGCTCGATCCGTCGTTGACGGGCGCGCGGCTGGATGAGGGGCAGACCGATCCGCAGCCGACGCTGGCCACGGTGCCGCGTCGCATGCTCTACCTCGGGCTGCCGCAGGACGCGACCCCCGACCAGATCCGCGACACGGTGCAGGCCTGGCTTCAACGCCAGGCGCGGCAGCGGTTCGAAGTGCGCTGCCGGCACTTCGCAGGGCCCTTGGGCGTCACGATGACGGGGCTGCGGCTCTCCTCCGCGCAGACGCGCTGGGGCAGCGCCAGCGCCGACGGCATGATCCGGCTCAACTGGCGGCTGATCCACTTCTCGCCGGCGCTGATCGATTACGTCGTCGCGCATGAACTCGCGCATCTCAAGGAGATGAACCACAGCCCGCGCTTCTGGGCGGTGGTGCGGTCCGTGTTCCCCGAGTACGAACTCGCGCGCGACCGCCTCAAGCAGGCGGTGCTGCCGCTGATGGATGAGGCCTGAGAAGCGTGTTCCCCCTTCAGGGGGGCTTGTCGCTGATTTGGGTGGCGGACACACTGATGCTTGCTGTCATCACTCGCATCTGAGTCAGAACTTCCTCCCGCGTTCCGCTCCCGGCGGCGCCCAGGGTTCCCCAGCCGACAGGCTGCGCCAGGACAACCCGCGCTCAGAGCCGACAAGCTGATGCATAAAAGGCCCAGCGCCGCCGTCCCGTGATCGGGGCGGCGGCGACTGTCTTTCTGGCAGCCCTTTTTTCGTTTTTCGCGCGCCGACGCCCGCTTGGCGTCGGGCTCGGGCATCACGCCGAGAAGCGGTGGATGCCGTCCTCGTCCAGCGTGCGACGCAGCTGCCCGCCCAACCACAGCAGGTGCAGATGCGCGACCGCCTCGCCCATGGCGAAGGTCGTCTGGTGCAGGTCCAGCGGGCGGCGGAACATCATCGGCAGCAGCTCCGCCGCGTGGCAGGGCTTGGCGGTGCAGGCTTCCAGCACTTCGGCCAGGCGCTCGCGATGGTGCTCTTCCAATTGATCGATGCGCGCATGCAGGCCCCGGAAGGGCTTGCCATGCGAGGGCAGCACCAGCGTCTCGGCAGGCAGGGTGGTCAGTCGCGCGATCGAATCCAGGTAGAGCTGCAGCGGATCGGCCTCCGGCTCCACATCGACCACCGACACGTTGGTCGAGATCCTCGGCAGCAGCATGTCGCCGGAGATCATCGCGCCCAGCGTCTCGCTGAACAGGCTGATGTGCTCCGGCGCATGACCGTAGCCGACGAGGCAGCGCCAGTCGTGGTCGCCGATGCGCACCGTCAGTCCGTCCATGAGGCGGCGGAAGGCCGGCGGGATCGCCGGCACCATGCTCGGGTAGTAGCTGGCCCGGCCGCGGATCTTGTCCAGCGCTTCCGGGTCGGTGAGGCCGTGGCTGCCGAAGAAGGTCGCCGCGGCCTCCCCGCCCATTCCGACCGTCGACGAGGAGGCGACCCGCGCGAGCTGGTAGTCGGTCGCGCTGATCCACAGCCGGCACTGCCAGCGCTCGGTCAGCCAGTGCCCCAGGCCGAGGTGATCGGGATGGAAGTGCGTGACGATCACGCGCAGCACCGGCAGACCGTCCAGGCGTTCGGCGAACACCCGTTCCCAGTTCGCCTTCGTGGTGTCGTTGTGGATGCCGCAGTCGACGATGGTCCAGCCTTCGCGGCCGTCCACCGTGTCGCGCAGCAGCCAGAGGTTGATGTGGTCCAGCGCGAAGGGCAGGCCCATCCGCACCCAGCGCACGCCGGGCAGCAGGTCCAGCGCTTCGCCGGGACCTGGCAGCGTGTCGCCCAGGGGGTAGGAGAGTTCCGATTCGCGAGGATTGGCCATGGCTTTAGACTTACGTTTACGTCAACGTCATTTGCCAGTGTAGCCATGAGCCCCTCACCCCGCCCGACCCCGGCCGACGACCTGTCCGAGGACGCGCTGCCGGAGGCCGGCGACAACGCGGGCCCCTTGTTCACGATCACCGAGCTGGCCGCGGAGTTCGACATCACGCCCCGGGCGATCCGGTTCTACGAGGACATGGGGCTGCTGACCCCGGCCCGGGCCGGTCGCAACCGCGTCTACACGCAGCGCGACCGCACGCGGCTGAAGCTGACGCTGCGCGGCAAGCGCCTGGGCCTGTCGCTGCAGGAGATCAAGCAGCTGGTGGACATGTACGACAGCCAGTCGGACACGGTGCCCCAGGCGCGCGCGTTTCTCGGGGTCCTTGAACAGCATCGCCGACAGCTCCAGCAGCAGCTGAACGACATCGAGATCACGCTCGAGGAGATCGCCCTGCACGAGGAGCGTTGCCACGCCTTGCTGTCCGAGGCGGGGCACTCGGCGGACTGACAGTGCCCATGAACGGACTGCATCTCACCGCCGACCTGGCCGGCTGCGCCAGCAAGGACCTGCTGACGGACGGGCCAGGTCTTGCCAGGGAGGTCCACGCCGCCGCGGAGGTCGCGGGTCTGACCGTCGTCGGCGACCACTGGCACCGCTTCCCCGACGCGCCGGACGGCCAGCCGGGCGGCATCACCGGCATGCTGCTGCTGGCCGAATCCCATGTCGCGCTGCACACCTGGCCGGAGATCGCTTCGGTGACGCTGGATGTATACGTCTGCAATTACGAGGGCGACAACTCCGAAAAGGCGCACGCGCTGATGGCCACCCTGGTGGCGCTGTTCCAACCGGCTGACGCCCGGCATCACGCGCTCGTCCGGGGGCGGCTGGGCGCCGGGTCGCTTTAGTAGACTCTCGCCCGGGCCGCCTAGAGCCCGGGAGTCGAGGGATTGATCGAGAGCACGACCGAGCTGACGCTGGTGCCCAAGGCGCCGCGGGCGGTGCCCACCCCGTCCGCGCCTGTGCGCGGCGAGGGTCCGGCCGCGCCTGCGCCGGCCCGGGCGGTCGGCCGTCCGTCCGGGACGTCGGGGGCGTCCTCCGCGCCCGGGGCGCTGGCCGTCCAGCGACATGCGCATCGGTTGGCGTTCACCGGCACCGGGGGCGACTACTTCCGCGTCTGGATCCTCAACACGCTGCTGACGCTGGCGACGCTCGGCGTCTATTCCGCCTGGGCGAAGCGCCGCAAGGCGCGCTGGTTCGCCCGGCACACGCTGCTGGCCGGCGAGCCCTTCGATTTCCACGGTGATCCGCGTCGCATCCTCGTCGGCCGCGTGCTGGCGCTGGTCATGCTGGTGGCTGCCGTGCGGGCGATCGATGCCGGCGCGGTGGCGGGTCTTGCCCTCCTGGCGGTGCTCTACGCCGTCGGACCGGTGCTGTTCGCGAGCGCCCAGCGCTTCAAGCTGTCCAACACCAGCTGGCGCGGCCTGCGCTTCGGTTTCGATGCCGATGCCGTCGCCGCCTACGTGTCCTGCTTGCCGATGCTGGTGGCCTGGACGCTGGTGTCGGTCATCGGCGGGCTCGGGCTGGGGGCGCTGGTCGATGGTCTGGCCGGACTCGCGCTGGTGCTGCTGCTGCCGCTCGCGCACGGCAGGCTCAAGCAGTTCCAGCAGGGGCGCGCCCGCTACGGGGAGTCGGCCTTCGACTTCCGGTTCTCCCTGAACGCGTTCTTCGGGATGTATCTGTGGCTGGCCGCCGCCCTGGCCGTCGCCGGCGCCGTCGCCGGGCTGCTCGCGGTGGGGCTGTCGACGGGACTGAGGCAGATGATGGGCGCGCAGGTCGCCTGGCTGGGGACCCTGCTCCCGCTGGGCGTGCTCGGCGTGGTCGGGGTGATCGCCTGGCCGGTGTATGTCGCGCGGCTGCACCGCCTCGTCTGGAGCAGCACCCGCCTGACTGGCGGCATCGAGTTCGCGTATGAGGTTGCTGTCGTCGAACTCTTCAGGCAGGTGCTGGTCGGCGGACTGCTGACGGTGCTGACACTGGGTCTGTACTGGCCCTTCCTCGCCGTGCGCATCGCCAAGCTGCGCATCGAAGGGCTGACGGTGCTGTCCGATGCGCCGATCGACACGATCGTCGTGCGGGCGCCCCAGCGCCATGGGCCTGGCCGGGGTCCCGGTCGCGGGCCGGCCGGCGACGCGGCCGCCCGGGGCTTCGGCCTCGACATCGGCTGGTGAGCGAAGAGGACTCGGCATGAGACCCCAGATCCACACCGCCACCGCCCGCTGGTTCGACGGCGCCGAGAGCCGGTCGCAGGAAGTGCGGGTGCGCCTGAGCCGGAATCACCTCGAATTCATGCCCTGGCCGCCGCGCGGTCAGTCGGCATCGTCGATGCCGCCGTCGGAGGCGGAGTTGGCCGCGTCCCGGCCGTCCATGCCCGGCCTGCGCCGCTACACCCGCAAGGCGCTGCGGGTCGGCGAATGGTGGCGAGGCACGCCCACGCCGGTCGGCCTGCCGGACGGCGGCACGATCTGGATCCCGGCGGACAGCGCCATGGGCCGGGTGCTTGGCGGGCAGACGCTGCGGGCGCAGGTGGCCGGCAGCTGGAGTCTGGCCGTGTGCGTGCTGGTGGTGCTCGCGGCGCTGGTCCTGTGGTTCGACCGCCAGGGTGTGAGCCTGCTGGCGCGTGTTGCGCTGCCGCTCATTCCGAAGCAGCTCGATGTCGCCGTGGGGCGGCGTGTCGAGGAACAGCTCGCCGCCACCTGGATGAGACCGTCGCAGTTGCCCGCGCAGCGCCAGCAGGCCATCCGCGCGCGCTTCGCCGACATCGCCGCGCGGGTGTTCCCCGGCATGCCCCTGGACGTCCGCTTCGCGCGGCAGGCCGTCCGTCCGGGACTGCACGCGATGGGGCTGCCGAACGGCACCCTCGTCGTCTTCGACGGCCTCGCGGAAGTGTTGAGCGACGATGAACTGATGGCGGTGCTCGGTCACGAGGCCGGGCACGTCAAGCACCGCCACGCGATGCGCCACCTTGTGCAAGGGGCCGGGCTGCTGTCGCTGGCCGGCGTCGTGACGGGCGACTTCACGTCGGTCGCGGCGGGCTCGCTCGCGTCGGCGCAGACGCTGCACTACGCGCGCGACGCGGAGCGCGAATCGGACGCCGAAGCCCAGCGCCTGATCCTGCTCGAACACCTGCCCAACGAGACGCTGGTCGGCGCGTGGATCAAGGTGCTGGAGCAGATGCGGCGGGACGGCCGCGTCGACAGCGGCACGGCGTGGCTCTCGACGCACCCGCCGATCAACGAGCGCATCGACGGCGCGCGGCGGGCGGCGCAGAACGCCGATCCCTTGCCCTGAGCGCGCGCCTCACTTCGCGCTCGGGGCCGTCGACGGCGCCTGTCCCTTGGCCACGGCGCTCTCCGCTGGCGTCGCCGGCTTGAACTGACCCATCACGTCGCGCTTGCCGCGCTCCAGGTAGGGCACGGGCTGGTCCATCCAGGTCGGGCGCGGGCTGCCGAGGAGATAGTGGTCGAAGAACTCGGCCATGTGCACGGTGTAGTGCTTCATGTTGTCGCGGTCGCGCAGGCCGTGCTTCTCGCCGTTGTAGTTGAACCAGTAGGCTTCCTTGCCGAGGCGGCGCAGGGCGGTGAAGAACTCGATGCCCTGGTACCAGGGCACGGCGTCGTCCTCGTCGTTGTGGATCGTGAGGTAGGGCGTGGTGACCTTGTCGACACGGAAGATCGGCGAGTTCTCCAGGTACAGGTCCGGACGCTCCCACGGCGTGGCGCCGATGCGGCTCTGGCCGTGTTCGTACTGGAACGCGCGGCTGATGCCCGCGCCCCAGCGGATGCCGCCGTAGCCGCTGACCATGTTGGCCATGGACGCGCCGGCCTCCGCCGCGCGGAACTGGTTCGTGTGCGTGATCAGGTAGTTGATCTGGTACGCGCCCCAGCTGTGACCCTGGATGCCGACGCGCTTGGGATCGACGTAACCCTTGGCGATCTGCTGGCGGATCGCCGGCAGCACCGTGTTCATTGCACTCTTGCCGGGTTGCCCCGTCGTGTAGACGATGTCCGGACGCAGCACCAGATAGCCGTTGCTCACGTAGCGCGTGACGTTGATGTTCTGCGACGGCGCCGGCGGGATGTAACGGTACCGGTTGTCGGTCATCTTCTCGTAGATGTAGACCATCATCGGGTACTGCTTCTTCGGGTCGAAGCCGGCCGGCTTGGCGAGCAGCGCGCGCAGCTTCTTCCCGTCGGCGGCGGTGTACTCGACCAGTTCCTGCGTGCCCCATTCATACCGAGACTGCTGCGGATTGGCGGCGCTGATCTGCTGCGGCTGCTGGAACGCGAGCGTGGACGTCCACAGGTCCGGGAACTGCGTGAAGGTCTGCTGCGTGAAGACGATGCGGTCCGCGTCCTTGGCCTTGATCAGGCCGCCGATCATGCGGTCGTCCTGGATCAGCACCTTCGGTGCGCCGCCGGTGGCATCCACGCGGTAGTAGCCGCTGGCGCGGCTGATGTCATGCGTGCCGGTCAGCGTCAACGCGTCGGCGGGCAGCGGCTTCTTGTCGGCGTCCTCGGGATCGAGCGCCACGACGCGCAGTTGCAGCTGCTGCTTGCGGCCCCAGCCCTGCGTGAGGTTGCGCGCCTGGCCGGTGGCCGGCTGCACGGCCCACAGGTCGAACTTGTCGTACACGACGACGCTGTCGTCGTCGGCGGTCCAGCCGGCGCTGCCGTAGGGGGAGGGCAGGTCGGGCACGTCGCGGTCGTCGTTGTCGAAGCGCGACTTGATCCTGCCGGTCAGATCGACGGCGGCGGCGGTGTCGGTCCGCCAGGCCATCCAGCGCGCGGCCGGGGCGTCGAAGCCCAGCACGTAGCGGCCGGCGGGCGACAGCGTCGGCGCGTGGCGCAGCTTGCGGGCGAGCGGCCTGGCCGCGCCGGTGTTCAGGTCGACGGCGTAGGCATCCATGTAGAGGCCTTCCCACGACATCAACTGGCGATACGGCAACTCGCTCAGGCCGAGCGCGACGGTGGCGTTCTCGTTGACCTGGATCGTGGGCAGGTCCTTCGTCGCGAGCTGCACGAAGCGTGCGGCGTCGACGTCGGTCCCGAGGTGGACGACCGCGCGGTAGCTGCGGGCGCGTTCCCGCTCGGCCTTGGATTTCTGAGCGGACTGCAGCTCGGGATCCTTCCAGTGCCAGAGGTCGACCCTCATCGGTTCGGGCGCCTCCTTGGGGTCCGGCGCGGGGAGTTCGGCGGTGCCGAGGAACAGGCGCAACCCGTCCTTGCTGAAGGCGAGCGCGGCGTGCTCGCTCGGCGTCCAGCCGGCGGGCATGCCGGCGGTCTGGCCGCTGACCAGCATCGAGGCGCGGTCCTGGCCGGCTTTCCACAGGAAGAGCTTGAAGGGCGTCGGATCGGGCTTGTCGGCCTTCTCGTCCTTCTTGTCGTCCTTCTTCTCGCCCTTGTCGGCGGCCCTGGTTTCCGCCAGATGGTCGCGGTTGCTCACGAAGGCCAGGCGGCGGCCGGACTCGTCGAAGCGCAGTTGCTTGTAGCTGCCGGCGCCGGAGAGCAGCGCGCGCGCCTGTGTCGGCGCGGCCGGATCGATGAGGTAGACACCTTCGCGGGCGGTCTCGTCGGTGGCAGGTGTTGCTTCGGCGCCAGCAGCGCCAGCAGCGGAAGGAGCTGCGGAACCGCCCGAAGCCGGAGGCACCGGCGCGGTCGGCTTGGCCTGCTTGTCCGACTCCTTCTTCGCCGGCTCCTTGACGGACACCACGTAGGCCAGCAGCGTGCCGGTGTTATTCCAGGCGAAGTCGGAGGCGTCCTTGAAGGTGTTGCGCTGTTTCGTCTCGGCGTCGATCAGCAGCAGGTCGTTGCCGGGCGTCTTCTTCGCGGAAGGGCCGCCTTCGGCCGGCGCTTCCTGGTCGAAGCGATCGTCGCCATCGCTGAGATTGCCGGGATCGCCCTCGACATCGGCCTTCGCGCTGGAGGCCTTCGTTTCCTTGACGTCCTTGGCGTCCTTGGCATCCTTCTTGACCGGTGCTTCCAGCAGCAGCGCGAGATGCTGGCCTCCGTCCTTGCCCCAACCGAATCGTTTCACGCGGTCGACGGACTCGACCTGGCCGGTCGACAGATCCATCCACGCCGCCCCGGCCTTGGGGGCATCGTCGCCCTTCTTCTTGTCCTTCTTCGCCTTGTCGAGGTCGACCCGCGTCGGCTGCACGGCAAATGCGACGAAGCGGCCGTCGGCGCTGAACTGCGGCGAGGTGCCGCGCGGCGCGCGGTACTCGCGGCCGTCGGCGACGTGGCGCACGACGAGCTCGCCGTCGGCTTCCTGCGCGACGAGCGCGTAGGCGAGCCATTGACCGTCGCGGCTCAACTGCGTGTGCTGGATGCTGCGCCAGGTGGCGTAGACGTCGTGCGTGATCGGCAGCTTGGCGGCGTCTGGCTGCCCGACGGCGGCGGCCGCGGCGGCGGCCGGCGTGGCGGCTTGCGGAGGCGTGGCGGCGGCCAGCGGCGCCAGTGGCAGGAGGGCGAGCGAGAGCGCGGGGAGCGAGGACAGGAAGGACCGGGTGGTGGACATAGGGCGGAGGAAGAAGTCGGGAAAGGGGCGGAGAGGCGGGAGGAGGGGAGGCGGAGGGCGGAAGCGGCTCAGCCGCCCGCGGCGTCCGCTCCGGTCAGCGTCTTCACGAGCCAGGCCTGCAGGGCCTGGATCTCGTCCATGCCGACCTCGTGGGCCATCGGGTATTCGTGCCACTCGACGTCGTAGTCGAGCCGGCGCAGCTCGGCCAGCGATGCATGGGCGCGGGCGGGGACGACGACGCCGTCGTTGCTGCCGTGCGCCAGGAAGATCGGCGTGTCCGCGTTGGCGGCGTTCCGTTCGGCCTCGGTGGCGTCGAGCACGGGCAGATAACCGGACAGGCCGACGAGTCCCGCCAGCCGCTTCGGATACCGCAGCCCGGTCATCAGCGTCATCGCGCAGCCCTGCGAGAAGCCCATCAGCACGACGCGTTCCGGCGGGATGCCGACCTCGCTTTCCTCGCGGGCGATCAGGTCCTCGATCAGGCGTTGCGACACGCGCAGGCCGTCGGCATCCTCGCGCTGGCTGAGGTCGCCGTGGCGGATGTCGTACCAGGCGCGCATGCGCATGCCGCCGTTGATGGTCACGGGGATCTGGGGCGCGCTCGGCAGCACGACGCGCAGGCCGCCCAGCGCCAGCACGGGCGACAGGTCCAGGGCCTGGACCACGGGCACGAAGTCGTTGCCGTCGGCGCCCAGGCCGTGCAGCACCAGCAGACTGAAGCGGGGCGCCTCTTTCGTCTGCAGTTCGATGGTTTCGAGGTTCATGGGCAGGAATGCTAGTCCGCCGCGCCGCGCCGGCACTGGGTGGAAACGCCCTGTCGCGGCTCAACCGCTCCGCATCGCGCCCAGACGCAGCCGGTCGCACGCGCCTCGCACCGGACGGAGCGGATGCGTAGCCTTCACTCCATCGCATCTTCCGATGCACGACCCTCCGGGAAAGGAGCACACCATGTCCGACAGCGAAGAACTCAACCGCCTGGCCGATCTGCATCAACGCGGCATCCTCAGCGACGAGGAGTTCGCGAAGGCCAAGGAACGCGTGCTGAACGCCAGTGCGCGGTCGTCGAGTTCGACCTCCTATGCCTACGCCACGCCGCACGGCAGCAGCAACGGCGCGCCGGTGGTGAACGCGATCAACACCTTCCGCCGCAGCCGGGACGACCGCTGGATCGGCGGGGTGTGCGGCGGACTCGCCCGGCTGAGCGGCCTGGCGGCGTGGTTCTGGCGCATCGTGTTCGTCGCGCTCACGACCTGCGCCGGCGGCGGGCTGCTGTTGTACTTCCTGCTGTGGATCTTTGTGCCGTTGGAGGACTGAAACGGCCCCCGTCCTCGGGTTTCATCCGCTCTCCCGCACTGCGGGAAAGGGAGGCTCGGGGGGCGAGCGCAGGGGATAGAGGGCACCAGTCAGCGATGCCCGGTCAGCACATACGCGGAGGCGAGCCAGCGGCGCTCGACCTCCGCGTTCTTCATCCGCGATTCGAGCAAGCGCCACGGGCAGTCGAGCCCGTCCATGCGCACGATCGAATGCATCGCCGCACCAAGCACGAACACGTTGCTCAGGGGCATCCACGGCGGTGCCCAGACAAGCCCCGCCGCCACGACGCGCGCACCGGGCTTGAGTGCTGCAAAAGCGCGGGCGAGGGCTTCCTCGCTCTGCAGCACGTCGTGCGTGAAGAAGAAGATCGCCGCGTCTGCTTGACGCGTGCCGAGCACGGACGCGTAGTCGGCGTCCTCCGCCGCGGCACCCAGGAAGTCGATCGGTGCCGGCAGCCGGTCCACCCGCGCTCGCTGCCTGGCCTGCCGCATCATGGTCTCGCAGGGTTCGACGGCAACGACACGCCCGGTGCGTCCGACCGCCGCGCTGAGGCCGGGCAGGCTCAGCCCGGTGCCCGCGCCGATGTCGAGCACGGTCTGCCCCGGTTGCAGGTCGAGCGCCGCGATGGCCTCTCGCCGCAGCGGCGCCACCGGCATCAACTCGTAGTCGTAGACCGGCGCACGGCGCGCGTAGAGCGCGTTCGAGGCCCGGCCTTGCTGGCCGCGACCGGGGTCTGGCGTGTTCATGGACTCCCTTGTGCTGCCGGACCAGCTTCGCGTGGCGCGCAGGCCGCTGTCAAGCAAGAAAAACGGAGCGTCACGGAACCGTCATGCGGGACCGAAAGAATCGCGTCCCTATGTGCGTCCAACTCACCACAGGTATGCGGCTTGCCCGCCGTGCCGCCCGCTCGATCGCCGCGCTCTGCGCCGCGATCGTCCTTCCCCTGGCCGCATCCGGCACTCATGCTGAGTCCGCCCCGCCCGACGCCGCGTCCGCTGCGGCAACCGACCTGAAGTTCTCGCAGTTCTTCAAGTCGCCGATCGGTCCGGCGGGCCTGGAACTGTCCGACGCGCTGCGCGCCGCCGACGGCCGACCGGTTCGCCTGGTCGGCTACATGGTTGCGCAGGAGCAGGCCAGGCCCGGTCGCTTCTGGCTGACGCCACGCCCCGTGCGCATGAGCGAACACGCCGACGGCGAAGCAGATGACCTGCCAGCCGCCACGGTCACCGTGCTGCTCGATCCGGCCCAGCAAGACCGCCTCGTCGCCCATCGCAACGGCCTGGTGACGCTCACCGGCACGTTGTCGATCGGTCGCCTCGAGGACGAGACCGGCCGGGTCTCCTGGATCCGCCTGCAGCTGCCGACCAACGCCCTTTCCGATTCCCCCGACGTGAACGCCCAACGATGAAACACCTGCCTTCCCTGCTCGCCGGCGCCTGCGCGCTGCTGGCGCTGAGCGCCGCGAGCACTGCCTTCGCCGCCCCCACCGTCACGCGCCTGACGCCGCCGAGCGAGCGCTTCTCCACCGGCCAGCCGGAGCCCGTGATCGCGCGCTTCCTGCCGGGCCAGCGCTTCGACCTGCAGGCGACGATCAAGCCGGACGCCGGCCAGCGCATCACGGCCGCGCGTTTCGTGATCGATGGCAAGCCGGTCGACGCGACGGTCGCGCTGCGCGACTGCGCCACCGGTTGCGTGAAGGGCGTGAGCGCCGAGACGGCGATCGCCACGATCCGCGCGGTGAGCCTGGAGAAGGCAGGACGCCACGAGTTCAGCGTCCAGGCCACGCAGTCGGACGGCCAGAAGGTCGCCGCCACCGGCAACTTCGACGTCGTGCCCTTCGCCGCGGCGATGGGCCCGAAGGTCAGGAACATCATCATCCTGCTGGGCGACGGCATGGGCGCGGCGCAACGCACCGCGGCCCGCATCGTCAAGGGCGGTTACGCGCAGGGCAAGGTGATCAACCCGCTGGCGATGGACACCTTCCCGGCGACAGGCATGGTGAAGACGGCGTCGCTGAACTCGGTGGTGACGGACTCGTCGCCGGGCATGACGTCCTATGTCTCGGGCAACAAGAACAACAACAATGAAGAAGGCGTGTTCCCCGACGACACGATCGAACCGTTCGACAACCCGCGCATCGAATACCTGTCCGAGTATCTGCATCGCACGCAGGGCAAGGCGCTGGGCATCGTGACGACGGCCGACGTGTTCGACGCGACGCCGGCCGGCAACGCGGTGCACACGAGCAACCGCGGCGCGGGCACCGGCATCGTGGACCAGTTCTTCGACGACCGCTCGCGCACCGGCCTGACGGTGCTGCTGGGCGGCGGCCGCAAGTGGTTCCTGCCGGCGGGCACGGCGGGATCGGAGCGCGCCGACGGCAACGACTACGCGTTCTCGGCGACCGATCCCCACACGTCGGAGATCGTCAAGCGCTGGGGCGCCGCGCCGGGCGCGAAGGACAAGGGCCGCGACCTGATCCAGGAATTCCAGGGCGCGGGCTACCGCTACGCGCCGACGAAGACGGCACTCGAAGCCGCCACGGCGGGCGCGGGCGCCGACAAGCTGCTGGGCCTGTTCGCCTTCTCCAACATGAACGTGGCGCTGGACAAGATCGACGGCCGACGCGGCGCGAAGAAGGGTCTGGCGGGCGGCAGCGTGGTCGACGACTACGGTTTCCCCGACCAGCCGATGCTCGACGAGATGGCCAAGGCCGCGATCGCGACGCTGAAGAAGCAGCAGCAGGGCTTCGTGCTGATGATCGAAGGCGCCTCGATCGACAAGCAGGCGCACAACATGGACAGCGAGCGCTGGATGCTGGACACGATCGAGTTCGATCGCGCGGTCCAGGTGGCGCAGGACTTCGCGCGCGAGAACGGCGACACGCTGGTCATCGTGACGGCGGACCACGAGTGCTCGGGCGCAGCGCTGATCGGCGGCTCGATGCTGACGGACCAGGCGCTGCTGGACGCGGCGACGAAGAAGGGGGCGGCCAACCTGCGCGACAAGGTCGTCGGCGTGTACGAGAAGGCGGGCTTCCCGCGCTACCGCATCGCCGAGGACGGTTATCCGGAAGCGACCGACATCGACTACCGCCTGCTGGTGGGCTACGGCGCGAACGCGGACCGCTACGAAGACTGGCGCACGAACGCCACGCCGCTGCGGGATTCGCAGCAGCCGATGGCCAAGGCCGAGCCGCTGAAGTGGTACCCCGCCAATGCCGCCGAGCGCGACGACGCGACTGGTGAGTTCCTCGTCACAGGCCAGGTGCCCGGCGAGCAGGCGGTGCACACCGCGACGGATATCCCGCTCTCGGCGTTCGGCCCGGGCGCGCTGGCGTTCACCGGCGTCATCGACAACACGGACGTGTTCTTCAAGCTCGCGCAGGCGGTAGTGAAGGGCGCGACCGCTCCGGCTGATGCAAGCGGCGCGAAACGGCCGGCGAAAGCCGTGCCGGCGCGCTGAGTTCCGGCCCGATGCGAGGGCGGCGTCCGGCGCCGCCGGGTTGTCGCGGGACCTTCGCAAAAGCCGCCGTCCCCGACGGCCTTTTCTTTGGTGTTCGGTCGCACCGCTCCACACTGAACTGGCTCCTCGTTTCATCAGGAGCCCTTCATGCGTCCCATCATCGCGACCACCGTGCTCATGCTCGGTGGCCTCTGGTCCGGCCTCGCTGCCGCGGACCCTCCCATCCCGCCGTCATCACCCTCCGCCTGGATCCAGTGGGGTGGGGGATGGGTGCGCCTCGAGGCCGAGGTCATCACGCCTTACGGCCCTCAACGCCATTTGAGCTGCCTCAGCCCCGACGGGGAGAACTGCTTTTGGCACGACCAAGTGCCGGAGCCCCAAACCTACGACGAGTCGAAGTTGAAACCGCTGGTGTGCGGTGCCGATCACCGGAAGACGAAGTGGGGAACCAATGGCTACAACGACAACATCAAGAACCCTGACTACGTCGATGACGGCGAAACTCATTGGTGCCGCTCCGCGTATGCGACCCACTTCGCGAAGTGGGTGGATTACTCCTTCCTGGGGGTGAAGAAATGGCTGGCCGAGACGCCGGCCGGCGATGTCATGTGCCATTCCACGGACAGCAGGTCCTGCACAGTGCCCACGGAGGGCGAGACCGCCCCTCCAAAGGTGGCCGAGATCCGTCCGCTCGTCTGCGGGGCGCACTATCGCCGCATGCTCGATGAGGAGAGCTACGACGAGCCGGGGCACTGGTGCCGGACGCCCAAGATCGACGAGGACTTCGGCGCGCGCGTCGCGAAGGGCGACGCCTGGCAGGACGCGGAGGGCAATGGATGGCACTCATTGATCGAGCCCGCGATCCTCGTGCATCTCAATCTGCCCGAGGGGCGGTCGTTGGCGCTGCGAACCAAGGTGGAACTCAAGAACGAGGCCGTCTATCGGGGACAGACCCTCAAGGAAGCATTGTTCGGTTTCGAGTTCGGGAAGCAGGTCGGGTTTCACCTGGAGGATTCCGGACGCATCGCGCAGACCTCGATCTGGAGGACGCCGACGGCAAACCACGGAAAGATCATGGCGGCCATGACGGTGACGAAGAGCGGGAATGCCTGCTTCTTCGTTGCTCCGAACAGCGGAGAGCGCAAGACGCCCTTCTTTGCCGCGGAGAACTTCATCGGCAATACCGTCGGCATCCAGGACGACAACGGCAAGCCGATCAACTTCGTTCAAAGCCCAGGCTTCACATTCCGCCAATGGGGGAAGTCGCCCTCCGACTGGCGAGCCGACAAGGGCGATGACTTCGTGATCGAGAAGGTCGTGGCGCTTTATGACCGGTACGTGCCGGACGAAAAGAATCCCGGCAAGAGGCGCTTCATCACCTACGCCGACCGGTGCGACAAGGCGGATGCCCTGACTGCCGACTGGTGAGGCAACCGGCTTTTCGAACTTGCACCGACGAGAGGCCCTCAGGCTTCTCGTCCGCTTGGCGCGTGCGAACTATTGCATCAGCGCGCAGATGCGCGCCAAGGCATCGTCGATGACTTCCGCAGGCGCCTGCTCAATGCGTCGTGCCTTGCGCGCCTGGAGATCCAGCATCCGGATCTTGTTGACCAGCGCCGCGCCCTGGGTCTTGCAGCCGGTGCCGGTCAGGGTGACAGCGAAGCCGGCATGGCGTGTGAAGTCGCCTCCTTGGGTAATGGGGGCCACCAGAACATCCCCCAGCGCGTTGAACTCGCTGGTCGTCAGGACCAGGGCAGGACGCGTGCCGCGCTGCTCGTGTCCCCGCGCGGGGTCGAAAGGCACGGCGACGATATCGCCCCGTTCGAAGACTTTCCTCACCACACTTCACCGCCTTCCGGCTTCATGCGGTCCCAGTCCGCCATGTCTGCCGGTGCAGGCGCGGAAAGATCGCACTGGGCAATCATCTCGGCCAGCGTGTACTTGCGCTTGGGCGTCAGGACGATGCGACGGTCGGACGTGGTCTCCAGCGTCATCGCGTGGCCAGCGGCCAAACCCAGGTTGCGGAGCACGGTCGGGGGGAGGATCAACGCAGTACTGTTTCCCATTTTCTTCAACACCACTTCCATGGTCACGCTCTCCATCTGCAGGTTGCCCTGAATTCTAGGAAGCAGCGTGGCTCGTGTAAAACAAAGTTATACGTTCAATGCAACGCCGGGCGATCCATCGGGAGGCAGTTGCAGCGGGGAGCGGTCGGACCGCCCGGCGCGCATCGAACGAGTCCTCATCTTGCGCACGATGGCCGTCATTAGGAATCACGCGAAAGTAGGATCGGAGGGGATGTCGCGAATCCCGAAAATGGGAGAGTCAGGATGCGACGCCACCACGCAAGAGGGCCTCACCTCAACCTCCCATTCGCCACCATCTCCTCCGCCGCCCGCACCAGGCACATGGCGGACGCACCGGCGGCCATGCCGGCGCGCCACTGGCGCTCCTCCAGCACGCCGCCAATGCCGACTACCGGCGTGCCGGCCATGCGCGCCCACCAGCGCAGCTGTGCCAGGCCTTGCGGCAGCCACGGCATGTCCTTGGTCGTCGTCGGCCACAGCGGGCCGCAGGCGATGTAGTCCGGCGCCACGCCCCGCGCGCGGGCCAGTTCCCACAGGCTGTGGCTCGACAGTCCGAGCCGCACGCCGTGCCGCCCGCGGCGCTGCTGCAGTACCTCGCGGTCCTCGGCGCTCAGGTGCGACCAGTCCTCCTGGCCGAGGTGCAGCGCGCGTGCACCCTCGTCGAGCGCCAGGCGCCAGTGGTCGTTGATCCACAGGGTCGCGGAGCGACCCGCCATGTCGCGCACCGCCTCGCGGATCGCCGCGCGCAACGCGTCTTCGTCGATCGACAGCCCGCGCTTGATGCGCAGCTGGAGGTGGGTGAAGTGGCCGCTCAGCGCGAGCGCCGTCACGCGTTCCGGTCGGTCCGTGATCGCGTACAGCCCCGTGACGAAGGGCGTCGCGCGGCGCGATGACGGCCACAGCACCTCGCGCCAACGCGTCAGCGTCGCGCGGTCGGGCGAGGTCTCGTCGTCGAAGCTCATCACCGGCATCGCGCTGGCGTCTTCGACGAAGCGTCGGTCCGGTCGCAGCGGCCCGGCGCCAGCGCCCGCCGCATGGCCGTCGCGCAGTGCGCACCAGGTGAGCATCTTCGCGAGGATCACCGCGTCCGGCACCGCGAAGCCGCGCGCGAGCGCCGCGGCCGCCGCGGTGGCGAAGGTGCAGCCGCTGCCGTGATGGTGCGGCGTCGCGCCGTCGCGGCCGGACAGCCGCGGCAAGGCGATCCATCCGGTCGCCAGCGCACTGTCCAGCCAGTCCATCGAGAGTCCGTCCACCTGCGCCGCATCGTCGCCGCCGGTGATGCAGACGGCCCGCGCGCCCATGCCGCGCAGCATCGCGGCCAGCTCCGGGACCGGCAACTGACCCGACGCCACGCCGAGCAGCCGCTCCGCCTCGCGCCGGTTCGGGGTGATCAGCGTCGCGCGCGGGATGAGCTGATGACGATAGGCGCCGAGCAGCGTGTCGTCGCAGAACGCCGCGCCGCCTGCGCTCGCGCCGAGCACCGGATCGACGACCAGCGGCGCGTCGCCGATCTGCGCCAGCAGCGCGTCGACCGTCGCCGCGCTCGCGAGCAGGCCCGTCTTGACGACGCGCGGGGGCAGGTCTTGTCTCAGCGCACTCAGTTGCGCGCGCACCTGGCTGGCCGGCAGGGGGAACACCGCGTTCACGCCCATCGAGTGCTGCGCCGTCACGGCCGCGACGACCGGGCACAGGTGAACGCCCATGGCCGCCGCCGCGCGCGTGTCCGCGCTCAAGCCCGCGCCGCCGCCGCTGTCGGTGCCGGCGGCGCTCCAGATGATCGGCGGCGACGGATCGTCGGTCCACGGCGGCAGCGTCAGGAGGTCCGGGTCGACCGGCGGCGCCCAGGGCGAGGGCAGACTCGGATGGGGCACCTGCGGTGATGGCATCGTCGTCGCGTGGGACTCGCGTCGATCGCCGTGTGCGCTGCGGTCGTTCGTATCGTTCATGCGTCCCCCAACAGGAAAGCGTGGCCGCTGACCGGCGTGCTCGCGACCGCGAAGGCCTGCGGCGCCATCAAGCCGGCATGGAAGGCGCGCCGCCCCGCGCGCACCGCGTCGCCGAACGCGCCGGCCATCGCCACGGGATCGCCGGCCTGCGCCACCGCACTGTTCAGCAGCACCGCATCGAAGCCGAGCTCCATCGCACGTGCCGCCTGCGACGGCGCGCCCAGGCCCGCGTCGATCACCAGCACCGTGTCGGGCAGGCGCTCGCGCAGCGTGCGCAGCCCGTGCAGGTTCAGCAGCCCCTGGCCCGAGCCGATGGGTGCGCCCCAGGGCATCAGCAGCGGACAACCGGCGTCCAGCAGTCGTCGGCCGACGATCAGGTCCTCCGTGCAGTAGGGGAAGACGACGAAGCCCTCGCGCACGAGTTCCGTCGCCGCCGCGACCAGCTCGAACGGATCGGGCTGCAGCGTGTGGTCGTCGCCGATCACTTCGAGCTTGATCCAGGCGGTGCCATAGAGTTCGCGCGCCATGTGGGCGAGTTGCACCGCCTCGCGCGCGCTGCGGCAGCCGGCGGTGTTGGGCAGCAGCCGGGCGCCCTGCTCGCGCCCGACGGCGAATGCCTGTGTCAACGCGCCGTTGTCGCCCGCCTGCAGCGTGCGCTTGAGGCCGACGGTCAGCACCTGCGAGCCGGCCGCGCGGATCGCGTCGCATAGCGTCGCGGGACTGGGATACCCGGCCGTGCCGAGGAAGAAGCGGCTGTCGAGCGCGACGCCGTCGATGAGCAGCGGATCGGTCGCCTTCGGGACGATCGCTGGTCGATCGGTGGATGGTGGATGGGCGGTGAGCGGCATGTCAGCCTCCGACGATCGGTTGGAAGAAGAGGACGACGTCGCCGTCGTTGAGCGCCGTGTCGGCGCGCGCGTCGCGAGGCACGAAGCGGCCGTTCAGCGCGGTCGCCACAGCGGCGGCCTCGCGCCGTTCGCGTTCGAGCAAGTGCGCCAGCGTCGCGCCGGCGGGCATGGCCACGGTGCGGTCGTCGAGCCGCACGGTGATCGAGGGGAGGGCGGTCATGGGGAGTGCTCCAGGAAAGGCGCGGCCAGGCCGGCCGTGTCGAGCAGACGCTCGACCAACGCCGGCGCGAGCAGCCATCCGTGCCGGTACAGGCCGTTGATGCGCAACAGGCCGGGCTCGTGATGGAGGAAGGGCAGGTTGTCGGGCAGCGCCGGCCGGAGATGCCGGTCGAGCCGCACGATGCGCGCCTCCGACAGCGCCGGCAGCACGCTCTGCGCCGCCGCCATCAGCTCGACGGCGGAGCGCAGCGAGACCGGGCTGCGGTCCTCGCTCTCGATCTCGCTGGCGCCGACGACGATCTCCGCGTCCGAACGCGGCACGAGATAGACGCGATGCCGCGGATGCAGCAGCCGGACGGGCCGGCGCAGACCGTGCCCCGGCAGGGACAGCGTGACGATCTCGCCGCGGACGCCGCGCAAGGGCTGCGGCGGCCGCGCGCCCAGCCCGCGGGCATCGATCGCCCAGTCGCCGTGCCAGTGCCCGCCGTCAGCGAAGTGCAGTGCGCCGGGCACCACCTGGTCGACGGGACGCGACCAGTGCCAGCGCGCCGCGGCAGCCGTCGCGCCCGCGTGCAGCGCGGCCATCGCGGGCACCGGCGCGATGAGGCCTTCCCGCGGCAGCAGCCAGCCGCGCAGGCCCGGCGCCAGCATCGGTTCCAACGTGCGTAGCGCGTCCATGTCGAGCGGCTCCGCGCCCGGCATGCGCCTCAGCGCACGCTCCGCCGCGCCCAGGTCCGCACGATGTGACAGCAGCAGACTGCCCTCGATGCGCAGCGGCACGGGGCCCGGTGCCGGACTTGATCTCGAGGACGACCTCGAGACCGGGGTCGAGTCCGGTGCCGTCCCGGACAACGAGGCCACGATGTCGGGCCACAACGCGAGCGATCGCCAGCCCAGCGCGGCGATCTCCGCGCCGCCCTGTTCCTGCTCGGCGAGCGGACTGAGCATGCCGGCGGCGCTGAACGCGGCCGCGCCCTGCGCGTCGAACGCGGGCGCGGGACCGGACGACGCGTCGAAGACCTCGACGGCGTGACCGGCCCGAGAGAGTGTCCACGCGAGCAGGCGTCCGGCGAGCCCCGCCCCGGCGATGGCGATCGCGGCCATCGCGATCAGGCCTGGCGGATCGGGATGTAGAGCTCGCCGCCGCCGGCGAGGAACTCGGCGCTCTTCGCCTTCATGCCCGCGGCGTCCGCTTCCAGCTGCGCGCTGTACTCCCGCACGTCCTGCGTGATCTTCATCGAGCAGAACTTCGGTCCGCACATCGAGCAGAAGTGCGCCACCTTCGCGCTGTCCTTGGGCAGGGTCTCATCGTGGAACGCGCGCGCGGTTTCCGGATCGAGGCCGAGGTTGAACTGGTCCTCCCAGCGGAACTCGAAACGCGCCTTGGACAGCGCGTCGTCGCGCGCCCGGGCCGCCGGATGGCCCTTGGCGATGTCGGCCGCGTGCGCCGCGATCTTGTAGGCCATCAGGCCCTGCTTGACGTCGTCGCGGTCGGGCAGCCCCAGGTGCTCCTTCGGCGTCACGTAGCACAGCATCGCGCAGCCGAACCAGCCGATCATCGCGGCGCCGATGCCGCTGGTGATGTGGTCGTAGCCCGGCGCGATGTCGGTGGTCAACGGCCCCAGCGTGTAGAACGGCGCCTCGTCGCAGTGCTTGAGCTGCTCGGTCATGTTGGCCTGGATCATGTGCATCGGCACGTGCCCCGGACCTTCGATCATGGTCTGCACGTCGTGCTTCCACGCGATCTTCGTCAGCTCGCCCAGCGTGCGCAGCTCGGCGAACTGCGCTTCGTCGTTGGCGTCCGCCAGCGAACCCGGCCGCAGCCCGTCGCCCAGCGAGAAGCTCACGTCGTACGCCTTCATGATCTCGCAGATCTCCTCGAAGTGCGTGTACAGGAAGTTCTCGCGGTGGTGCGCGATGCACCATTTCGCCAGGATGGAGCCGCCGCGCGACACGATGCCGGTGCGGCGCTTGACCGTCATCGGCACGAAGGGCAGCCGCACGCCGGCATGGATGGTGAAGTAGTCGACGCCCTGTTCGGCCTGCTCCACCAGCGTGTCGCGGAACAGCGCCCAGGTCAGGTCCTCGGCCACGCCGCCGACCTTCTCCAGGGCCTGGTAGATCGGCACGGTGCCGATGGGCACGGGGCTGTTGCGCAGGATCCAGTCGCGCGTGGTGTGGATGTTGCGGCCGGTGGACAGGTCCATCACCGTGTCCGCACCCCAGCGCGTCGCCCACACGAGCTTCTCGACCTCCTCCTCGATGCCCGAGCTCACGGCCGAGTTGCCGATGTTGGCGTTGACCTTGACCAGGAAGTTGCGGCCGATCGCCATCGGCTCGACTTCCGGGTGGTTGATGTTGGCCGGGATGATGGCGCGGCCGCGGGCGACCTCGTCGCGGACGAACTCGGGCGTGATGATCCCGGGGATCTGCGCGCCCAGGCCCTGGCCGCGCAGGCGCTGTTCGCGCTCGGTGTCGGACAGGTACTCGTGCATCCAGGCGCGGCGGCCGTTCTCGCGGATCGCGACGTACTCCATCTCGGCGGTGACGATGCCGCGCCGCGCGTAGTGCATCTGCGTCACGTTGGCGCCCGGCTTCGCGCGACGGGGCGGGCGCGTCAGCGCGGCGCTCTGCGCGCGCAGGGCGTCCTGCTGCGCGGCCTCGCGCAAGCCGTCGTCGAAGAGCTGAATGGCGCGGCCGGCGTAGGGCTCGGTGTCGCCGCGCGACTCGACCCAGGCCGCGCGCGTGGCGGGCAGGCCGCGGCGCACGTCGGTGGCGACGGCGGGATCGGTGTACGGGCCGGAAGTGTCGTAGACCGCAAGTCGTTCGCCGTTGGTCAGCGCGATCTCCCGCAGCGGCACGCGCAGGTGCGGATGCAGCACGCCGTGCTCATGCGTCTTGGTCGAGGAGGGCAGCGGGGCGCGGCTGGCGGCGAGGCGCTCGTGGAAGGTGGCGTCGGCGGGGGTCAGGTCGTTCATCGGGGTCTCCGGTTGGGCGCCGGAGGCTGGACCGATCAGGACGGGCAGGCGCGCAGGAGAGGGCCGGATGGACCGGGCCTTCCGCGCCGTCCGGGCACGGGGCCGGGAGGGCGCACTTCGGGAAGGCAGGCTCTTCTTACGCCGGTACGAACCGGATCAAGTTCAGCGGGTCCACGGCTTCATCGCCATGTCTCAGCCCGTGTCGTCGGTGCGCGGCGCGCATCGTCGACCCAGGGCTCCCCGGAGCAGGCGCGCAGTATAGGCCGCGCAACACCCGGCCCGGGCGGGACGTGAATTCCTAGACGCCAGCCCGATGTCAAGGGACATCGGAGGTACTGTTACATCCTGATTCCGGGGAAACACCGAGGGGCCGTCACCACGGTGACTTCTTACACTGCGGCGCTCAGGCCGGGGCGCGAAGAAACCGATTTCAACAGCAGCAGACAAGACCGGCGTTGTCTCCAAAAGAGAGCAACCAGCGCAACAAGAGGGTGGAGTGATGAGCAGCCGTAGTCTTCTGAGCGTGCCGCGCCGCGGCCTGGCGGTGTGTCAGGTCTTGACCCTGTCCTTGATCGCCGTCGCCGCGCAGGCGCAGACCGCGCCGGCGGCGGCCACGTCCGCCGCAGTGGTCGATTCCAAGACAGCACCGATGAGCGACGTCGACCGCGCCAAGCGCGACGCCGACAAGGTGTTCCAGTGGATCAAGTTCCACGCCGAGAAGGGCGAGAAGAAGCCCGCGCACGAGACAAAGCCCGAAGCGCCCAAGCCGGTCGCCCGACCCGTGGCCACGACCGCCCCCGCGCCGGTCGCGCGCCGGCCGGAACCCGAACCCGCCGTCGAGCGTCCACTCGCAGCACGCGCGGGGGACACGGCCTCGGTGCCAGTGGTTGCCTCGCCGACGCCCGCGCCTGCGGGGATCGGTCAATCCGCCGCGCAGACGATCGCGCCGCCGTCGTCCGTGCCGCAGCCGATGTCCGAAGCGCCGGCGCCGCAGGTCGTGTCGATGGCCGCGCCGTCGACCGCCGCGCCGGCCGGCAAGGCGCCCGAGCCTGAACCCGACGACGAACCCGTGCCGCTGAAGCTGCTGCGCAAGGTCGATCCCGAATATCCGCGCGCGCTGCTGGCGCAGCAGCGCGCCGGCTCGGTGCAGGTGCAGTTCACCGTGCGCCCCGACGGCTCCGTCGACAACGCGCAGGCGATGCGGTCGCCGGACCGCAAGCTCAGCACGGCCGCGGTCAACGCGGTCAAGCAGTGGCGCTTCGCGCCGATCCCGACGCCGCGTCAGGTCAGCGTGGAGATCGGCTTCCAGGTCGAATGACGCACCCGGGCGATCGCTGATCGGACGGGACGTCGATGCACGCCGCGACCTGCGCGGCGGCCGCGAACCGGAACGGCGTGGAGCGCGCACCAAAGCCCCCTGTCCATGCCGATCCAGGGGCGCCATGCATTCGTTGCCGTCTTCTTCCTCTCCTCCGTCTTCCCTTCCGGCCGCGCCGGACGGGATGCCCGAAGGCGTCTGCAGGCTGGTTGTCGACTTCAGCGTCACGCCCACCTACGAGTCGGTCGTCAGGGCGCTGGTCGACCGGCCACAGACGTACTTCGACGGGACGATCCCGCTGGAAGCGTTCGCCCAGACGCCGATGTTCCAACGAACCTTGGAAGAGGTCGGGGCCGGGATCTTCCGGCTGGAGTTCCTGCTCGGCGGCAATCCCCGTTGGGTCTGTCTCCGCGACGCCTTCAACGAACTCACGGCGCGCCATACCGGCAACGCACCGGATCAGGCCAAGGCGCAGTGCAGCTTCCTCGGCGAGGGCAAGCGGGCGCTGCGCGCCTTGTGCGATTGCCTGGAAGCGACGGGAGCGCCCCCCGCGATGGTGGACCGGGTGCTGCGCGCTCTCGAGACGGATCTGCTGCCAGGCGGCGGCGCCCTGCCTGACGTGACGGCCGCGCTCGGTCGGGCCCTGGACGCGGCGCAGGACAGGTCGAGTCCGCAACGCCCCGCGGGTCTGCCGGGACCGCACCCGCGGTTGCCCGCGTCGCAGAAGCCCACGGCAGCGCCGGTGTCCCTGGCATCGCGTGCGACCGGACCCGCGTCGTTCTCGGCTGCCGCTTTCGCCAGCCAGGCGAAGCAGCGCTGGATCCGATCGATCCGGGAGCAGCGGCACTTCGCGAACCTGCCGGGGTTGACCGCGCCGGCGTTTCAAGGAGGGTCCGATTTTCCCGAAGCGCGGTTGGAGTTGTTCCGTACCTTCATGTGGTTGAGGACGCTGCTGCTCGGAGAAGGCGACGTGGCCCACGTGAGGGGGGTGATCGACGACCTGGCGCGCCGGCTCAAGGATCAGGAGGGGCCGCTGACCCGGGACGATTTCGAACTGTATGGCAATGGCAAGCGCGACCTGCTCCTGCTGTGCGAGGCCCTGCACAGGGATCCCCGGCCGGGCACCGTGGCGGCGGCCTGCCGGGAGCTGCGGCTGGCGTTCGACGGTTCCGGTGACTTCTGCGTGACGCCGGCCGGAGCGATCGCGGAGGCGCTCTCGGCCGTGGAGGTGGAAGGCGCTGCGTCTGCACGAAGCCGTCTCGATCAACGGCTCGTCGAAGGCGTCGATCGTCTTGCGGCGTTGGCTTGCCATTGCGGTCTGACGCCGAAGGACTCGACGGAGAAGTTCCTCGCCCGATTCCAGGGGGCGAAGCCGCACGGCGGGCAGAACGATCCCGTCGGCAACCTGCACCTCTTCGGGCTCGACATGCTGGAGAGCGTGCTGGCGAGCATGCTGGAGGTGGTGTCGGACCCGGACGGCGCCGGAGCCGGCGTGTCACCCACCCTGGATCGGCTGGTCGCCGAACTGGGGCGATCGAACGACCCGACGGGCGCGATCCTGTCGGCCCGCCACCGACTCTCGACCGTCCTCGCGCCGGGACTGCCACAGGACCTGGCCGACCGCATCCGAGGCGACGTGGTCGATGACGCGGTCCGCAGGCAGGGCCTGGCGCTGCTGCCCGACCTGCCGGAGGACGACCGGGAGCGGCTCCTCCAATGCGAAGCGATGGCGGTGAAGGACCAACTCGGCATCGACTACATCGTCGGCGGCATCGATCGAGGGCCCTCGACCTCGGGCCTGTTCGACACCTCGTCGTCCCGCCTGCTGACGCTGCTGGAGGCCTGCGATCGGGCGGTCGAGGAGGCCCTGCGCCGGCGAGGCGCCTGAGCGCGCCCGTGCCCGCCGCCTACATCCCGTACATCGCCGCCTGATCGAACGGCGTGAGCGCCGCGGCCATCGCGTCCAGGAACAGCCGCGTGCGCAGCGGCATCAGGCGACGCTGCGGGAACACCGCCCAGCACGTCGACGGCTCCGCGCACCAGGCCGGCAGCACGCGCAGCAGCTCGCCGCGATCGACGAAGGCCTGCGCGTACTGGTTGCCGACCCAGGTGATGCCCAGGCCCGCGCGGGCCATCTGCAGCAGCATGTCCGGCGCGTTGACCAGCGTGCGGCTGTCGGGCACGCCGACCCATTCGATGCGCTCGTCCGCCTGGGCGTCGACGTTGCCGAACAGCCGCCACGGCAGCGGCTCGCCGGCGCGGCTCAGGATCATCAGGCCGTGCATGCTCAGCAGCCCTTCGGGCAGTTGCGGCTCGCCGTGTCGCTCCAGGTATTGCGGTGAGGCATACAAGCCGCTGCTGAACATCGCCAGTCGCCGCGCCGCGAGTTGGCTGTCCGGCGGCAACTGGCCCATGCGCACCGCGATGTCGAAACCCTCGGCGATGAGGTCCACGCGCCGCGGCGAGAGATCCAGCTCCAGCTGCACCTCCGGGTAGTCGCCGACAAAGCGGCTCAACATCGGCGTCAGCATCTGGTTGGCGAAATCCGCCGGCATCGAGACGCGCAGGCGGCCGGTCGGCCGCTGCTGCCGATGCAAGGCCAGCGCCAGCGCGCCGTCGACCTCGCCCGCCAGCACCCGCGCGTGCTCCAGCACGCCCTGGCCGAACTCGGTCAGCGTCAGCCGCCGCGTGCTGCGCTGGAGCAGCTTCTCGCCGAGCCGCTCTTCCAGCGCCGCGATCCGCCGCGACACGGTGGACTTCGGCAATTGCAGCCGCTCCGCCGCGCGGCTGAAGCTGCCGCTTTCGATCACGCGGGCAAAGACCAGCAGGTCGTCGGCATCGAGGCTCATGGACGGGGCGCTCCCGGGTGGGGAGCGATTGTTCGTTGAATGGAACAATCTTATCCAGCTCGGCGTCTTCCGGTGCTGAGGGGTGATCAATACAGTTCATTCCATCCCATCACACCCCGGCTGATCCAGCCGAAACGCCCCGGAGAACCGCACCATGAACATCCTTCAGATCAACTCCAGCGCCCGCCGTCTGCATGAGGGCCAAGGCTCGGTCTCGACCCTGCTGGCCAATGAAGTCGTCGCCGGACTGGTCGCCCGCAACGCCGGCGCCACGACCGTGGTGCACGATCTGGCGGTGCGTCCGCTGCCCGCGATGGACGAAGCGACGCTGGGCGCGCTGTTCACGCCCGCCGACGCCCGCACCCAGGCGCAGGCCGACCGCGTGGCCTTCAACGACCAGCTGATCGCCGAACTGAAGGCCGCCGACGTCATCGTGCTGACCGCGCCGATGATCAACTTCGGCGTGACCTCGCAGCTGAAGAACTGGATCGACGCGGTGGCCCGCGCCGGCGCGACCTTCAAGTACGGCGCCAACGGCCCCGAAGGCCTGGTCACCGGCAAGCAGGTCATCGTCGTCAGCACCCGCGGCGGCGTCTATCGCGGCCAGCCGGCCGACAACATCGTGCCCTACCTGCAGCTGACGCTGGGCTTCCTCGGCATGACCGACGTGAAGTTCGTGCTGGCCGAAGGCCTCAACATGGGCGAGGAAGCCGCGGCCAAGGGCCTGGCCACCGCCCGCGAGGAAATCGCCGCGCTGTTCGGCGAAACGCAACCGGCCTGATCGCCGGTCGGGCGCCGCCGGCCCGATCGACCGCGCGCGCCCTCCACGGGGCATGGGGGCTCCCTCCTGGACCCCCAAGCCCCATGCCGGGCCGGCAGCATCCGCTGACGGCCGGCACAGACATCGATCGACATTTCGACATTTCGGAAAGGAATCCATCATGACCGCCGCCACCCCTGTCACCTCTCTTCGGACGCCCCGCCAGGTCGAGCGCCTGGTGCAGGGCAGGGCCACCAGCGACGGCGCCGGCGTCAAGCTGACGCGGGTGCTGACGCAGGACCTGCAGCGGCGTCTGGATCCCTTCCTGATGCTGGACGCCTTCGGCACGGACCAGGCCGAGGACTACATCGCCGGCTTCCCCGACCATCCGCATCGCGGCTTCGAGACGGTGACCTACATGCTCGAGGGACAGATGCGCCATCGCGACTCGGCAGGCCATGAAGGCCTGCTCGGCCCGGGCGGCGTGCAATGGATGACCGCCGGCCGCGGCGTGATCCATTCGGAACTGCCCGAGCAGCAGGAAGGCCGCATGGAAGGCTTCCAGCTGTGGCTGAACCTGCCCGGCCGCGACAAGATGCGCGACCCCTGGTACCGCGACATCGCCAGCGCCGAGATTCCGGAGCTGACGCTGCCCGGCGCGACGGTGCGCGTGATCGCGGGCGAGAGCCACGGTGTGAGCGGCGCGATGCAGCGCGAGGCGACGCAGCCCATCTACCTCGACGTGCATCTGGACCCCGGCGCGAGCTTCGAGCAGGCCCTCCCGGCGACGCACAACGCATTCCTGTACGTGTACCGGGGCGCGCTGCGCTTCGATACCGGGTGCCTGGTGCCCAGCGGCCGCATGGCGATCCTGGCCAACACGCCGGGCTCGGACGGCGCGCGCCTGACGGCGTCCGACGATGGGGCGCGTGCCATCCTGATCGCCGGCCAGCCGCTGGCCGAGCCGATCGCCCAGTACGGTCCCTTCGTGATGAACACCGAAGGCGAACTGCTGCAGGCGGTGCGGGACTTCCAGGCCGGCAAGTTCGCCTGATTCACCGGGATCGGCCGGAGGTCCGCGCATCGTTCGCGGATCGGCCCCGACCGCACAAGGCCGTCATCGATTCCCCGGAATCGCTGGCGGCCTTGTCCGTCCCGTACCGGTGAGTGGCATCGCGCGGCCGCGGCGGTGGCGCCACCAAGCCGGCTTCGCGATCCCGTGCCGCCGCATGCCGTCCATCCGTCCATCCTTTGCGGCGGACGAGCGCATCGCGCCCGCCTTCCGGCGCGACCAGCTGACGGAGGCCGCTCATGCCAGCGCGTCAGCGCGGCGTCTTGAGCGGCGGCACCACCGGCGCCAGCAGGCGTGGGCCGTCGAATCCGCGGACCTCGCCGAAGCGGCCGCCGTCCTCGCGACTGTTCCACTCCTCGGCGTAGACCTGCATCTCCTCGCGGGTGCGGCCGACGAAGTTCCAGAACAGCAGCACCGGCTCGCCGAACGGCGGGCCGCCCAGCAGCAGCGCGCGGCTCTTGCCGCCGCCCGACAGCAGCTTGAGCGACTGCGCGCCCGGCGCGATGTAGAGCAACTCGCCGGGCTTGCTGTGGCCGGTAGCTTCTCCGTCGAGCGTCGCCGAGAGTTCGCCCTCGAGCACCATCAGTCCGTACTCGTGCTCGGGATGCAGCGGGATCGTCGCCTCGGCCGCGCGAGCGGCGCTCAGGTCGACACCCAGCAGCGGCGTGTGGCTGGGCACCGGCGAGCGGCGACCGCCGAACTCGCCCACCAGCAGCATCGTGTCGAAGCCGCCGGTGGCGAACGACGGCAGCTCGGGGAAGTGCTCGAAGGCCGGCTCGCGATGCCGCACCGCATCGGGCAGCGCGATCCACAGCTGCGCCAGCTGCAGCCGGTCGGACTGCGACTCCTCCGTGTGGCTGATGCCCCGGCCCGCGGTCATCAGGTTCACCTGGCCGGGTCGCAGCATCTGCTCGGAGCCCAGGCTGTCGCGGTGCAGCACCTCGCCCTCGATCATCCAGCTGAAGGTCTGCAGCCCGGTGTGCGGATGCGGGCCCACGCGCATGGCGTTGTCCGGGGTCAGGTCGGCGGGGCCGGCGTGATCGAGGAAGCACCACGCGGCGATCATGCGACGCTTCGGCGTGGGCACCGCGCGCCGGATCGTCAGGCCGCCGACGTTGCCGAGGTGCGCCTCGAGGCGTTCCCAGCGGGCCGGGACGGGATCGGCGTGCGGAGCAGCGGAGGGATGACCGGAAGGGACGGAAGTGCCGGAAGATTCGGAGGGGGCGTTCATGGGGTGGCTCCTTGTGCGAGATCGTCGAGGATGGGGCAATCGGGGCGGTCGTCGCCGTGGCAGCAGTCCGCGAGTTCGGCCAGCGCGCGGCGCATCGCCTGCATCTCGGCCATGCGGCGGTCCAGGTCGGCGATGTGGCTCTGCGCGATGCGCTTGACCTGGCCGCTCGCGCGGCGCCGGTTCTGCCAGAGCTTGAGCAGCTCGGCGATCTCCGCCATCGAGAACCCCAGGTCGCGCGCGCGGCGGATGAAGCGCAGCGTGTGCACCTCCTTCTCGCCGTAGAGCCGGTAGCCCGACGCCGTGCGCGCGACCGGCGGCAGCAGGCCCAGCGACTCGTAGTGGCGCAGCATCTTGGGCGACACGCCGGAGCGCTCGGCCGCCTGGCCGATGGTCAGCGGCGCGCCCGACGTGGCGGCGCTCGCAGCGGCCCTGGCCGGCGTCGGTGAGGCGAGAGCGGTCATCGCGCGGTTCCTTTCCAGCGCTTGAGCAGCAGCGCGTTGCCCAGCACCGAGACGCTGGACAGCGCCATCGCCGCGCCGGCGATGACCGGGCTCAGCAGCCCCAGCGCCGCCAGCGGCACGCCCAGCAGGTTGTAGATGAAGGCCCAGAACAGGTTCTGACGGATCTTGGCGACCGTCGCGCGCGACAGCGCGATCGCTTCGGCGACCAGCCGCGGATCGCCGCGCATCAACGTGATGCCGGCCGCTTCCATCGCCACGTCCGTGCCGCCGCCCATCGCCAGGCCGACGTCCGCGGCGGCCAGCGCCGGCGCGTCGTTGATGCCGTCGCCCACCATGGCGACGTGCGTGCCGTTCGCGCGCAGTTCCGCCACGATGCGGGCCTTGTCCTCCGGCAGCAGCTCGGCCCGCACCTCGTCCAGCCCGAGGGCCTCGCCCGCGGCCTTGGCCGCCGCGGCGTTGTCGCCGCTGAGCATCAGCGTGCGCAGGCCCAGCGCCTTCAGGTCGGCGATCGCCGCGGCCGACGAGGCCTTGGCGCGATCGCCGAACGCGAGCATCGCCAGCAGCGCCGGCGCGCCCGGGCCGTCCGCGGCCGCCAGCCACGACACCGTGCGGCCGCGCGAGAGGGCCGACCGGCCCTGTGCGGCCAGCGGCGACAGGTCGACGCCGAGTTCCGCCATCCAGCGACCGCTGCCCAGCATCAGGGTGCGCGCCTGGACGCGACCCTCGACGCCGCGTCCCGCGATCGCGCGCATGCCGGCGGCCGGTGCCGTCGTCAGCGCGCGTTCGAACGCGGCATCGCGCACCGCGCGGGCCAGCGGATGCTCGCTGCCCATCTGCAGCGCCGCCGCGAGGCCCAGCAGCTCCGCCTCCGCGGCGGCCTCCGCCTCGCCGATGCCGGGCGCCCCGCCGACACCCGGCGCCCCGCCGACACCCGGCGCCGCGACGAAGTCCGTCAGTCGCGGCTTGCCTTCCGTCAGTGTGCCGGTCTTGTCGAACACGACCAGTTCGACCCGGCGTGCGTGCTCCAGCGCCTCGGCGTCCTTGATCAGCAGCCCGCGCCGCGCGGCGACGCCGGTGCCGACCATGATCGCCGCCGGCGTCGCGAGGCCCAGGGCGCAGGGGCAGGCGATCACCAGCACGGCGACCGCGTGGATCAGCGCGCGTTCCCAGTCGCCCGTGGACACGCCCCACGCCAGCAGGGTCACCGCGGCGATCACCAGCACGGCCGGCACGAACACCGCGCTGACCCGGTCGACCAGGCGCTGGATGGGGGCCTTGTGCGCCTGCGCGGACTCGACCAGACGCACGATCCGCGACAGCGTCGACTCCGCGCCCAGCGCGGTGACTTCCACCAGCAGCAGGCCGTCGCCGTTGACCGCGCCGCCGACCACGCGATCGCCTTCGGCCTTGTCCACCGGCAGGCTCTCGCCGCTGATCAGCGACTCGTCGACGGCGCTGCGGCCCTCGCGGATACGGCCGTCGGCGGGAATGCGTTCGCCCGGACGCACGACCATCAGATCCTTCAGGCGCAGCTGCGCGAGGGGGACGTCGATCTCGGCTTGCGCGCCGGCGGGGCCGCGGCGCACGTGCGCCTGTTCCGGGCGGAGTTGCTTGAGCGCGGCGATGGCGCTGAGCGTCTGGCGCTTCGCGCGGCCTTCCAGCCACTTGCCCAGCAGCACCAGCGTGATGACGGCCGCGGCCGATTCGAAGTACAGGGCCGTGCTCATCGGGCCTTGGCGCACGAGTTCGTAGACGCTCAGGCCGTAGGCGGCGCTGGTGCCCAGCGCGACGAGCAGGTCCATGTTGCCGCTGCGGTCCTTCAGCGCGGCCCAGCCCGCGCGGTAGAAGCGCGCGCCCAGCCAGAACTGCACGGGCGTGGCGAGCGCGAGCTGCCACCCGCCGGACAGCATCCAGTGGGCGCCCCAGACCATGGCGATCATGGGCGCGATCAGCGGCAAAGTCAGCAGCGCGGCGGTGAGCACGGGCCAGCCGGTGGCGGCCCAGGGCGGCGGCGCGGGCGGTGTGTCGTCCTCGCCGACGATCTCGTGGGCGTCGTAGCCGGCCTTGGCGATGGCGGCGACGAGGGCTTCGACGGCGATGCCGGCGGGGGCGCGCACGGTGGCGCTTTCGGTGGCGAGGTTGACTTCCGCGCCCTCCACGCCGGGCACCTTGCGCAGCGCGCGTTCCACGCGATGGACGCAGCTGGCGCAGGTCATGCCGGACACGGCGAGCTGGCGCTCGCCGGAGGCGACGGGGAGGTGCGTGGTGGCGGTGGTCATGGCGGGAGTGTCAAGCTTGCCATGATGGGAAGGTCAAGGGCATGCCCCCGATGGGAGAGGTCTCTTGACCTTGCCACGGTGGCAAGGTTTACGCTCCGTCCGGGAATGTGATCCGAAGGAGTCCGACATGCATGAATTCAAGCTGCCCGACATGAGCTGCGGCCACTGCCTGGCGGCGGTGACCGAGGCGGTGAAGGAGGCCGACGCGCACGCGGAGGTGAACGTCGACCTGCCGCAGAAGACCGTGAAGGTGGCGAGCGGCCTGAGCCGGGAGCGACTGGCGGGTGTGCTCGGCGAGGCCGGCTACCCGCCGGCGCCGGCCTCGTGAGCGTGGGGCGGGCGCTCAGGCCTGCTTGAGCGCTTCGCTGTCGAACGGCAGCTGGCGCAGCCGCTTTCCCGTGGCCGCGAAGATCGCATTGGCCACGGCCGGGGCGATCGGCGGCGTGCCGGGTTCGCCGATGCCGCCGGGGGCTTCGTTGCTCTGGACGATGTGCACGTCGACCTTGGGCATCTCGTTCAGGCGCAGCACCGGGTAGTCGTGGAAGTTGCTCTGCTCGACCTTCCCGTCCTTGAAGGTGATGCGTCCGTAGAGTGCGGCGGACAGGCCGTAGACCACGGCGCCTTCGATCTGGCGGGCGATCGTCTGAGGGTTGACGATCTGGCCGCAGTCCACGGCCGCGGTCACGCGGTGGACGGTGATGCCGCCGTCCTTGGACACGGACACCTCCGCCACTTCGGCGACCCAGGTGCCGAAGCTTTCCGCCACCGCGATGCCGCGATGCCGGCCCTTGGGCAGCGGGCGGCTCCAGCCGGCCTTCTCCGCGGCCAGCAGGAGTACGCCGCGCGCGCGCGGGTGCTTTTCGAGCAGCCCCAGCCGGTACTTCAGCGGATCGACCTTGGCCGCATGCGCCAGCTCGTCGATGAAGCTCTCGATGAAGAACGCGTTCTGCGAATGTCCGACCGAGCGCCAGAACCACACTTGCGGTCCCGGTTCCGCGCGGCCGTAGGCGATGCGCTGGTGCGGGATCTCGTAGGGGTGATCCGCGAGGCCTTCGACGGCCATTGAATCGACGCCGTTCTCGGGGATCTTCATGAAGCCCGAAGCCGCCATGATCGACGGGCTGGCGACGTCCGCGCGCAGCATCAGCGGCTGGCCCTGGTCGTCGAGGCCCGCCTCGAAACGCACGCGCGACGTCGGCCGGTAGTAGCCGGCGGCCATGTCGTCCTCGCGGGCATAGATCAGCTTCACCGGGCTGCCGCTGAGCTTGGACAGCAGCGTCGCGTCGATGGTGAAGTCCGGCGCGAAGCGCCGACCGAAGCCGCCGCCCAGCAGCATCGTGTTGACCTTCACCTTGGCCGGCGTGACCTGGGCGACCTGCGACAGGATGCCTTGCGCCGGGCCCTGGCTCTGCGTGCCTGCCCAGATCGTGACCTCGTCACCCTTGACCCAGGCCAGGCAGTTCAGTGGCTCCATCGCGGCGTGCGCGAGGTAGGGCACGTCGTACTGCGCGCTCAGGTTGCGCGCGGCGTTGGCGCTGCCGTCCTTGACGTTGCCCACGTCGCGCGCGATCGCGGTGGCGTTCTGCAGGCCCTCGTCGAGCGAGGCCGACACCTTGCCGGACGACAGGTCGACGTGCGCGCCCAGGTCCCATTCGATGCCCAGCGCGTCTCGCCCCTGCCTGGCCGCCCAGTAGCCGTCCGCCAGCACGGCCACGCCCGAAGGAATGGCGATGACCTTGCGCACGCCCTTCACCGCCTTGGCCTTGCCCTCGTCGAAGGCCTTGGGCTTGGCGCCGGCGATCGGCGCGCGCGCCATCACCGCGACCAGCAAGCCGTCCACGTGCGCGTCGATGCCGAACTTGGCGGTGCCGTTGATCTTGGCCGCGCTGTCCAGGCGGCGCGTCGGCTTGCCCATGATGCGGAAGTCCTTGCGGTCCTTCAGCGCGGGTTTTTCCGGCACTGGCTGCTTCGCGGCGGCGCCGACCAGCGAGCCGTAGCTCGCCTTGCGGCCGTTGGCGCCGATCACCTGGCCGCGCTCGGTGCGCAGCGTCGACGCGTCCACCTTCCACTGCTGCGCCGCCGCGGCGATCAGCATCTGACGCGCCGCGGCGCCGGCGAGTCGCACCGGCGTCCAGTGCGCGCGCACGGTCGTGCTGCCGCCGGTGGCCTGCATGCCGAACATCGGGTTGTTGTACGCCGCATCCGCCGGCGCCTGCTCGACCGAGACCAGCGCCCAGTCGGCGTCCAGCTCCTCGGCCACCATCATCGGGATGGCGGTCAGCACGCCCTGGCCCATCTCGGCCGAGCCGCAGACGACGGTGACCCGGTTGTCGGGCGTGATGCGCAGCCAGGCGTTGGGGGCGAAGGTGTTGGAGGCGGGGACGCCCGTGGCCGTCTGCGCCAGCGCCGCTCGGCCCGCCGCCAGCGGCAGCGCGAACGAAACGGTCAAGGCGGCGCCGCCCTTCAGCAGCGCGCGGCGTCCAGCAGACGTCGGCGCGGCGGGTGAGGGCTGATCGTCCGCGGGCCGGGCGGGCATGGCGACGTGGGTGAGGAAGGCATCCATCTCAGCCTCCCTTCGCCAGCGTGGCCGAGGCGTCGTGGATCGCCGCCCGGATCTGGTTGTAGGTGCCGCAGCGGCAGACGTTGCCGCTCATCGCGCCGTCGATGTCGGCGTCGGTGGGCTTCTTCTTGCCGGCCAGCAGCGCGCAGGCGCTCATGATCTGGCCGCTCTGGCAGTAGCCGCACTGCGGGACGTCGATCTTCAGCCAGGCGTGCTGCACGGCGCGTCCGGCGGGCGTCGCGCCCACGCCTTCGATCGTGGTGATCTTCTTGCCGGCCGCCGATGCCAGCGGCGTCTGGCACGAGCGGACCGGCTGGCCGTCCAGGTGCACGGTGCAGGCGCCGCACAGCGCCATGCCGCAGCCGAACTTGGTGCCGGTCAGTTGCAGGTCTTCGCGCAGCGCCCACAGCAGGGGCATCTGCGGATCGGCATCGAGCGTCACCGCCTTGCCGTTCACGGTCATCGAAATGGACATGGGGGTTCCTCCTGGGGACGCCTGGGCGGATCCGCCGCGCCCGGTCCTTCTTCCTTGTCAGGGGCCGGGTCTTGCGGCGGGGGTGCGCAAGCGTATCCCTTTCGAACATCCAGCGCCCGGGGCCAGGTCTTGCGGGGCGTCCGCCTGGAGATAACCCGGAAGGGTTCATGCGAATGAAAGGGCGCTGGGCGCACCCGAATGGTGCCATTTCAGGTGTCAAGGGTTTTCCCTTCCTGGCACCGCTGCCATGCCCCGTTTTCGCGCTCGGTTCGCCCGCTTTTGCAGCAGTCGGGCGCTTTTCGCCCGTCCATGCGAAGAGTGGATGCTGTGGCGTGAACGATTGTTGCTGTTTTGCAATGGATGACGACGGACATGGGCCAGGGCGCTCCACAGAATCCGCCCCCTCAATCGCAAGTGGAAGTATGAGAAAAGAAAACCAGCTCTCCCTGTCCCTGAGCGCCGCCGCGGCGCTGCTCTGCTGCGCGCAGGTCGCGCAAGCCCAGGCACAGGACACGACCCAGCTTCAACGCGTCGAGGTGACCGGCTCCAACATCAAGCGTCTGGCGTCGGAAACCGCCTCGCCGGTGCAGGTCTACAACCGTGAAGAGATCCGCCGCACCGGCGCCAACACCGTTCGCCAGGTGCTGGACACGCTGACGTCGACCTCGAGCAGCGAGATCAAGGACGACGGCAACACCTCCAGCTTCGCCTCGGGTGCCTCGGGCGTGTCGATGCGCGGCCTGGGCAAGGGCGCCACGCTGGTGCTGCTGAACGGCCGCCGCGTCGCCAACTTCGGCTTGGCCGACGGCGCCAAGGACACCTTCGTCAACGTCGATGCGATCCCGGCCGACGCCGTCGAGCGCGTCGAGATCCTGAAGGACGGCGCCTCCGCCATCTACGGCTCCGACGCGATGGCCGGCGTGATCAACATCATCACGCGCCGCTCGTACAACGGCGTCGGTGCCTCCGTCAGCACCACGTTCAACGAACATCCGGCCGTCGGCGCGCAGCGTCAGGCCAGCCTCGTGGCCGGCTTCGGCGACCTGGACAAGGACCGCTTCAACGTCTTCGCCAACATCGAGGCGTACAAGCGCGACGGCTACACCGTGGCCGACGTGAAGGACGACTATCCGGCGTGGCACAAGGGCTTCTTCCTGTCGACCTTCGGCGACAAGAGCCTGAATTCCTACCCCGGCAACCTGCGCGTGGGCACGAACCGCGTGCCGGTGACGGGCTGCACGACGCTGAACGCGGCGGGCCAGTGCGTGACCGACGTCAACGGCCTGAATGCGGTCTCCGATCCGGCCAAGCGCGTGAACCTGTTCAGCGCCGGCCGCCTGAAGGTCACGGAGGACATCCAGGCCTTCGCCGAGGTGTCCTATTCGAAGACAACCACCGAGTACCTGACCGTGCCGATGGCCATCGGCGCGGGCGCCACCTCGCGCTGGTACGACGGCTACAACAAGGTCGCGCAGTCGGTGCCGCATCCGGTGCTGTCGGCCTCGAATCCGGCGAACCCCACGGGCCAGCCCCGCGGCATCGATTACCGGTTCATGGACGATCCCGGCCTGTTCAACTACGACGGCACCGGCAAGCAGTACCGCGTGCTGACCGGCGTACAGGGCACCTTCCGCGAGATGGATTGGGAAGTCTCCGTGGGCCGCAATGCCGCCGAGGCGGACAAGCTGGCCCGCTGGGGTTCGCGCGACCTGTTCGCGGCTGTCGAGTCGGGCGAGTACAAGATCGGCGGCGGCAACAGCCGCGAGCTGCTGGAGCGCCTGTTCCCGGTCAACGGCTCGCAGGGCAAGAACCACCAGACCTGGGTGGATGCCAAGCTGAGCGGCGAACTGCTGCAACTGCCGGGCGGCCCGCTGGCCTTTGCGGTCGGCGCGGAGCACCGTCAGGAAGGCGTGCGCATCAAGTCCACGGACAACGTCCTGAAGGCGCAGATCGTCGGCCGCGGCTCGGTGCTGATCGACGGCGAGCGCAACCTGGAGGCGGCCTTCATCGAATTGAACGCCCCGGTGCTGAAGAAGCTGGAGCTCAACGGCGCGCTGCGTTTCGACAAGGCCTCGGGCTTCGAAGGACGCGTCTCGCCCAAGCTGGGTGTTCGCTTCGAAGTGCTGCCGCAGCTGCTGCTGCGCGGCACGGTGGCCGGCGGCTTCCGCGCGCCCAACATCCCCGAGACCTTGGGCCAGGTCGGCGTCACCGGTTTCTACAACCAGATGGTGGACCCGAAGCGCTGCGCCACCGCCACGGCGATCAACGACATCCTCAAGGACGGCACCGCCGCCGACAAGTCCGACGCCGCGCTGGCCCTGGCCAGCGGCTGCCGCGCGTCGCTGCCGGTGATGATCTCGGCCAATCCCGACCTCAAGCCCGAAACCTCCAAGAGCGTGACGCTGGGCTTCGTGTTCGAGCCGACCAAGAACGCCTCGATCGCCGTCGACTACTTCAGCATCGAGCGCAAGAACGAGATCAACTCGCGGGATCCGGACTACGTGCTGGCGCGCGAAGGGCAGGCCGGCTACGACACGGTCATCAGCCGCGGCGCGCTGACGGCGCAGGAGCTGGCGTGGGTCGCCCGCGCCAACCAGGTGTCCGGCCAGTCGCTGTCGTGGGGCGCGGGCCAGATCACGTCCATGCTGCTGCAGTACGAGAACTTCGGGAAGACCGAGAGTTCGGGCGTGGACATCGACGTCAAGGGCCGTGTGGCGGCGGGATCGTTCGGCACGCTGAACCTGGGCGTGGCGGCGGCCTATGCGCTGACCTACAAGGCCTGGGACATCGATGCGAACAAGTGGCGTCCCAACCAGGTCGGCCTGTACGAGAACCCGCGCCTGAAGGCGGTGTTCTCGGCCGCCTGGAACAAGGGCGACTGGACCACCGGCGTGCGCTTCAACTACACCTCGCGCACGGCGCTGAACCGCAGCGAAGCCGACCTCGACACCTGGGGCGAGGCCGCCTGCCAGAGCAGCCTGAAGCCGGGTTCGCTGCCCTGCTACATCGACGAGGACATCCGCACCGACTTCAGCCTGGGCTACACCGGCATCAAGAACCTGCGGCTGTCGTTGAACATCAACAACCTGATGGGCGACGAGCGTCCGGTCAACCTGCGCGATGGGTACCGGATCCGTCCGCGCAGCTACAAGGTGGGCGCGTCCTACGACTTCTGATCGCTGCCGCGATCACCTTGAAGCCCGGCCTTGGCCGGGCTTTTTTTCGTCCGTCCGCGTCGGAAAGCCCTGTCTTTCGACATCGGAGATGCCCTCGTCATGGCAATGACCCGGCATATCCGTGTGATTTACGCCTGCATTTGAGGGGGTTTCTGGGGATAGGGTTCCCCCTGCTTTGAGCCATGACTGCCGGGTTTCTTCTTATAGGTGTGTCGCTCTTTTGCTGCGCGATGTACCAAATGTTTAAGTCAGTGAACCACACGTTTGAGCTACTGAAAAAATCAGCTCACGCACCGCACCGGGCACATCGACCCGGGTGCGCTCTGCAACCGTTCGGGAAACAGCGCCATCACCGGGTGCGACCCCACTTCAGAAGAGGACCGCAATGTCTCGTCAACTTACCCACAGGGCGCTGGTACTCACCAGCATCGCGATCGCCAGCACGCTGGCCTGCGGCATCGCTGCCGCGCAGGAGTCGCAGCAACTGGAACGCGTGGAAGTCACGGGTTCCAACATCCGCCGCACGGCTGCCGAAGGCACATCGCCGATCGACCGGATCACGGCGGCGGAGATCCGTGCCAGCGGTGCGAAGACCGCGCTGGAGCTGATGAAGATGGTGCCGGCGCTGGGCACCGACGGCTACTTCGACACCCCGGGACAGAACAGCTTCTCGCGTGGCGTCGCCACCGCCTCGCTGCGCGGCCTGGGCTCGACGTCCACGCTGGTGCTGCTGAACGGCCGCCGCCTCACGCCGGCCGCCTACGCGAATCCGAACAACGGCACGTCGACCCTGTACGACCTGAACACCATTCCGGTGTCCGCCCTGGAGCGCGTTGAAATCTTCAAGGACGGCGCTTCGGCGGTGTACGGCTCCGACGCGGTCGGCGGCGTCATCAACTTCATCACCAAGAACGACTACCAAGGCATCCAGATGGGCGCCACGGTGGGCGCCAACGACGACGGCGAATTCAGCCGCCAGACGGTCAACGGCGCGTTCGGCTTCGGCGACTTCGCCAAGGACGGCTTCAACGTCCTGGTCAGCGCGGACATCACGCATCGCGGTCGCACGATGACCCGTGACGTCAAGGACATCCACGCCGACGACTACGCCAAGATCAACGTACGCCTGAACCCCTACGGCTCGTTCGTCTCGTCACAGCCGTTCTTCACGCGTGAAGGCACCGCCGGACAGTTGAACTTCCCGCAGGGCACCGCGGCGAACGTCATCAACCGCAAGGATTGCGACCCGGCGAATCTGATCACGGGCGGCGCCCAGCACGGCATCACCCAGGCTCCGGCGCTCAACCGACAGTTCTGCAACTTCAACCTCGACAACTACAACGAGGCGCAGAACAAGGGCACCGACGGCAGCCTGATCTCCCGTGCGACCTTCCGTGTCAACAACGACATCACCGCGTTCGCCGAAGCCGGTTACGCGCGTACCGAACGCGATTACCTGGGTGCCCCCCGCACGATCAGCGGCTTGAACCCGGCCAGCAACTTCCTGCTGGGCAACGTGGCGGCGCCGTTCCAGCCGGTGTTGGAAATCGGACATCCGGACAACCCGTTCCCGAACGCGCGCGCCGCTGTGCAGATGCGTTTCGAGAACATCCGCGGCGGCAGCGAGCTGACCAACCAGCAGTACCGCGCACTGGGCGGGGTCAAGGGCACGACCGGCAACTTCGACTGGGAAAGCGCGGTCCTGTGGAACAAGGCCAAGCGTGAGGAAACCAGCTTCGGCTTCCTGAACCTGGACGTGCTGCGCACGATGCTCGGCCCGAACGGCCGCACGCTGGCGCAGATCGCCGCCGATCCCAACCTGTCGCGTCCGCTGACCAACAACGCCGATGCGTCGATCTGGCAGTGGGATGCCAAGGTCGCCACCGAATTCGGCTCGCTGCCGGGCGGCGCGATCGGCGCGGCAGCCGGTGTTGAAATCCGTCGCGAGACACTGGAGATCACGCCCGATACGTTGAATGCCACGGGCAAGATCCTGGGTCTGGCCAACACGCAGATCGACGGCGGCCGCACGGTGAAGTCGGCGTTCGTCGAGTTCCGCACACCGTTCTTCAAGACGTTCGAGATGGACTTCGCGGGGCGTGCCGACAAGTACCCCGGCATCAAGACCAACTTCGTGCCGAAGGTCGGCGCCAAGTGGACGGCACTGCCGCAACTCTCGTTCCGCGGCACCTACTCCGAAGGCTTCCGCGCCCCGGCCGTGTCGCAGATCGCTCCGGGCGGCGCGCAGTACTTCGTCAACGGTGTCATCGACCCGCTGCGTTGCGAGGAAGACGGTTCCACGCCCAAGCCGGGAGCGGCACCGACCGACTGCTCGAAGAGCGTGGCCGGCGTGGGTACGTCCAATCCTCAACTCAAGCCCGAGAAGTCCAAGAGCCATTCGTTCGGCGTGATCTTCTCGCCGAGCAAGAACGTGGACATCCTGGTCGACTACTTCAACATCGTCAAGAAGGGTGAAGTGGCCCTGCTTGACGTGCAGAGCGTGGTCGACCACCCGGAACGTTATCCCGGCCTGATCCTGCGTGACCAGAATCCGTCGCTCCAACTGCCGGGCCAGGCGAACTCCGGTCCGCTGCTGTTCGTGCAGACCCCGTGGGTCAACCAGGGCACGACCGAGGTCTCGGGCATCGACTTCGAGCTCAAGACCAACATGGTCCCGAAGGAAGGCCTGCGCTGGACCAACCAGCTGCGCGGCACCTACATGACCCGGTACAGCCGCGAGGAGCACGCAGGCGATGCGCGCAACAACCTGGTGGGCACCAACGGCGGCCTGGCCGACTGGGCGACTTCGGTGGGCGATACGCCGCGCCTGAAGTTCCGTGCGACCTCGACGCTGGAAATCGACGGCCGTCATTCGATCATGGGCGCGATGAACTGGGTGAGCGGTGTGTCGTTCATCCGCCGCATGGATGGCGCGGTGCCTGAGTACTACTCCGGCAACACCTGCCACTGGGGCGGCGCCAACCCCGACGGCCTGACCGGCCGCACGGTGCTGGGCGTGCCGACCACGCCGACCAACGGCCGTGACGAGTACATCAAGCGTTATCCGAACTGCGCGGTCGGCAAGTGGATGACCTTCGACGTCGGCTACACGTACACCGGCTTCAAGGACCTGTCCCTGTCGCTGAACATCCAGAACGTGATGGACGAGAAGGCGCCGTACTACCCCGGCACCAACACGGCCGCGAACACGATCCTGGGCTGGAACCCGGGCCTGCACAGCGGGACCGGTCGCTACTGGGCGCTGTCGGCGAACTACACCTTCAAGTGATCGATGCCGGCTCCGGCCGGTTCGAGACACTCTGAACGCAACACCGAAAGGGACCGCAAGGTCCCTTTTTTTCGTCCGTGCGCCGCCGTGGCGAAACTTCAACGGCGACGCTTCTTCGGAGGCAGGGGCGCGGGCACGCGGGCCTGGTCCTTGGAATGCTCGAAGCGCGCGGCCAGCGCGTCGATGAACAGTCTCGTCCGCGCCGGCAGCAGGCGGCGCGACGGGAACACGAGCTGCAGCGGGCCGACCTCGCCGGCCCATTCGGGCAGGACCTCGACGAGGCGGCCATCGTCGAGTTCGTCGACGACGTCCCAGACCGCGCGGCGCACCAGGCCCAGTCCGGCGAGGGCCCAGTCATGCGCCTGCTCGCCGTTGTCGGTGACGAGCCGGCCCTGCACGGTGACCGTGCGCGGGGAGGCCGACACTGACGGGTCGGCCGGCATGAACAGCCAGTCCGACTGGCGCGTGGCGATGCGCTCCTGGAGGATGCAGTCGTGGCTGGCGAGGTCCTCGAGCGAGCGCGGCGTGCCGCGGCGGCGCAGGTAGTCCGGCGTCGCGCAGAGCACGCGCCGATTGGGTCCGAGCCGGCGCGCGACCAGCCGCGAGTCCGCCGGACCGCCGATGCGCACGGCGCAGTCGAAGCCTTCCTCGATCAGGTCGACGAGCGCGTCGGAGAGCGAGACCTGCACGGTGACGTCGGGATGCTCGCGCATGAATTCGGCGGCGAGCGGGCCGACGCAGCGGCGGCCCAGCGCGACCGTCGAGGTGACGCGCAGCAGCCCGCGCGCCTGCTGGCGTCCCTGCGTGAGCTCGGCCTCGGCGTCGTCGATGTCGGCGAGGATGGTCTGGCAGCGCTCCAGGTAGATCGCGCCCTCGTCGGTCAGCGCCAGACGCCGTGAACTCCGCTGCAGCAGCCGCACGCCGAGCCGCGCTTCCAGCCGCGCCAGCCGCTTGCTGCCCACGGCCGGGGAGAAACCGAGCTCCCGCCCCGCCGCGGACAGGCTGCCCGCGGCGACAGCCCGCACGAATAGGCGCATGTCATCGAGTTCATTCATTCCGGATCTCCGTGGGAGCCGCATCATGACGGCGCCATCTTTTCCATTCTGGAACAGATGCTTATCACTTTCGATGGATTCCCATCTTGCGAGCGACAGATCACAGTGCGGACCATTGAATCAACGTTGGAGTCGCTCGTGACCTCCCTGTCTTCCACCCTCGACGAGGCCGGCCAGGCTGGCGATACCGGCGCCAAACCGGCGGCCCCGCGCGGCTTCCCGCTGCCTATCCTGGCCCTGGCGCTGGCGGCCTTCGCGATCGGCACGACCGAGTTCGTGATCATGGGTCTGCTGCCGGCAATGGCGCAGGACCTGGCGGTGAGCCTGCCACGCGCGGGTCTGCTGGTGACGGGTTATGCACTCGGCGTGGCGCTGGGTGCGCCGCCGCTGGCGGCGCTCAGCGCGAGCTGGCCGCGCAAGCGGGCGCTGCTGGTGCTGATCGCGCTGTTCATCGCGGGCAACCTGCTGTCGGCGATCGGCGGTGGCTATTGGACGGTGATGGCAGGCCGCATCGTCGCGGCCCTGGCGCACGGATCCTTCTTCGGCATCGGCGCCGTGCTGGCGAGCGAGCTGGTCGCGCCCGACCGCAAGGCCGGCGCGATCGCGCTGATGTTCACCGGCCTCACGCTGGCCAACGTGCTGGGCGTGCCCTTGGGCAACCTGATCGGCCAGGAATGGGGCTGGCGCGCGAGCTTCGGCGCGGTGGCCGGGCTGGGCATCGTCGCGGCGATTGCGCTGGTCGCGCTGCTGCCGAAGACGAAGGACGCCGACACCGCCGCGCAGGCGGGCAACGACTGGTCGGTGCTCAAGCGCCCGCAGGTGCTGATCGCGCTGGCGCTGACGGCGGTCGGCTTCGGCGGCATCTTCACCGCGTTCACCTTCATCGCGCCGATGCTGGCGGAGGTCACCGGCCTGTCGACGGGATGGATCACGGGCGTGCTGTTCCTGTTCGGCCTGGGCCTGACGGTCGGCAACACAATGGGCGGCAAGCTGGCGGACTGGAAGCTGATGCCGTCGCTGATGGGCGTGCTCGTCGCGCTGGCGATCGTGCAGGCGCTGCTGGCGATGGTGCTCGACTGGCAATGGCCGACCATCGTGACCGTCTTCGTCTGGGGTATGGCCGCCTTCGCGACGGTGCCCGGACTGCAGATGCGGATGATGCAGCAGGCGCCCGACGCGCCGGCGCTGGTGTCGACGCTCAACATCGCGGCGTTCAACCTGGGCAATGCGGGCGGTGCGTGGCTGGGTGGGTGGATGCTGACGCACGGTGCATCGCTGCGCTCGTTGCCGGTGGCGGGGTCAGGGCTTGCCGTGTTCGGGATCGGTCTGGCGGCGATCAGCGTGCTCATCGAACGGCGGGCTCGCTGACTTCAGCGATGGCCGCAATGAGGAAGGGCGACCGCATGCGGTCGCCCTTTCGCCGGGAATCAGCTTGCCAGTGCAGAGGCTGAGGGGTCCGGCCAGTTCTGTCGCGTGTGAACGAGGTCCAGTACTTCGATGGCCTCGGGCGTGACGCGATACGGTACGAAGTAGTTGGGGGTGAGGACGATCTCGCGGATCCCGGCCACGCACGACGAGGCGCGATAAAGCATCGGGAACGACAGGGCCAATCGCAGCTTCTTGACCATCTGCCGACCGAACTCTTCTGCAGCCAGTTGATTGTGTCGGGCCATTTCCTCGAGGATCAGATCGATGCGAAGCAGCGCGCGGGCGCGACATTCAATCGTTTTGGGATTGAGCATGGCGGCTCCTCATGTCCTGAAGCTTGCGCTCCATCCAGTCGACGAAGTCATCGAAAGGAATGCTCGGTCGCGGGTCTTCGATCGACAGGCGGATCTGCTCCCGATACCAACAGTCCCAGGCTTCCTGATCAAAGTTGTCCTCGCTGATGCGAGGCGCGTACGCGCCGGGGGCAGTGGGTGGAGGGATCTGCATCGGCGCAATGCCAGCGCCCAGCAGCTCCTGAGCTGCGGGATCGATGTCGTGGTTCACGTTGTCGGTCTCCATGGAATGACTCGAAAGTCGGAGCCGTCATCGTTCCCGAACAGGGGCTGGAGAGCGATGACCTCAACTGCTGATCTTTTGACCTTCCCAGGTCTTGCGCGCTTCGACGCGTTGCGCTGAGGGTCAGGCCTTGCCGTCGACGGCGTCCATGCCGCCGCCGTCCAGCGCCTCGGCCACGCGGGCCTTCAGTCGACGCAGGGCCTTGAGCTCCTGGTCCGGCGCCTGCAGCGCCGGCCACAGCAGCGCGACCAGATCGCGCGCCGCCGCGTCCACCTGGATCTGCCGGCCGGCGATGATCACCTCCCAAAGCATGTGCTCCATCGGCCCGAACACCAGCGAGCGCAGCAGGCGCAGCGGGATGTCCTGCCGGACCTCGCCCTGCGCCTGGCCGCGCGCCAGCAGGTCCATCAGCGGCGCGGTGTAGCGGCGCTGCAGATCGACGAAGGCGGCACCGAAGTCCTGGCCCTCGCCCCGCGCCACCGGCGCGTCGCGCTTGCGGCCTTCCGACAGCACCAGTTCGCACAACCCCGTGCCCTGGATCAGGAACAGCCGCAGGTGGGTGTGGACGACGAACTCCAGCTGGTCCCGGATCGGCCGCCCGCGCGGCAGGCCCGATTCGATCGCCTCGATGATCTCGTCGTACCAGTCGCCGATCACCCGCATGCAGAGCTCGCGCTTGCCGCGGAAGTAGGTGAAGACCGTCGCCTCGGAGATCCCCAGCCGCTGCGCGATCTCGGTCGTCGTCGCGCGCTCGTAGCCACGCTCGGCGAAGACGGCGCGGCTCGCGCGCAGGATGTCCTTCACCCGCTGCTCGGCCTTCGCGCCCACCGGCGAGCGGCGCTGCGCGGGCAGCGCAGCCGCGGAGGGCGGATCGAGGCGGGCGTCTTCTCTGGACATCGGTGCGGGGCTCATGAGAAGCGGATTCTCCGGGTTTATTGAGCCGGGCTCAAGTCGGTGCGATCCATGCTCGGGTCCGGCTTGGAAACTGCTGTCATCTGACTTATGCTTCGCGCCTTGCGCCGCGCCGGCGATCCCGGAACAGCGCCTTCAGCCAGCGCTTCCGCACAGAATTGAGCGCGGCTCATAAGACCGGAGACCCAGACCCATGCCCCAGCTGTCCACCAAGCTCAACGCCCGCTCGGCCGACTTCAAGGCCAATGCGGACGCGATGCGCGGCCTGATCGACGACCTCAACGCCCGCCTGGCGAAGATCGCCGAGGGCGGCGGCGAGGCCGCGCGCGCCAAGCACGTCGGACGCGGCAAGCTGCTGCCGCGCGACCGCGTGGAGATGCTGCTGGACCCCGGCACGCCGTTCCTGGAGCTGGCCCCGCTGGCGGGCCTGGACATGTATGACAACGCGGCCCCTGGCGGCGGCGTGATCGCCGGCATCGGCCGGGTGTCCGGCGTCGAGTGCGTGATCGTCTGCAACGACGCCACCGTCAAGGGCGGCACCTACTACCCGATCACCGTCAAGAAACACCTGCGCGCGCAGGAGATCGCCGATCAGAACCGCCTGCCCTGCATCTACCTGGTGGACAGCGGCGGCGCCAATCTGCCCAACCAGGACGAGGTGTTCCCGGACCGCGACCACTTCGGCCGCATCTTCTTCAATCAGGCCAATCTCTCGGCCAAGGGCATTCCGCAGATCGCCGTGGTGATGGGCTCCTGCACGGCCGGCGGCGCCTACGTGCCGGCGATGAGCGACGAGACCGTCATCGTCAAGAATCAGGGGACCATCTTCCTGGGCGGCCCGCCACTGGTGAAGGCCGCGACCGGCGAGGTCGTCAGCGCCGAGGACCTGGGCGGCGGCGACGTGCACACGCGCCTGTCCGGCGTGGCCGACCACCTGGCCGAGAACGACACCCACGCGCTGGCGATCGCGCGCCAGTCCGTGGCGCGGCTGAACTGGCGCAAGCAGGGCGAGCTGCTGACCCAGGCGCCGCAGGCGCCGTCCTACGATCCCGCCGAACTGCACGGCGTGATCCCCACCGACACCCGCAAGCCCTTCGACGTGCGCGAGGTCATCGCCCGCATCGTCGACGGCAGCGTCTTCGACGAATTCAAGGCCCGCTACGGCAACACGCTGGTCTGCGGCTTCGCCCACATCGAGGGCATGCCCGTCGGCATCGTGGCCAACAACGGCATCCTCTTCGCGGAGAGCGCCAACAAGGGCGCCCACTTCATCGAGCTGTGCTGCCAGCGCAAGATCCCGCTGGTGTTCCTGCAGAACATCACCGGCTTCATGGTCGGCCGCAAGTACGAGAACGAAGGCATCGCCCGCGCCGGCGCCAAGATGGTGACGGCGGTGGCCTGCGCGCAGGTGCCCAAGTTCACCGTGATCATCGGCGGCAGCTTCGGCGCCGGGAACTACGGCATGTGCGGCCGCGCCTACTCGCCGCGTTTCCTGTGGATGTGGCCGAACGCCCGCATCTCGGTCATGGGCGGCGAGCAGGCCGCGTCGGTGCTGGCCACGGTCAAGCGCGACGGCATCGAGGGCAAGGGCGGTCAATGGTCCGCGGACGAGGAAGAGGCCTTCAAGGCGCCGATCCGCCAGCAGTACGAGGACCAGGGCCATCCGTATTACGCCAGCGCCCGGCTGTGGGACGACGGCGTCATCGATCCCGCCGACACGCGCCGCGTGCTCGCGCTGGGCCTCTCCGCCGCGCTGAACGCCGAGATCCCCGAGACGAAGTTCGGCGTGTTCCGGATGTAAGGTGCCGATCTCTTCTGAACGCCCGCTCCGACGATGACCGCCCTGACCCTGCGACCGCTGACCCCCGAGGACTCCATCGAGGCGCTCACCGCGCTGCTGCACCTGGCCTACGCATCGCTGGCGGCGCAGGGATGGAACTTCACCGCGGTCGACCAGAGTGTGCAGACCACGCGCGAACGCGTGGCCTCCGGCCAGGCCTTCGTCGCGCTGAGCGCCGGTGGCGAGCTGGTGGGCACGGTGACCGTCGCGCCGCCGAAGCGGCCCGATGGCCGCTACCTCGGCGATCCGGTGCCCGACTGCTACACCCAGGCCGACACGGCGATCCTCGCCCAGCTCGCCGTGCATCCGTCGTGCCGGGGGCAGGGCGTCGGCGAGCGGCTGATGGATGTCGCCGAAGCCTGGGCGCTCGCGCAGGGCTACGCGCATGTCGCGCTCGACACGGCCGTGCCCGCCGAGGCGCTGCGCCGTCGCTACGAGCGACGCGGCTACGCGCTCATCGGCGACGTGCAGTGGGCCGGGAAGACCTATCGCAGCGTGCTGATGCGCAAGGCGCTTGGCGTCGCGGAGGCCTCGGCATGAGTCGATCCCAGACGCGCTGCGTGGCGATGTGCCTCGTGACTCGCCTGCGAGGCGGTCTGCTGGTCGCTGCCTTCGGCGTGACGGGCGTGATGGGCGTGATGGGCGTGACGGGCATGACGGGCACGACGGGCGTGGCCTTTGCCGCCGGCGTCGCGCCCGCTGTGCAGGCCCTGGCGCCAGCGACGCCAGCGCCCGAGCGCGTGGCGACTGACATCCGCGAATCCGTCATCCGCGTGCAGGCGCTGGTGGAGGACCATCGCGGGCAGACGCTGATCGGGGACCTGGTGGTGACGACCTATCGGCCCCCCGGTCCGGGGCCGTTCCCGCTGGTGGTGCTGAACCACGGCCGCCCCGCCGCGTCGGAACAGGAGCGCGCCGCGGTCAAGCGCCAGCGCCTCGAAAGCGCTTCGCGCTTCTTCGTCCGCAAGGGCTTCGCGGTGGCCGTGCCGACCCGGCTGGGTTACGGCGACACGGCCGCGAAGGGCGATCCCGATTCCAGCGTGCGCTGCGACGTGCCCCAGTACAAGGTGGCCGCCAAGGCGCTGGCCACGCAGGTCGCCGCGGTCGTGCGCTTCATGCAGTCGTCCGTCGACATCGACGCGCAGCGCGTCGTGGTGATGGGCCAGTCGGTCGGCGGCTTCGCGGCGATGGCGGCGACCGGCGAGCGCATCCCGGGGCTGGTCGCTGCGATCGACTTCGCTGGCGGCTACGGACCCGGTCCCGGCGCGAACGCCGGCGAGCCGTGCCGTCCGGAAGAACTCGCCAACCGCTTCCACGACTTCGGTCGCCGCGCGTCCCACGGCCGCGAGGCGGTGCCGACCTTGTGGGTGTTCACCGGGAACGACCAGTTCATCGCCGCCAAGTACCAGGAGCGATGGGCCCAGGCCTACCGCGACGGCGGCGGCCGGGCGCAGACGCGTCTGATGCCGGCCTTCGGCGAGGACGGCCACCAGCTGTTCGCGCGTGGCAACGACCTCTGGCAGCCGATCGTCGACGAGTTCCTTCAGCCGCTCGGCTTCCCCATCCCCGGCGCCTTGCCGATGCCGCTGGACGGCGTCGTCTCGATCGACGACACCTCGGCCTTGCCGGACGACGGGCGCGTGATCAACGGCTATCGCCGGTTCCTGGCGGCGAAGGAGCCGCGCGCCTTCGCCACCAACGGCCGCCACTGGGGACTCGCCACCGGCGACGACGCGCAGTCCCACGCGCTCGCACTCTGCGATCAACACACGGACGGCGAAGAGCGCTGCCGCCTCTACGCCGTCAACCGCACCGTCGTGTGGAGCCAACCATGACCTCGATCCTGTCCCCGACGATGCCCTCGAACGATTTCATCCCCACCACGCTGCGCGTCGAGCGGAGCGGTCCGAACGACGCCGTTGCGCGCGTGACGCTGAACCGTCCCGACGTCCGCAACGCCTTCAACGACACGGTCATCGGTGAACTCACCGCGGTGTTCGACGCGCTCGGCGGCGATCCGTCGCTGCGTGCGATCGTGCTGGCCGCCGAGGGCAAGGCCTTCTGCGCCGGCGCCGACCTGAACTGGATGAAGGCGATGGCCGGCTACAGCTGGGACGAGAACCACGCCGACGCCGGCCGCCTGGCCCACATGCTGTGGACGCTCTACAGCTGCCCGGTGCCGGTGATCGCGCGCGTGCAGGGCGACGTCTACGCCGGCGGCGTCGGACTGGTGTCGGTGTGCGACATCGTCGTCGCGGCCGAGTCTGCCGGCTTCTGCCTGTCCGAGGCCAAGCTCGGCCTGCTGCCTGCGACCATCGGTCCCTACGTCGTGCGCGCACTCGGCGAGCAGGCTTCGCGCCGATACTTCGTGACGGCGGAGCGTTTCTCCGCGACCGAGGCGCACCGGCTCGGACTTGTCCATGAACTGGCCACCGATGCGCAGGCGCTGGACGCGAAGGTCGAAGCGCTCGTCGCCGCGCTGCTGGCCAACGGCCCGGCGGCGGTGAAAGCCTGCAAGCGCCTCGTCCAGGACGTCGCCCATGCCCCGATCACGGCCACGCTGCGCGACGACACCGCGCGCCGCATCGCCGACATCCGCGCCAGCGCCGAAGGGCGCGAGGGCGTGCAGAGTTTTCTTTCGAAGGCCAAGCCCTCGTGGCTGGCCTGACGCGATCGTCCGCTCGAGCGCCGCGTCCTGGTTTCCCAAGAGCAGGTTTCTGAATGTCCGAAGCAGTACGACAAGACTGGCAACGCCGCAGCCTCGCGGCGGTCTGGCACCCGTGCACGCAGATGGCGCGCGCGCAGGACGTGCCGCCGTTGCCCATCGCCCGGGGTGACGGCCCCTGGCTGTTCGACCACGAGGGCCGGCGCTATTTCGACGCCAACAGCTCGTGGTGGGTCAACCTCTTCGGCCACGCCGACAGGGACCTGAACGATGCGATCAAGCATCAGCTCGACACGCTGCCGCACGTGATGCTGGCCGGCTGCACGCACGAGCCGGCGGTGCGCCTGGCCGAGCGCCTGTCCGCGCGCACCGGCGGCGCGCTGGGTCACCTGTTCTTCGGCAGCGACGGCGCCTCGGCGGTCGAGATCGCGCTGAAGCAGAGCTTCCATTCCTGGCGCAACCGCGGCCTCACGGACAAGCGCGAGTTCGTCTGTTTGAAGCACGGCTATCACGGCGAAACCATCGGCGCGCTCGCCGTCACGGATGTCGCGATCTTCCGCGACGCCTATGACCCGCTGCTGATGCGCAGCCACACCGTCACGTCGCCGGATCAGCGTCTGGGCAACGAGGCGCAGGCGATCGAGGAGATGCGGGCGCTGCTCGCGGAGCGCCACGCCCACATCGCCGCCGTCATCGTCGAGCCGCTGGTGCAGGGCGCCGCGGGCATGTCGATGTACGCGCCGAGCTACCTGAAGGCGCTGCGCGCGCTGTGCACCGAATTCAGGGTGCACCTGATCGCGGATGAGATCGCCGTGGGCTGCGGTCGCACCGGCACCTTCTTCGCGTGGGAGCAGACGGTGCCCGCGACGAAGGCGGACTGGCCCGATTTCGTGCTGCTGTCCAAGGGCATCACCGGCGGGACGATGCCGCTGTCGCTGGTGCTGACCACGGACGACGTCTACGAGGCGTTCTGGTCGCAGGACGTGACGCGCGGCTTCCTGCACTCGCACAGCTACACCGGCAATCCGCTGGCATGCGCCGCCGCGAATGCGGTGCTGGATCGCTTCGATGCCGGTCAGCTCGAACGCAACCAGCAGCAGGCGGTGCGGCTCACCGAGGCCTTCGCCCCGCTCGCCGCCGATCCGCGCGTGACACATCTGCGTCAGCGCGGAATGATCCTGGCCTTCGACATCAATCCCAAGACGACCGCGCCGGTCGATCGCTTCTCCGAGAAGTTCCACCTCGCCGGGCGCAAGCATGAGCTGCTGATCCGTCCGATCGGCCAGACGGTGTACCTGATGCCGCCGTACCTGATCGATGAAGCGACGGCCAGATTCCTCGCGGACGCCGTGCGCGCGACGCTGGAGGAGGTGCTCCATGCTGCTTGATCACCTGCAGGCCAAGCTGGACGCGATCCGGGCCCAGGACCTGACGCGCTTCACCCGCATCGCCGAGACCGGCACGGCGGCGCGCCAGACCGTGCGCGGCGCCGACGGCCTCGCGCGCGAGCTGACGATGTTCTGCAGCAACGACTACCTCGGTCTGGCCGCGCATCCGGCGGTGGCCGACGCGCTCATCGAGGGCGCGCACGTCTACGGCGGCGGCTCCGGCGCATCGCCGCTGGTGAGCGGCCATTCGCGCGCGCACCACGACGTGGAAGCGCTGCTGGGCCGCTGGTTCGAGCCCCACATTCCAGGCGCCAAGGCGATCGGCTTCTGCACTGGCTACATGGCCAACCTCGCGGTGGTGACCGCGCTGGGCGACGCCGATGCGGAAATCTTCAGCGAGACGCTGAACCACGCCTCGCTGATTGACGGCACCCGGCTGGCGAAGGCCAAGGTCGCGCGCTACGCGCATTGCGACGTCGAGGACCTGCGCCGGCAGTTGGCGGCCAGCACGGCGCGCGTGAAGCTGATCGTCACCGACGCCGTCTTCAGCATGGACGGCGACATCGCGCCGCTGCCGGCGCTTCTGGCCGCCGCGGAGGAATTCGACGCCTGGCTGATCATCGACGACGCGCACGGGCTCGGCGTGCTCGGCGAGAACGGCGTCGGCTCTCTGGAGCACTTCCAGCTGCGCAGCGAACGGCTGATCGTCGTCGGCACGCTGGGCAAGGCGGCGGGACTTGCGGGGGCCTTCGTCGTCGCCCATCCGACGATCACCGGCTACCTGCTACAGGCGGCGCGGAACTACATCTTTTCCACGGCCTCGCCCCCGGCGGTGGAGCACGCGCTGCTCACCAGCCTGGACCTGATCCGCGGCGACGTCGGCCGTGCACGCCGTGCGTCGCTGCGTGCCCTGCAGGCACGGCTGCGCGAGGGCATCGGAGCGCTGCTGGATCGCCATCCGACGCTGACCTGGCAGCTCGCCGAGTCGCAGACGCCGATCCAGCCGCTGATCGTCGGCGGCAACGCCGAGGTGATGGCGCTCGCCGGCGCGCTGGAGCGCGAAGGCCTGCGCGTGCCCGGCATCCGTCCTCCGACGGTGCCCAAAGGCGAGGCGCGGCTGCGCATCACGCTGTGCGCGACGCACACGGCGGCGGATGTCGATCGTCTCGTCGCCGCGCTGGAGGCTTGCGCATGAGCACGATGCATCCGCTCCACGGCTTCTTCATCACCGGCACCGACACCGAGATCGGCAAGACCTGCATCACCGCCGGACTGACGCGCGCGTTCGACGGCCTGGGCCGGTACGTGACGCCGATCAAGTCGCTGGCCGCCGGCCAGACGCAGGACGCCGGCGGCGTCTGGGTCAACGAGGACGTCGCCCAGCTGCACGCCGCGCAGACGCAGGGCATGACGATGGACGAGGTCGGCCCGCTGCAGTTCCGCGAGCCCTGCGCGCCGCACATCGCCGCGAAGCTCGAAGGCCGCGACATCGACCGCGACGCGTTGCTGGCCGCGATCCGGCGCTCCGCGTCGAAAGGCGACTTCGCGCTGATCGAGGGCGTCGGCGGTTTCCGCGTGCCGCTGACCGACGACTGGGACACGGCCGACCTGGCCGTCGACCTGGCGATGCCGGTGGTGCTGGTCGTCGGCCTGCGGCTGGGCTGCATCAACCACGCGCTGCTGACGGCCGAGGCCGTCCTGGCGCGCGGCCTGCGCCTCGCGGGCTGGGTGGCCAACACCGCCGACCCCCATCAATCCCATGTGGCGGACAATCTGGCCGCCTTGCACGCCCGACTCGACCAGGGCTTGAGTGTGCCGTGCTGGGGCCATGTGCCCCGGCTCCCAGATCCTTCTCCCGCGGCCGTGGCCGCGCATCTGCAGCAGCCGCTGCTGTTGAACGCATTGAAAGCATGACGATGAAGCAGACCGTCAACCAGATCCAGACGCTGACGCCCACCACCGACGAGCAACGGCGCAACGCCAAGCCCTGGACCGTCAACGAGATCGCCGCACTGTTCGAGCTGCCGTTCAACGACCTGCTGTTCCGCGCGCAGCAGGTGCATCGCGAGCACTTCGATCCGAACGCGGTCCAGCTGTCCACGCTGCTGTCCATCAAGACCGGCGGCTGCGAGGAGGACTGCAAGTATTGCCCGCAGTCGGCCCACTTCGACACCGGCCTGAAGGCCGAGAAGCTGATCCCGCTGCAGGAGGTGATGGAAGCCGCCCGCGCCGCCAAGGCCAACGGCGCGACCCGCTTCTGCATGGGCGCCGCCTGGCGCTCGCCGAAGGAGCGTCATCTGGAAGCCATCGGGGAGATGATCTCCGAGGTCAAGGCGATGGGCCTGGAGACCTGCCTGACCGCCGGCATGCTGGGCGACGGCCAGGCCGAGCAGCTGCGCGAGGCGGGGCTGGACTACTACAACCACAACCTCGACACCTCGCCGGAGTTCTACGGCCAGATCATCACGACGCGCACCTACCAGGACCGTCTCGACACGCTGGAGCGCGTGCGCGGCGTCGGCCTGAAGGTGTGCTCGGGCGGCATCGTCGGCATGGGCGAAACCCGCCGCCAGCGCGCCGGCCTGATCGCGCAGCTGGCCAACCTGGAACCGTATCCGGAGTCCGTGCCCATCAACAACCTGGTCCAGGTCGAAGGCACGCCGCTGGCGGGCACGGAAGCGCTGGACCCGTTCGAGTTCATCCGCACGATCGCCGTGGCCCGCATCACGATGCCGCGCGCGATGGTGCGCCTGTCCGCCGGCCGAGAGGAAATGCCCGAGACGATGCAGTCGCTGTGCTTCCTGGCCGGCGCGAACAGCATGTTCTACGGCGACAAGCTGCTGACCACCAGCAACCCGCAGGCCGAGAAGGACCGCCAGCTGATCGACCGCCTGGGCATGCACTGCGCGACGGAGGCCGAGCTGAGCGCCGACACCGTGCCGGGCTGCGCGCCGGTCGGCGAGGACGCCGCGGCGTCCTGCGGCCATCGCCATTGAGCGCCGTCGGCCTGACCTGAACCGACCCGACGACGCGTGACGGCCCAGACCGTCGCGCGGCCCCGGACGATCGCAACGCGCGCTCGTCCGGGCGCACCCGGCGCGAAGCGGCCACAAGCCGCGACGCGTCGAGGACCCGAAACATGAGGAGACACCCGTGTTCAAGAAGATCCTGATCGCCAACCGAGGCGAAATCGCCTGCCGCGTCGCCGCCACCGCGCGCCGTCTCGGCGTGAAGACCGTCGCCGTCTATTCCGACGCGGATGCCGACGCGCGCCACGTGCAGGCCTGCGACGAGGCCGTGCGCATCGGCGGCCCCGCGCCCCGCGACAGCTACCTGCAATGGCAGCGCATCCTCGAGGCCGCCAAGGCCACGGGCGCGCAGGCCGTCCATCCGGGCTACGGCTTCCTCAGCGAGAACGAGGAGTTCGCGCAGGCCTGCGCGGACGCGGGTCTCGTGTTCATCGGACCGCCGCCGTCGGCGATCCAGGCGATGGGTCTCAAGGCCGAATCCAAGCGCCTGATGGAACAGGCCGGCGTGCCGCTGGTGCCGGGGTATCACGGCGCCGATCAGGATCCGGCGCTGCTGCGCCGCGAGGCCAATCGCATCGGCTTCCCGGTGCTGATCAAGGCCAGCGCGGGCGGCGGCGGCAAGGGCATGCGCGCGGTCCACGCGGACGAGGAATTCGACGCCGCGCTCGCGTCGTGCAAGCGCGAGGCGATCAACAGCTTCGGCGATGACGCGGTGCTGATCGAGCGCTACGTGCAGCGCCCGCGGCACATCGAGATCCAGGTCTTCGGCGACAGCCACGGCGATTGCGTCTACCTGTTCGAACGCGATTGCTCGGTGCAGCGCCGGCATCAGAAGGTGCTGGAGGAAGCGCCGGCGCCCGGCATGACGGCGGAACGCCGCGCCGAGATGGGCGCCGCTGCGGTCTCGGCCGCGAAGGCGGTCGGCTACCAGGGCGCGGGGACCGTCGAGTTCATCGCCGAACAGGACGGCCGCTTCTACTTCATGGAGATGAACACGCGGCTGCAGGTCGAGCATCCGGTGACGGAGGCGATCACCGGCCAGGATCTGGTCGAGTGGCAATTGCGCGTCGCCGCCGGCGAGCCGCTGCCGCTGAAGCAGGACCAGCTGCGCATGCACGGTCACGCGATCGAGGCCCGCATCTGCGCCGAGAACCCCGAGGGCGGGTTCCTGCCCGCGACCGGCACCTTGTCGGTGGCGCGCTGGCCGGCGCACGAGGCGTTCCGGCGCGCGGGCGTACGCATCGATTCGGGCGTGGGCGAGGGCGACGCGATCAGTCCGTTCTACGACTCGATGATCGCCAAGCTGATCGTGTGGGGCGAGACGCGCGAGCAGGCGCTGGCGCTGCTGGACGCGTCGCTGCGCGATACGCACATCGTCGGGCTGCATACCAACGTCGCGTTCCTGCGCCGCTGCGCAGCGACGGCGTCGTTCACGAACGCGGATCTGGACACTGCGCTGATCGAGCGCGAGAAGGCCGTGCTGTTCGGTCAGCCGGGATTGCCGCTGGCGGACGCCGCAGCCGCTGTTGTGGCGCATACGCTGGCGGAAGAGGGGCTGACGGAGTCGACCGATCCTTGGAGCCGTCGCGACGGCTGGCGGATGTTCGGCGCAGCGCAGCGCCGCTTCGAGCTGGACGTCGACGGCGAGCATCACCAGGTGCTGCTGGCGCGTCACCATCACGGCAGCCTGTCGCTGACGGTCGGCGGCGAGTCGATCGCGCTGGCGGTGCGCTCGAAGGGACCGGCGCAGCATGAGCTCTACCTGGGCGAGCGTCGCGTCACCGTGTCGACCTACAAGGTCGGCGAGCAGGTGGCGGTGTTCGGCGCGCACGGCTCGGCGCTGGTGACCGAGGTCGACGTCATCGCCCACGCGGGTCAGGGTCAATCGGAAGCGGGTCGACTGACCGCGCCGATGCCCGGCAAGCTGGTGGCTTTCCTGGCGCAGCCGGGCGATGCGATCACCAAGGGCCAGCCGCTCGCGGTGATGGAAGCGATGAAGATGGAACACACCATCACCTCGCCGCGCGATGGCGTGGTGGCGGAGCTGCTGTTCGCGATCGGCGATCAGGTCGGCGACGGCGCCGAGCTGCTCCGGTTGCAGGCGTGAGGCTGCTGGCCCTCACCCCCGCCCTCTCCCGCAAGCGGGAGAGGGAGTCCGACCGGCTCCACTCGCGGCGTCGGCTCCTCAAAGGATCCAAAGGACAACCTCATGACCCCATTGCCCACCCGAGTCACTCTTGTTGACGTCGGCCCGCGCGACGGCCTGCAGAACGAGAAGGAGAACGTCGGCACGGCCGACAAGGCCCGTCTCGTCTCGCTGCTGCAGGACGCCGGTCTGAAGGAGATCGAGGTCACCAGCTTCGTGTCGCCGAAGTGGGTGCCGCAGATGGCGGACAACACGGCGGTGATGGCGGCGATCGAGCGCCGGCCCGGCGTGCGGCACAGCGTGCTGGTGCCCAACATGAAGGGCCTGGAGGGCGCGTTGCCGACGAAGCCCGACGAGATCGTCGTCTTCGCGGCGGCGTCCGAGGCCTTCTCGCAGAAGAACATCAACTGCTCGATCGCGGAGAGCATCGAGCGCTTCGCGCCGGTCGTGGCCGCGGCGCACGAGGCCGGCATCAAGGTGCGCGGCGCGCTGTCGTGTTCCGTCGGCTGCCCGTACCAGGGCGATGTGTCGGCGGACGAGGTCGAGCGCGTCGTGCGGCTGATGAAGGCCATCGGCGTGGACCACCTCGGCGTGGCCGACACGATCGGCGTCGGCACGCCGCGCAAGGTGCAGGCCGCGATGGAACGTGCGCTGAAGCATTACCCGCTGGTCGAGGTCAGCGGGCATTTCCACGACACCTACGGCCAGGCGCTGACCAACATCTACGCCTGCCTGGAGATGGGCATCCACACCTTTGACGCGAGCGTCGCCGGCCTCGGCGGCTGCCCGTACGCGAAAGGCGCGACCGGCAACGTCGCGACCGAGGACGTAGTGTTCCTGCTGAACGGCCTGGGCATCGAGACCGGCATCAACATCGACAAGCTGGTCGACGCGGGCGCGTTCATCTCCGGCGTGCTGGGCCGTCCGCCCGTCTCGCGCGTGGGGAAGGCGATCCTGGCGAAACGCAACGGGTGATGCGGCGAGCGTCGAGCGGCGTGGTCGCAAGAAACCGGACTTCCTCTTGACTGATCCGCTCCGCCAACTGGTGCTGGTGCTGGGCGATCAGCTCGATCTGGACGCCGCCGCGTTCGATGGCTTCGACCCTGCCCAGGATGCGGTCTGGATGGCCGAGGTGTCGCAGGAATCCACGCACGTGTGGAGCAGTCAGCCGCGCATCGCCTTGTTCCTCGCCGCCATGCGCCATTTCGCCGAAGCCGTGCGCGCGGCGGGCCGGTCGCTGCATTACCGAAGTCTCGATGACCCGGACACCCGCGAGAGCCTGGCGGCGCAGCTGCGCGCGGACCTCGCGATCTTGCGACCGTTGCGCCTGGTCCTGACCCGACCGGGGGACTGGCGCGTGCTCCAGGCCTTGGAGGCCGTTGCCCATGAAGCGGGCATACCGCTGGACCTGCGCGAGGACCGCCACTTCCTCACCACGCCGCAGGACTTCGCCGCGCACTCGGTGGCGCGCGGACATCGCGGCCTTCGCATGGAGTTCTTCTATCGCGAGCAGCGGGAGCGGATCGGTGTGCTCATGGACGGCGCCGGGCCGCTTGGCGGGCGATGGAATTTCGACACCGAGAACCGGAAGTCCTTCGGCGCCGACGGCCCGGGATTCGATCTGCCGCAACCACCTCGCTTCGAGCCCGACGCCATGACGCGCGAGGTCATCGCGCTGGTGCGGGAGCGCTTCGGCAGCCATCCCGGCAGCCTGGCGAGCTTCGCCTGGCCGGTCACGCGCGCCCAGGCCCTGGAGGCGCTCGACGCGTTCGTTGCGGAGCGCCTGCCGCTCTTCGGCCCGTATCAGGACGCGATGTGGCCGGGCGAGCCCTGGCTCTATCACGCGCAGCTGTCGGCGGCGCTCAACCTGAAACTGCTGACGGCGCGGGAAGTCGTCTCAGCCGCCGAGATCGCGGTGCGCGCGGGCCGCGTCCCGCTCGCGAGCGGCGAGGGCTTCATCCGGCAGATCCTCGGCTGGCGCGAGTACGTGCGCGGCATCTACTGGACGTGCATGCCCGCTTATGCCGAGAGCAACGCGCTGGACGCCCACCACGATCTCCCGGCCTGGTACTGGACCGGAGACACCGACATGGCCTGTCTGCGCGACGCCATCGGTCAGACGCTGGAACACGGCTACGCGCACCACATCCAGCGGCTGATGGTGACCGGACTGTTTGCGCTGCTCTACGGCGTCGAGCCGACGCAGGTCCACGCGTGGTACCTGAGCGTCTATGTGGACGCGGTCGAGTGGGTGGAGCTGCCCAAGACCCTCGGCATGAGCCAGTACGCCGACGGCGGCCTGATGGGTAGCAAGCCGTACGTCGCGAGCGGCCAGTACATCGACCGGCAAAGCCCGCTGTGCCGCGGCTGCCGCTATCGGCCCGAGCAGCGGGTGGGCGAGCGGGCCTGCCCCTTCACGACCTTGTACTGGGACTTCCTGTTGCGCCACGAGAAGCGCTTCGTCGACCACCCGAGACTGGCGCCGCAAGTGCGCGGGCTGGACCGGTTGGATGATGCCGAGCGCGGACGCATACGGGCCCGGGCGGCAGCGTTGCGCGCCAAGGGCTGAGGTGCGGCTGCCCGTCGGCCGGTGCTGCCGCTGCGGTTCTCGGCCGCTCGGCTCAACCCCTGATCCGCTCCACGAACCACCACAGGTGCCCGCCGAGGTCGAGCACGCCGTAGCTCTTGTCGGCCCAGTACTCGGGGCCGTAGTCCTCGATCTTCGGTTCGTAGACGATGGTGGCCCCGGCCGCGCGGGCGCGCTCGCAGTGCGCGGCGGCGTCGTCGACATACACCATCAGGCTCTGCGTGTTGGCGCCGCCCACGCCTTTCGGGCTGCGCAGGGGGATGCCGAAGCGCTCCGACCGCTCCCCGCCGCCGCACTCGCTGACCATGATCAGCGCCTCGCCGAAGGTCAGCTGGCTGTGCACCACCGAGCCGTCGTCCCCGTCCACCCGCATCTGTACCTCGAACCCGAAGGCTTCGCACAACCACGGGATCGCCTCGGCGGCGCTGTCGTAGAACACGGCGCTGGACAGACGAGGCCAGCCGGCAGGCGTGGGTTTCATCGCAACTCCTCCGAGTCCGCTTCAGGACGAAGCAAGGCTTCAGCATAGGCGATAGCCTCGGTCGACGTCATGCGCTGCCGCCAGCGGACGGCGACGCGTGCACCTCGAACCATCCGTTCGACCCGCCAACCAAGCGCCTTTCCACGTTCGAAAGGCGTTTCGATGAAAGTCTCCCTGCGGCAGATCGACGGTCCATGGTCGGCGGGTTTCGTGCTCGACAAGCAGCTGCTGAGCAGCGTCTACCTCGGCAACGACAGCGAGGGCCGTCCGAGGTTCGACCACACCCGCACCGACGCCGGCGAGGCCCTCTTCCAGCTGAAGGTCCGCGGCGACCGGTCGCAGGCCGAGCCGCTCGCCCGCGCGGTGCGCAACTTCATCCTCCCGCGCCTGGGGACGATCGGCTTCATCGTGCCCATGCCCCCATCCCGTGTGCGGCCTTGGCAGCCGATGTCGCTGGTCGCGCGCGAGCTGGCGTTGCAGCTGCGTGTGCCCGTGTTCGAGCGTCTGCTGCTCAAGACGCCGCTGCCGCGCCCGCTGAAGGACTACCCGACACGCGAGGAAAGACTGCTCGCGCTGACCCACGCCTTCTCGCTGCACGACGAGATCCGCAACCAGGGCTTGTGGAACGCCTTGCTCATCGACGATGTCGTCGACAGCGGCACCACGATGGAAGCGGCCAGCCTGCTGCTGCGCAAGTACCGCAAGATCGATCAGCTGTTCGTGGCCGCGCTGACCTGGGCATGAGGGCCTCGGATGGCGAGGATCTGCCGGCGCTCCACAGGCGCTCCGTCAATGCTCAGCCGGCAGTCAAGGTCTGCGCCACGCTGTCGCGGAACTTCGTCGCCCGCTCTGCGTCGGATTCGGCCTCGATGCGCTCGCAGCAGAGGTCGACCCATTCCAGGAAGCGGCTTTCGGTATCGGCTTGTCGGGCCAGGTCCCGCAGTTCGCCCTCGCGGCCGGCCAGCATGCGGGTGACGAGGTCCAGGCCGAAGAACTTCGCCGACACGAGCCGGCGCGCCCGATCCTGCGCGGCGCGCGCCAGCGCGGCGGCTTCGCGAACCTCGGCTTCGTCGATGACGTCGAGGCCGGTGACGACGGGAACCGTCGGAACAGCGGGAGCATTGGGAGCCTCGGGGGCCTCGGGGGCACGGGGGGCGACTGGCGCAGCGGGGCGCTTGGCGGCCGAGGGTGGCGGCACGACGATGACCGGCACTTCGACCAGCCCCTGGTCGACCAGGCGCGTCAGGCCGTCGTCGCCCAGGCCCAGGCCACGGCCGAGCTGGCGCAACTCCTCGGCGTTGCGCTTGCCGTCGACGGTGATCAGCAGGGCGCGCAGCGCGGGCGGCAGCCGGCGTTGTCCCGGCGCGAGCATCTCGCGCGCCAGCTCGGTCTTGCGGGGAGGTGTTACGGATGCTTGCATGGCGGGCGCATCTTGCAAAGCCCGCATGCACGCTTGATGACAGCGAGCCATAGGCCTCCCACGCTTGTGCATTGCCGCACGGGCCGCCGATGCCTAGGATCAACCCTTTCCGAATAATGCTTCGGATCAACGTTTCCCGGCGAGAGAACCGGAACTCACGCACGGAGGAGGAACTCCCATGGACAAGCTGGTGATCGTTCATCGCGGCGCGCTGCGCGCCAAGTACGGCGCCGCGGCGCTCGCGAAGATCGATGCGGCGTTGAAGGCGCTGGCCGCCGCCGACAAGCGGCGCGGCGTCGACACGCTGGTCGTGGCGGTAGACCTCGCCTCGACGATGAAGCCTTACGGCGTCGCTCCCGTGCCGGCGCGGCCGGACGCCAAGTCGCTCAAGGGCGCCATCGACGCGCTGGCCCATGCGCGCCTGCCGCACTACTTCGTGCTCATCGGCGGGCCCGACGTCATGCCGATGGTCCCGCTGAAGAATCCGGCGCATGGGGGCGAGCTCGGCGACTCGGACAAGCTGGTCCCCAGCGACCTGCCGTACGCCTGCGAAGCCGCCTACTCGACCGACCCGAACCGCTTCCTCGGTCCGACGCGCGTCGTCGGCCGACTCCCGGATCTGGCCGGCGCGACCAAGCCCGACCTGCTGCTCCAGCTGATCCGCGCGGCCGCCCGCCACAAGGGCCTGCCGCGCGACGCCTTCGCCGACAGCTTCGGACTTTCGGCCGAGGTCTGGCAGGCCTCGACGCGCCTCAGCCTGACCAATACCTTCGGCAACGCCGACCGGCTGCACCTGTCGCCGCCTGGGGGCCCGAAATGGGCCAAGGCGGACCTCGCGCCGCGCATGCACTTCATCAACTGCCACGGCGCCGAGGACATGCCCGAGTACTACGGCCAGCGTGGCGAGGACTTTCCGGTCGCCATGCGTTCAGCCCTGCTGCGCGACCGCGTCACCGCCGGCACCGTCGTCGCCGCGGAGTGCTGCTACGGCGCTCAGCTCTTCGACCCGGCGCAGGCGGACGGCGACTGGCCGATGGCACTGCGCTACCTGGCCGACGGGGCCTGCGGCTTCCTCGGCAGCACCACCGTCGCCTACGGCCCCAGCGAGGGCAACGGCTCGGCCGACCTGATCTGCCAGTATTTCCTGCAACGGGTGCTGGCCGGCGCCTCGCTGGGACGCGCCCTGCTCGAGGCCCGTCAGAAGTTCGCCGGCGAGCGCACCCACCTCGATCCGATGGACCTCAAGACGCTCGGACAGTTCTACCTGCTCGGCGACCCCTCGCTGCAGCCGGTCGCCGGGGCGGGTCATGCGCTGTCGCGCACGAAGGCCTTCCGCAAGGCCTTCGCCTCCGTGGAGGACCGCGGCGTGCGCGGTCTGCGGCGCGAACGTCTGGAGCGCGAAGGCCGCAACCTGGCGCGCTCCTTGCCCCGACTCCTGCCCACGGAGACGGCGCCCGCCACGGCGGTGGCCGACGCCGTGCGGCCGATGCTCAAGGAGTCCGGTATCGATCCCGAACACTGCGCGCCGATCAGCTACCGCATCGCGGGCGCGCCCGGCCAGCGCACGGTCCATGTCTACAAGGGCTGGGTCGATCGCCGGCTGCTGGCGCTGATCGCGACCGAACAGGACGGCCGCCTCCTGCACGTGAGACGCATGCATGCCCGCTGACCGCGACGAATCCGATGGAAGGGACGACGCAGGCCCCGAGGAGCGCCTGCGCGCCGGCCTGTGCCGCGAGCGTGCCGATGCCGGCAGCAAGAGCGAGCGCCTGGCGTTGCTGCTTGCCGTGTCCGGCGGCGACCGCCTGGTGCTGCGCCGCGCCGGCGCCAATCCGTTCCGTGATCCGGAACTGGAGGCCTTGGAGGGTCAGGTCTTGATCGTCGAAGGCGAACGCCGCGAGCGCTATTTCCTGGTGCGGCACTACACCGTTTGCGACGACGATGAGGGCTCGCCCAACTGAGTCTTCCCGGAGCCTTCGTCTGCTCTGCTCCGATCTCCGTTCCTGTCTCCGCCTCGATCCGGGAACGGAATCTGCCGGAAGGGCGGACAAGGCCCCCCGCATTGGCGAATCGGCATATCCGTATGCCGCGGTCGGACACCCGTCAGAGCGACTTGCCGAGCACTGCTCGACAGACGTACAACCGGACTCCGGCCCGCGCCGATGCGCTTTCTGATCCCACAAACCGACCAACAGGAGTAACGCTCATGGCCAAGACCTCTTCTTCCGACCGCCTGCTGAATGACCTGCATCAGGTGGTGACCGACGCCGAATCGCTGCTCCGCGCCACCGCTGACCAGACCAGCGCCGGGGCTTCCGAGCTGCGCGCCCGCGTCCAGACGACACTGGATCGTGCCAAGTCCAGCCTGGGCGAGTTCCAGGCCGCCGCAGTCGACCGCGCGAAGGCCGCCGGCAAGGCGACCGACGACTACGTGCATGACAATCCGTGGCAATCGGTGGGCGTCGCGGCCGGTGTCGGCCTGCTGATCGGGCTGCTGCTGACGTCCCGCCGCTGAGCGGGGGGGGGGGCGGCGACGGCGCTTGCGTCGCCGTCGATCAGCCGCGTTGATCAGCCGCGTTGATTAGCCATTGAGGGCGATCAGCGGCTGATGCCGTTCATCGACCGCTGTTGACCGGCGTGGCGCAGGGCGGTGCCAGCACCGTGGGAGCGACCGGCGTTGGCGAATCCGTCTCCCACGCCTTGGGCGCTGCCAGCCAGCGGTCCAGTTCTTCCGCAGGCATCGGCTTGGCGAACAGCCAGCCCTGACCCTCATGGCACCCCAGCGCCAGCAGGTGCTGGCGTTGTTCCTCGGTCTCGATGCCCTCGGCGACGACGCGCATGCCGAGGCTGCATCCCAGGTTCACCACCATCTGCGCGATCGTCGCGCCGGCAGCGGAGCTTTGCGCCTCGCGCACGAACGCGCGGTCGATCTTGAGCCGTTCGACGTCCAGGCGACGCAACTGGCTCAGCGATGAGAAGCCCGTCCCGAAATCGTCGATCGCGACCGAGGCGCCGGTGCCGCGGATCTCCGCGAGAACGCGCAGCACGGCGGAGACCTCTTCCATCGCCATCGACTCCGTGATTTCCAGTTCCAGCGCGGACCCGGGCACTTCGGCATCGGCCAGCGCGCGGCGCACCGTGTCGATGAAGGCCGGATGGCGGAATTGCGCCAGCGAGATGTTCACGGCGATGCGGAAGTCGGAATAGCCGGCATCGCGCAATTGGCGCACCTGGCGGCAGGCGGTCCTCAGCACGAATTCGCCGATCGGGACGATCAGTCCGGATTGCTCGGCCAGCGGGATGAACTGGTCGGGCGGCACGAACTTGCCTTCGTCGGTGCGCCAGCGCAGCAGCGCCTCGGCACCGATGACGCGTTGCGTGGCCAACTCGACCTGAGGCTGGTAGACGACGAACAGCCGGCGCTCCTCGAAGCTGGCGCGCAGGCCCTTGAGCAGCTTGAAGCGCTCACGGGCGTCGATGCCCATCTCCGGGGAGAAGTATTGCGACGCGCCGCGGTTGCCCGCCTTGGCGCGCTTGAGCGCGATCTGCGCGTCCAGCAGCAGCTCGGACCCCAGCGCGCGTGACTGGGCCAGTCGCACCAGGCCCGTCGTGGCCGACAGCTGCAGGCGCTCGCCGGCGACGGTGAAGGGATCCGCGAAGGCCGTGCCGATGCGGTGGGCGTTGACCATGTCGTCCGGCCCCAGCAGGCCGAAGGCGTTCGACGAGATGCGCGCCATCGCGGTGTTGAAGCCGAGCCGTTGAGCCAGCCGCTGCGACACCGCCTGCAGCACCTGGTCGCCGAAGCGGTGGCCGAAGGCGTCGTTGACGTCGGCGAAGTCGTCCAGGTCGATCAGCGCCAGCGTGATGCCTTCGGGCGACTTGAGGTTGTGTTCCAGCAGCTCGATGAAGCGGGTGCGGTTGGGCAGCTGCAGCAGCGGGTCGTTGTAGGCCTGGTCGGTCAGCTGCGTGTACAGCATGACGTTCTCGAAGCCGACGGCGATGTTGGAGCAGAAGGCGCGCAGCAGCTGGCGGTCGAGCTCGTCGAGTTCGCGCTGCACCTCGACCAGCGCGGCCATCGCGCGTCCGTTGGGCAGGCCGAAGAACAGCACGGTGCAGCCGTCCTCATAGAGGTTGTGACCCACCGACAGGCAGCGCGAGAGCAATTCGCGGATCTTGCCGGCCGGCACCGCGTGCAGCGGGCGGTTGATCAGCGAGCTGTACTGGCCGGCGGCCGCGATCACGCGGGCGTCGCCGGTCGTGTCGCCGCTGTTGTGGTTGGGGGCCTGCACGCAGACCAGGCCTTCGGGCAGCGTGCCCAGCAACGCGCACAACTGCGTGACCACGCCTTCGGCGAAGCGGTGCAGCCCGTGCTGGCGGCCCAGCTCGGTGCTGGCCTCCACGATCATCTCCAGGCCCTGCCGGTTCGCCTCCAGCGCACGGATCTGCCGGTACGAGCGGATCGCGGCGGTCAGCACCGTGTAGAGCCGAGTGCGGGTCAGCTCCGACTTGGTCTTGTAGTCGTTGATGTCGTAGGCCTGGACCGTCTCGATCTCCGGCGCGTAGCCCGGCTGGCCGGTGCGCAGCACGATGCGGACGGCGCGCTGGCGCAGTTCCTCGCGGATGTGGCGCACCAGCTGCAGGCCGGCGTCGTCGGACTCCATGACGACGTCCAGCAGCACGACGGCGATGTCGGGTTCGTGGCCCAGCAGCGAGCGGGCCTCGCCGGCGGACTTGGCGTGGAGGAAGGTCAGCGGCTCGCCTTCGACCAGCAGCCCCTGCATCGCGAGTTCGGTGGCCTTGTGGACGTCGGTGTCGTCGTCGACGATCAGCACCCGCCAGGGCTTGCGCGGTTCTTCGGGCTCGTCGTCGGCGTGCTCGTGGTCGTCCAGGAACTGCAGCAGGTCGTCGTCTTCGACGACGGCGGAGTGCGGCGTGTGCTGGCGATCAGGCATTGAATGGACCTTGTCAGGCCGGCGGCGCGGGGTCCGCGCAACCAAGCGTTACCGCACTTTAGCCCAAGGCCTGAAGCCGGATCGGACAAAGAACGCCCTCGTTTCCCCCGATTCAGTGATAGCTTTCGCACACAGAGGCGGTGGATATAGAGGAGAAACATGCGATGGAATCACGCGATCCCGGGCTGACGGAGCGGCTGCGGCGGGTGGCCGACCGAACGCTCGAACTGGCCCGCGTGCGGCTGGAGTTGCTGGGCGTGGAACTGCAGTCGGAACTGCTGCGGCTGTTCGGCGCGCTGACCGCCCTGCTGCTGGCCCTGCTGCTGGGCGTGGCGGCGTTGCTGATGCTCGTGTTCGCCGCGCTGCTGTGGGTGCCCGACGTGTGGCGCGCGCCGGTGGGCGCGGGATTGGGCGTTGCGTTCCTGACCGGAGCCGCCGGGTGCTGGTTCTGGGCGAAGCGGCAATTGGCGGCCGGCAAGCCGTTCGCGGCGAGCGTCGCGGAACTGGCGCGCGACCGGCGGGCGCTGGAGCCCGAGCACGACGCGGGAGACCCGGGAGCACCACGGTGATGTGGGGCGACGCGCGCCAGCGGCTGCAGCTGAGACAACTCGAACTGCAGCTGCGCAGCGCCGAGTTGCGGCTCGGTCTGCGACACGAGGTGCAGGGGCTCGAAGGCCCGATGCGGTGGGTCGAGCGGGGGCATGCCCTCTACCGGCTGGCCGGCAGCCTCCCGCGCCTGTGGCGGACCGTGGCCGCGCTGGCCGCCGCGGGCGGTCTGGCGGGGCTGATGCGGGCGTTCCGACGGCGCGAGCCAGAGGCCGCCGACCGTTCGCCGGGACGGATCGCCAGGCTGTGGGCCTGGATCAGCCTGGGATGGAAGGTCTGGCAGTGGGTGAAACCGGCGGCGCCCCCCGCCGACGATCAGCGCTGACCGCGCCTGGCGGCGGGCTTGCCGCCCAGCGCCGGCTTGCCGCCCGATGACGGCTTGCCCTGCGGGGCCGGCTTCGCTCCACCGGTCACCCGCGGCGGCAGGCCGGTGTGCTGGGTCAGGATCCGGCCCGAACGCGGCTTGTTCGGCGCGACCTTCTCGCCGGCCTGCGTCGAGTTCTTCCGGCGTGCCGATTCGTAGCCGCCGTCGGTCGCCGGCTGGAAGGTCGGGATCAGATGGTTCTTGCCGTTGCCGATCAGGTCGGCGCGGCCCATGTCCTTGAGCGCCTCGCGCAGCAGCGGCCAGTTGTTGGGATCGTGGTAGCGCAGGAAGGCCTTGTGCAGGCGACGACGGCGCTCGCCCTTGACGATGTCGACCGGCTCGCTGTCCCGGGTCACCTTCTTCAGCGGGTTCTTGCCGGAGTGGTACATCGCCGTGGCCGTGGCCATCGGGCTGGGATAGAAGGTCTGCACCTGGTCCGCGCGGAAGCCGTTGCGCTTGAGCCAGAGGGCGAGGTTCATCATGTCCTCGTCGGCCGTGCCCGGATGCGCTGCGATGAAGTAGGGGATCAGGAACTGCTTCTTGCCCGCGGCCGCGCTGGCCTGTTCGAACAGCTGCTTGAAGCGGTCGTAGGTACCGATGCCCGGCTTCATCATCTTCGAGAGCGGTCCGCCCTCGGTGTGCTCCGGCGCGATCTTCAGGTAGCCGCCCACGTGGTGGGTCACCAGTTCCTGGATGTACTCCGGCGACTCGATCGCCAGGTCGTAGCGCAGGCCGGAGCCGATCAGGATCTTCTTGACGCCGCGCAGCGCGCGGGCGCGCCGGTACAGCTTGATCAGCGGACCGTGGTCGGTGTGCAGATTGGGGCAGATGCCCGGATAGACGCAGCTCGGCTTGCGGCAGGCGGCTTCGATCTCGGGGCTCTTGCAGCCGATGTGCCACATGTTGGCCGTCGGGCCGCCGAGGTCCGAGATGATCCCGGTGAAGCCCTTGACCTTGTCGCGGATGTCCTCGATCTCGCGGATGACCGAGTCCTCGCTGCGGCTCTGGATCACGCGGCCCTCGTGCTCGGTGATCGAGCAGAAGGTGCAGCCGCCGAAGCAGCCGCGCATGATGTTCACCGAGAAGCGGATCATTTCCCACGCCGGGATCTTGGTGGCGTGGTCGTGGCTGCCGTTCTCGTCGGCGTAGACCGGGTGCGGGCTGCGCGCATAGGGCAGGTCGAAGACGTGGTCCATCTCGACCGTCGTCAGCGGGATCGGCGGCGGATTCAGCCAGACGTCGCGATCGACGCCGCCCGACGAATGCCGCTGCACCAGCGCGCGCGCATTGCCGGGATTGGTCTCCAGGTGCAGCACGCGGTTGGCGTGGGCGTAGAGGACCGGGTCGCTCTTGACCTGCTCGTAGGCCGGCAGCCGGATCACGGTGCGGTCGCGCGGCGTGACCAGCGCGCGGCCGTCGGTCTTCGACAGCGTCTGGCGGATGATCTTGATCGGCTTGATCTCGGGCATGCCCGGCTGCGGCGGAGCACCCGTCGCGGGAGCGCCCGGCGCGCCTGGCATGGCGGCCGCCTGCGCCTGTTCCTGCTGTTTCGAGCAATCGGTGCCCTGGTCGGCGGCCGCTTCCTCGGTGGTCATGTAAGGGCTCAGCAGCGCGTCGATCCGGCCGGGCGCGTCGACCTCGGTCGAATCGATCTCGAACCAGCCGTCCAGCGAGGCGTCGTCCGGCCTGCGCATGAAGGCGGTGCCGCGCACGTCGGTGATCGTCTCGATCGGCTTCTTCTGCGAGAGGCGGTGCGCGATCTCGATGATCGCGCGCTCGGCGTTGCCGTAGACCAGCAGGTCGGCCTTGGAGTCCACCAGGATCGAGCGCCGGACCTTGTCCTGCCAGTAGTCGTAATGGGCGATGCGGCGCAGCGAGGCCTCGATGCCGCCGATGATCACGGGGACGTCCTTGAACGCTTCCTTGCAACGCTGCGTATAGACCAGCGTCGCGCGGTCGGGGCGCTTGCCGGCGGCGCCACCGGGCGTGTAGACGTCGTCCGAGCGGATCTTCCGGTCCGCCGTGTAATGGTTGATCATCGAATCCATGTTCCCGGCCGCCACGCCGAAGAACAGGTTGGGCTTGCCCAGGGCCCGGAACGCGTCCGGCGAGTGCCAGTCCGGCTGCGCGATGATGCCCACGCGGAAGCCCTGCGCTTCCAGCGTCCGGCCGATGACCGCCATCCCGAAGCTGGGATGGTCCACATAGGCGTCGCCGCTGACGATGATGATGTCGCAGCTGTCCCAGCCCAGTTGCGTCATTTCCTCCCGCGACATCGGCAGGAAGGGGGCGGGACCGAAGCGCTTCGCCCAGAACGGGCGGTACGAGGTCAGCGCCTTCTGGCCGGTCTTCTTCAGATCGGACAGCGGACGGGTGGGCGGGTGAGCGATGGACACGGCGGCGGCTCGGGCGTGGGCAACCGGGTATTGTCGCCGCAGCTTGGGGTTGTCCCCTGCCCGACCTGCACAAATGCAGGGCTTTCCACCGGATAAGCCCTCAGTTCTGAGGATGGACAGCGTCTGTCGCCGGTGGGGCGTCACCGGTAGCGTCGCCGCCCCCTGCGTCACAGACAGGCTGGCGACCCAGCGCGCCGCGCTCAGCGGCGGTCAGGGGAGGGAAGCGGTTCGGCACGACCAGGGTCAGCGAGGACAGGTAATGCTCCAGCCGGGCCTGGCCGACCTCCATCAGGTCGAAGGCTTCCGGATCGAGGATCCAGTGGTGCAGCAGGCCGCCGATCAGCGCCATCAGCCCGATCGCGGCCTGATGCGCATCGACGTCGGGCGGCAGCTGACCCAGGGCCCTGGCCCGCTCGAAGGCGTCGCGGTTGTGCTCGGTCCATTCCCGGTGCGCCGCCACCTTCCGGCCGCGGATCGACGCCATCTCCCCGACGAACTCGACGCGCAGGTTGGCGATCTCGAAGGCCCGGCGTGTGCGGGCATTGAATGCCGCGCAGTGCATGACGTTCATCAATCTCAGGCGCAGATCGTCCAATGGCCGGTCGGGGCCGGGCGACACCGACGGCTCGAAGTCTTCCTCCAGCGGCATGGTGGCGCGTTCCATCATCGCGTTGAAGAGCTGGACCTTGTCCTCGAAGTGCCAGTACACGGCGCCCCGGGTCACGCCGGCGGCCTGCGCGATGTCCTGCAGCGAGGTGCGGGAGACGCCGCGTTCATGGAACAACTGCTCCGCGGCGTCCAGCAGACGCGCGCGGGTTTCCTGGGCTTCCTGTTTGGTTCGACGAGCCATTGTGCGATTGTAGAAGCACATGACGGAAACATACATGCGTGAATGTATGTATATACTGCGCGTCTTCGGTCGAACCGTACCGATGCCGTACGTCGTGGTGGAAGCGCCATGGCTAGGGCCGCGGTTTGCCCTGTCCGCCCGGCGCTTGCGTCGGTCCGGCTCCTGAATCCGCGAATCTGCACTTCGAATCTGTACTGCGAGAGGAATCCCATCGTGATGTCTACCCCTCTGACGAAAGCAACGCCGGGGTCGGAGCGCCCGAGCCTGAAGGCTGGCGCGCGCATGCTCTACCTGCTGCCGCTGGTGATTTCGATCGCGGCCGTGCTGGCCGCCTGCGGCAAGGACGAGAAGGCGGCCACCGCGCCGGGTGGCGGCATGCCGCCGGCCAATGTCGGCGTCGTGACGGTGGGCCAGCAGGCGGTCGCGCTGCAGACCGAACTGCCGGGCCGCGTGGAGGCGCTGCGCACCGCGCAGGTCCGCGCGCGGGTCAACGGCGTGATCCTGAAGCGCCTGTTCACCGAAGGCTCCGAAGTGAAGGCCGGCCAGGCGCTGTTCCTGATCGACCCGGCGCCTTACCAGGCCCAGCTCGACAGCGCCAACGCCAACGTGGCCAAGGCGCAGGCCAATGAAGCCCAGGCGTCGGCCCAGGCCGCGCGCAACAAGCCGCTGGCCGATGCGAAGGCGATCAGCCAGCAGGAATACATCACCTCGGTCGCGACCGCCAAGGCCGCCGCAGCCGACGTGGCCGCCGCCAAGGCGGCTGCGGTGACGGCCAAGCTGAGCCTGGACTACGCTCATGTCCATGCCCCGATCGCCGGCCGGATCGGCCGCGCGCTGGTGACCGAAGGCGCGCTGGTCGGCGCCGCGGACGCCACGCAGCTGGCGCTGATCCAGCAGGTCAGCAGCGTCTATGTGAACTTCACGCAGTCGGCCAACGAGGTGCAGGCGATGCGCCGCGCGCTGGCCGCTGGCCAGTTGCGCAGCGCGGGCAACAACGCCGCACAGGTGGAGATCGTCGGCGACGACGGCGTCGTGCTGCCGCGCACCGGCAAGCTGCTGTTCACCGACCTGACGGTCGATCCGACCTCGGGCCAGGTCACGCTGCGCGCCGAAGTGCCGAATCCCGACAGCGCGCTGCTGCCCGGCCAGTACGTCCGCGTCCGCGTGGCGCAGGCGGAACTGCCCTCGGCCATCCTGCTGCCGCAGCAGGCGGTGACGCGCGGCTCGGCCGGCGACACGGTGATGGTGGTCGGTCCCGACAACAAGCCCGCGCCGCGCAAGGTCAAGATCGGCAACGCGATCGGCAACCAGTGGGTGGTGCTCGACGGCCTGAAGACCGGCGAGAAGGTCATCGCCGACGGCTTCCAGAAGATGTTCGTCCCGGGCGCCCCGGTGAATCCGGTGCCGTTCAATCCGGCCAGCGCCGCGTCCGGCGCGGCTTCGGGCGCCGCCCCGGCCGCCTCCGCCGCGGCGAGCCGCTGAGCGCCTGACGCTCGGGAAGGATCCAAGACATGGCACGTTTCTTCATTGATCGCCCCATCTTCGCGTGGGTGATCGCCCTGTTCATCCTGGTCTTCGGCGGCGTGGCCATCACGCAGCTGCCGATCGCCCAGTACCCCACCGTCGCGCCCCCGTCGCTGTCGATCAACGTCGCCTATCCGGGCGCGTCGGCCAAGACGCTGGACGAGGCGGTGATCTCCGTCATCGAGCAGGAGCTCAACGGCGCTCCCGGCCTGGCCTACATGGAATCGGTCAGCCAGGCCAACGGCACGGGCGCCATCACGGTGACCTTCGAGTCCGGCACCAACATCGACCTGGCGCAGGTGGAAGTGCAGAACCGCCTGTCGCGCGCGACGCCCCGTCTTCCCGCCGCGGTGACACAGCAGGGCGTGCGCGTCGACAAGGCGCGTTCCAACTTCCTGCTGTTCGTGACGCTGTCGTCCAAGGACGGCTCGATGGACCCGATCGCGCTGGGCGACTACGCGGCCCGCAACGTCGTGCCCGAGATCCAGCGGATCGCCGGCGTCGGCCAGGCGCAGCTGTTCGGCTCCGAGCAGGCGATGCGCATCTGGCTGGATCCGGCCAAGATGGAGTCGTACAAGCTCAGCCCGGCCGAGGTCAACGCCGCCATCACCGCGCAGAATGCGCTGGTGCCGGCCGGCGTGCTGGGCGACCGCCCGAACACCACCAGCCAGACCATGTCCGCGACCATCGTGGTCAAGGGTCAGCTCGAGAACAAGGAGCAGTTCGGCAACATCGTCCTGCGCGCCAACACCGACGGCTCCACCGTGAGGCTGAAGGACGTCGCGCGCATCGAGATGGGCGGCCAGAGCTACAGCACCTACGCGCGACTGAACGGCCAGCCGTCCACCGGCGTGGGCGTGCAGCTGTCGCCGTCCGGCAATGCGCTGGGCACCGCCAAGGCGGTCAAGGCGCGGATGGAAGAACTGAAGAAGTACTTCCCCGCCGGCGTCGAATACAAGGTGCCCTACGACTCGTCGAAGTTCGTGCAGATCTCCATCGCCCAGGTGGTGGAAACGCTGATCGAAGCGATCGTGCTGGTGTTCCTGGTGATGTACCTGTTCCTGCAGGACTGGCGCTACACGCTGATCCCGACGCTGGTGGTGCCGGTGGCGCTGCTGGGGACCTTCGGGATCATGCTGGCGCTGGGCTTCTCGATCAACGTGCTGACGCTGTTCGGCATGGTGCTCGCGATCGGCATCCTGGTCGACGATGCGATCGTCGTCGTCGAGAACGTCGAGCGCATCATGAGCGAGGAGGGCCTCAGCCCTCGTGAAGCGACGAAGAAGGCGATGGGCCAGATCTCCGGCGCCATCATCGGCATCACCACGGTGCTGATCGCGGTGTTCATCCCGATGGCCTTCTTCGCCGGCTCGGTGGGCAACATCTACCGCCAGTTCTCGCTGGCGATGGTGGCCTCGATGGCGCTGTCGGCGATGATGGCGCTGTCGCTGACGCCGGCGCTGTGCGCGACGCTGCTCAAGCCGGTCGACGCCGGTCACCACCACGAGAAGCGCGGCTTCTTCGGCTGGTTCAACCGCGGCTTCTCGCGCACCGCCAAGGGCTACGAAGGCTGGGTCGCCAAGCTGCTCAAGCGCAGCGGTCCGATGATGATCGCCTTCGTCGCCGTGGTCGCGGTCGTCGGCTGGCTGTACGTCCGCATGCCGACGTCCTTCCTGCCCAACGAAGACCAGGGCTACCTGATCGTCAACGTGCAGCTGCCGCCGGGCGCGACGTCCAACCGGACCGAAGCCGCGGTGGCCGCCGTCGAGCAGTTCCTGCACAAGCAGCCGGAAGTCGCCGACACCATCGGCGTCATCGGCTTCTCGTTCTCGGGTCAGGGCCAGAACGCCGCGCTGGTGTTCGTGCCGTTGAAGCCCTGGGACGAGCGCAAGGGCAAGGACCACTCGGCCTCGGCGCTGGCCGGTCGCGTCATGGGCGCGATGATGGTCGGCGTGCGGGACGCCTTCATCTTCCCGCTGTCGCCGCCGCCCATCCAGGAACTCGGCAATGCCACAGGCTTCGCGCTGCGTCTGCAGGACCGCGCCGGCCTCGGGCACGAGGCACTGCTCAACGCGCGCAACCAGCTCATGGGCATGGCGCAGAAGAGCAAGCTCATCGCGACCATCCGTCCGGACGGCCTGGAAGACGCGCCGCAGCTGCAGATCGACATCGACCGCGCCAAGGCGCAGGCGCTGGGCGTTTCCTTCGACACCATCGCCCGGGTGCTCGGCACGCAGCTGGGCTCGGCCTACGTCAACGACTTCCCGAGCACCGGCCGCATGCAGCGTGTCGTGGTGCAGGCCGACGCGGCACGCCGCTCGACGCCGGAAGACGTGCTCAAGCTCAATGTGACCAACGCGTCGGGCGCCAACGTGCCGGTCTCGGCCTTCGCGTCCAGCCGCTGGATCACCGGCCAGATGCAGGCCACCCGCTACAACGGCTATCCCGCGATGCGGCTGGCCGGCGACCCGGGTGTCGGCGTCTCGTCGGGCCAGGCGATGAAGGAACTCGAGAACATGATCTCGCAGCTCCCGCCCGGCATCGGCTTCGAGTGGACCGGGCTGTCGCGTGAGGAGCAGTTGTCGGGCTCGCAGGCGGGCATCCTGCTGGCGTTCTCGCTGCTGGCGGTCTTCCTCTGCCTGGCCGCGCTGTACGAGAGCTGGTCCATCCCGATGTCGGTGATGCTGGTGGTGCCGCTGGGCCTGCTGGGTGCGCTCGCGGGGGCGACCTTGCGCGGCATGCCCAACGACGTGTACTTCAAGGTCGGCCTGATCACCATCATCGGCCTGTCGGCGAAGAACGCGATCCTGATCATCGAGTTCGCCAAGGACCTGCAGGCGCAGGGCAAGGGCCTGGTCGAGGCGATCCTGGAGGCGGCGCACCTGCGCTTCCGCCCGATCATCATGACCTCGCTGGCCTTCATCCTGGGCGTCACGCCGCTGTTCTTCGCCAGCGGCGCGGGCTCGGCGAGCCAGCGCGCCATCGGTACCGGCGTGCTGTCGGGCATGGTCACCGCGACCTTGCTGGCGGTGATCTTCGTGCCGGTGTTCTTCCTGGTCGTGCGCCGCTTCTTCAAGGGCAGCGACCGCCAGAACAGGCTGTACGCCCACGAACTGGACGGTCCGGATCCGACCAAGGCCATCGCGGCCGCCAAGAACGCGGACGGAGTCTGAGCATGATGAAAAGCAAACTTTCCGTGATGGCCGCGGCAGCTGCGACCGTGGCGTTGCTGACCGGCTGCGTGAACCTCGCGCCCGACCACAAGCGCCCGGACGCGCCGGTGGCGCCGCAGTGGCCGCAAGGCCCGGGCGCCGAGGCGACCGACGCCAAGGCCGCGACCGAGCTGCAATGGCAGCAATTCTTCCGTGATGAACGGTTGAAGCAACTGATCGATCTGGCGCTGAAGAACAACCGCGACCTGCGCATCGCGCTGCTGAACGTCGACGTCGCGCGGGCGCAGGCCAACGTCACGGCGGCGAGCCGCTGGCCGACGGTCAACGCCGGCTTCTCCGCGTCGCGCGGACCGCAGACCACGGCCAACGGCGACAGCCGCATCGTCAACGCCTACCAGGCCGGCCTGCAGATCACCTCGTACGAGATCGACCTGTTCAGCCGCGTCAAGAACCAGAGCGCCGCGTCCTTCGCGCAGTACCTGGCGACGGGCGAGGCGGCGCGTTCCGCGCAGATCAGCCTGGTGGCCGGCGTCGCGTCGGCCTACCTCGCGGTCCAGGCCGACGAGGAGCTGCTGGCGCGCACGCGCCAGACGCTGGCGACGCGCGAGGACAGCCTCAAGCTGATGCAGCTGAAGTTCGACAACGGCGCGGCGTCCAACCTGGACCTGAGCACCTCGAAGTCGTCGTACGAAGCCGCGCGCGCCACGCTGGCGCAGGCTGAGCGCACGCGTCAGCAGGACCTGAACACGCTGACGCTGCTGGTGGGGCAGGGCGTGCCGGAGTCGCTGCCGCAGTCGCGGCCGCTGAGCGACCAGACCATGGGCGCGCTGCTGGCGGGCATGCCGTCGCAGGTGCTGGTCGGCCGGCCCGACGTGGTCCAGGCCGAGCAGCAGCTGGTGGCGGCCGAGGCCAACATCGGCGTCGCGCGCGCGGCCTACTTCCCGAGCATCACGCTGACGAGCAGCGTGGGCACGGCGAGCAGCGCCCTGCGCGACCTGTTCAGCCAGAGCGCGTGGAGCATCGCGGGTTCGGCGCTGATGCCGATCTTCGACGCGGGGCGCGTGCGCAACAACGTCGAGGCCGCCAAGGCCAACCGCGAGATCGCGGTGGCCCAGTACGAGAAGGTCGTGCAGACGGCGTTCAAGGAAGTGGCGGATGCCTTGGCCGGCCGGGCCACGCTCGACGAGCAGCTGCGCGCGCAGGACGCGCAGGCGGCCGCGGAAGCGACGCGGCTGGAGCTGGTCGACCTGAGCTTCCGCAACGGCGCGGCCTCAAGCCTCGATCTGCTGGATGCGCAACGGGCGACCTTCGCCGCGCAGCAGGCGGCACTGCAGGTGCGCCTCGCGCAGCTGCAGAACCAGGTGCAGCTCTACAAGGTGCTGGGCGGCGGCGTATCGAACGGAGTCGCGGTCAGCCAGTGACCGTGGGGCCGGAATGATGCGAGGGGTTCCCGGAGGGATGCCCCTTGCATCGTGGAGAGCCCGCGCTTGGCGTTCCGACCGTCAGCGTTCTGACGATCAGCGCAAGCGCTTGATCAGGCTCGACGTATCGAAGCGGTTCCCGCCCATGTCCTGCACATCCGCATAGAACTGGTCGACCAACGCCGTCAGCGGCAAGCGGGCCCCATTGCGGCGGGCTTCGTCGAGCACCAGACCGAGGTCCTTGCGCATCCAGTCCACGGCGAAGCCGAAGTCGAACTTGTCTTCGACCATGGTCTTGCCGCGGTTGTCCATCTGCCAGCTCTGGGCGGCGCCCTTGCCGATGACATCGAGCACCAGCGCCATCGGGAGGCCGCTCTTCTGTCCGAAGGCGATGGCTTCCGACAAGCCCTGGACGATGCCGGCGATGCAGATCTGGTTCACCATCTTGGCGAGCTGTCCGGCGCCAGCGTCGCCCACGCGGGTGACTGCCTTCGCGAAGTGGATGGCGTAGGGACGGATCTTGTCGAAGACGGCTTCCTCGCCGCCGCACATGACCGTCAGCGCGCCGTTGACCGCGCCGGCCTGGCCGCCCGAGACCGGCGCATCGATGAAGTGCAGGCCGAGCTTCCGTGCTTCCGCGGCGAGTTCACGGGCGACCTCGGCGGAGGCGGTCGTGTGGTCGACGAGGACCGCACCCGGCTTCATGCCGGCGAAGGCGCCGTCGGCACCGAGCACGACCGAGCGCAGGTCGGCGTCGTTGCCGACGCAGCAGAAGACGATGTCCGCGTCCTGTGCCGCTTCACGCGGTGTCGCGGCGGATTGGCCGCCGAACTCCGAGGTCCAGGCCTGGGCCTTCGCGGGCGACCGGTTGTAGACCGTGACCTGCTGGCCGGCCTTGGCCAGATGGCCCGCCATCGGGAAGCCCATGACGCCGAGTCCCAGGAAGGACACGCGGAGGGACGGGGTCGATTCGTAGGTACGCTGACCGATGCTGCTCATGGAAGGACCTGTCGGTGGGTGGACAAACACCCGCCGATTGTGGCCCCTGCGCAGCATCGTCCTGTGCGTGCCGCGTCACCGCGGCACCGCGCTCAGACGATGGTCAGGTGTTCCGTGCCCGACGACAAGTCGCCGCTGCGCGCCCGTTCGCTGTTGAGCTTGATCTGCAGGCGCAGGTCGTTGACGGAGTCGGCGTTGCGCAACGCGTCCTCGTAGGTCACCTTGCCCATTTCGTAGAGGTCGAACAGCGCCTGGTCGAAAGTCTGCATGCCGAGCTCGCGCGAGCGCTTCATGATTTCCTTGATCTCGCCCACCTCGCCCTTGAAGATCAGGTCGCTGATCAGCGGCGTGTTCAGCAGGATCTCGACCGCCGCGATCCGGCCCTTGCCCTCCTGGCGCGGCAGCAGCCGCTGCGACACCAGCGCCTTCAGGTTCAGCGACAGGTCCATCAGCAGCTGCGCGCGACGTTCTTCCGGAAAGAAGTTGATGATCCGGTCCAGCGCCTGGTTGGCGCTGTTGGCGTGCAGCGTGGCCATGCACAGGTGACCGGTCTCGGCGAAGGCCACCGCGTGTTCCATCGTCTCGCGGTCGCGGATCTCGCCCATCAGGATCACGTCCGGCGCCTGGCGCAGCGTGTTCTTCAGCGCCTGCTCCCAGCCTTCGGTGTCGAGACCCACCTCGCGCTGGCTGACGATGCAGTTCTTGTGGGGGTGCACGAACTCGACCGGATCCTCGATCGTGATGATGTGGCCGTAGGTCGTCTGGTTGCGGTGGTCCACCATCGCCGCCAGCGAGGTGCTCTTGCCCGAACCGGTCGCGCCCACCAGGATCACCAGGCCGCGCTTGGTCTGCACCACGTCCTTCAGGATGTGCGGCAGCTCCAGCGATTCAACCGTCGGCAGCGTCTGCGGAATCGTCCGCAGCACCAGCGCCACGTGGCCCTGCTGGATGTAGGCGTTGACGCGGAACCGGCCGATGCCTTGCGGCGAGATCGCGAAGTTGCACTCCTTGGTGCGTTCGAAATCGGCCGCCTGCTTGTCGTTCATGATGGCCCGCGCCAGCTGCAGCGTGTGCTGGCCGGTCAGCGGCTGCGGCGACACCTTGGTCACCTTGCCGTCCACCTTCACCGCCGGCGGGAACTCCGCCGTCAGGAAAAGGTCGGAACCCTTGCGCGACACCATCAGGCGAAGCAGGTCGTTGATGAACTTGGTGGCCTGATCGCGTTCCATGGCGGCGTCCTGTCCTGTGTGCCGGGCACGCGGCGGTCAACCGCCCGCGCCCGATCGATCTGTCGTTGTGGTGGGGCCGGTCCGCTCAGCCGGGGAAGTTCTCGGGCATCTTGGCCTTGGCGCGTGCCTCGGCCGGCGAGATGATGTTGCGGCGGACCATGTCGGTGAGGTTCTGGTCCAGCGTCTGCATGCCCAGGTTGTTGCCGGTCTGGATCGACGAGTACATCTGCGCGACCTTGTTCTCCCGGATCAGGTTCCGGATCGCGGAGGTGCCCAGCATGATCTCGTGCGCGGCGACGCGCCCGCTGCCGTCCTTGGTCTTGCACAGGGTCTGCGAGATCACCGCCTGCAGCGATTCCGACAGCATGGCGCGGACCATGTCCTTCTCCGCCGCAGGGAAGACGTCGACGATCCGGTCGACCGTCTTGGCGGCCGACGAGGTGTGCAGCGTGCCGAAGACCAGGTGGCCCGTCTCCGCGGCGGTCAGCGCCAGGCGGATGGTTTCCAGGTCCCGCATTTCGCCGACCAGGATGCAGTCCGGGTCCTCGCGCAGCGCCGAGCGCAACGCGTTGGAGAAGCTCATCGTCTGCGGACCCACTTCGCGCTGGTTGACCAGGCACTTCTTGGATTCATGGACGAATTCGATCGGGTCCTCGACGGTCAGGATGTGTCCGTACTCGTTCTCGTTGAGGTGGTTGACCATCGCGGCCAGCGTCGTGCTCTTGCCCGAGCCCGTCGGACCGGTCACCAGCACCATGCCGCGCGGCTTCATCGCCAGCTCGGTGAACACCTTGGGGCAGTTGAGCTGCTCCAGCGTCAGGATCTTGCTCGGAATGGTCCGGAACACCGCCCCCGCGCCGCGGTTGTGGTTGAACGCGTTGACGCGGAAGCGGGCCAGGCCCTGGATCTCGAAGGAGAAGTCGACTTCCAGCGTTTCCTCGTAGGACTTGCGCTGGGCGTCGCTCATGATGTCGTAGACCATGTCGTGCACCTGACGGTGCTCGAGGGCCTCGACGTTGATGCGGCGCACGTCGCCATGGACGCGGATCATGGGGGGCAGTCCGGCGGACAAGTGAAGGTCGGAGGCCTTGTTCTTGACCGAGAATGCCAGCAGTTGGGTGATGTCCATGGGATGAGGGAAAGCTTGGTCGATTATGGCGACGATCTCCGAGAACATACAACAGCTCCATGGCCGCATTCAGAGGGCTTGCCATCAGGCGTCGCGGCCTGTCGACAGCGTCGCGCTGCTGGTGGTAACAAAGACTTTCCCGGCCTCGGATGTGAGAGAGGCCTTCGAAGCGGGCGAACGCCGCTTCGGTGAGAACTACGTCCAGGAGGGCGTGGACAAGGTCGAAGCGCTGTCCGATCTGCGCGGACAGGTCGAATGGCACTTGATCGGGCCGCTGCAGAGCAACAAGACCCGCGTCGTGGCTGAGCGTTTCGACTGGGTGCACAGCGTGGACCGTCTCAAGATCGCCCAACGTCTGGCGGAACAGCGCCCGGCCGATCTGCCGCCGCTGAACGTGTGCCTGCAGGTCAATATCAGCGGCGAGGACTCCAAGAGCGGTCTGGCGCCGGCGGAAGTGGCCGATGTCGCCCGTGCGGTCGCCGCGTTGCCGGCGCTGCGGCTGCGGGGGTTGATGGCGATCCCCGAGCCCGCCGCCACCCTGGAGGCCCAGCGCCAGCCGCACCGCGCGCTGGCCGAGTTGCTGGCGACCTTGAACCGGGACCTCGACCTGGCGCTGGACACGCTCAGCATGGGCATGAGCGCCGACATGGACGCGGCGATCCTTGAAGGCGCCACGATGGTGCGTGTCGGCTCGGCGATCTTCGGCTCGCGGACCCGACCCGCGCCCCCGTCCGGGTCGTCGCTCCCGGCGGTCTGAATGGACCCTCTGCCGCGCCCCGCCGATCTGGTGCCCGGGACTCCGGGCGACCTGTCGGCCCGGGCGCTCTGGCGCGAGGGCAGCCTGGCGGAACGTGGCTGGTTGTCCGTCGGCTGGCTGGCGACGATCGCTGCCTGCGTCCTGCTCGGGCTGGCCACGGTCCGCGAGGGATGGTCCGGCATCCCCGTCGACCTCGGCGGCGCCAACGCGTTCCTGACCTTCTATCCGCCGCTCCCCCTGTGCCTGTGGTGGACGTTGTGCTTCGGCTGGCGTTGGGGCGCCGTTCCGGCATGGCTGGCGACCTTCGTCCTGGCGCTGGATGCGGGCCTGTCGACCGCCTGGTCCGCGCTGTTCGCCTGCGCCAACCCGCTGGGGCTCGCCGTCCTCGCCCTGGGTTACCGCGCCGTCGGCGCTCCGCGCGGCCTGCGCAGCCTGAGCGCCTGGCTGTTCTTCGTCCCGCTTTGCTTCGTCGCGGCGGTGTTCAGTTCCTCGGGCGCGTTGATCTGGAATTTCAGCCACGACCTCCCCGCGCATCGCCAGTTGCCGATCTGGCAGGGCTGGTGGCTGGGCGCCTTCCTTCAGAGCGTCCTGTTCGGCGGACCGCTGATGGCGCTGACCTGGCCCCGCCTGTCGCGCTGGATCGCGGCGCGGCCGGCGCTGTTCACGCCGCCCCCCAGCGGTCGCCGCGCGATGGGACTGGGGCTGCTGTTCGCGATCGTGCTGGCCGTGCAGGGCTACGGGCTGGTCAGCCTCGGCCTGGGCTCGTTGCAACTGAGGACCGCGCTTGGCGGCCACGACTGGGCCAAGCTCGACGAAGCCTCGCGGGCCATGCTCAGCACCGCATGGGTGTTCTTCTGGGTGTTCACCTTGATCGTGCTGTTCGTCGCCCAGTTCGGGTACCAGGCGCTGTCGCGCTGGCTGCGCTCGACCGAGGCGCTGGTGACCCAGCTGGCGCGGGTGAACGCGGAACTGGAGCAGCGCTCGCGCACCGACGGTCTCACCGGACTGGCCACTCGCATGGCGACGGAAGAGGGACTGCGCGCGTTGCTGCGCACCGTGCGGCGTTACCGAACGCCGTCCGCGCTGCTGATGCTCGACATCGACCACTTCAAGCAGGTCAACGATCGCCACGGCCACGCCGCCGGCGACGCGGTGATCCGCTCGCTGGCGGAGGTGCTGAAGGCGTCCTCGCGCGACGTGGATCTGCCGGGCCGCTTCGGCGGGGAGGAGTTCGTCATCGGGCTCGCCCACACGGATCTGCCGGGTGCCCGGCGCTTCGCGGAGCGGCTGCGCGAGCGCATCGCGGCCACGACGGTGGCGATCAAGACGAAGGACGGCGGCGCGTCGTCGATCACGTACACCGTCAGCATCGGCGTCACCGTGCTGCGCGAGAACGATGCGGGCGTCGAGCACGCACTGCGGCGCGCGGACGCGGCGATGTACCGGGCGAAGGAGGGCGGGCGCAATCGCGTCGAGGTCCTCGACGCGGAGCCCGCGGCGACGGGCAAGCCCTGACCCTGAGGAACATCGACGTCCGGAGTTGTGCCCGGAGTGGCGCCCGGAGTTACCGCCCGGGTACGCCCGTGCGATGCGGCCTCTGTGGGGGCGCTGCGCAGGAATGTGCAGGAATCATGAAACCCCGACCGGCGGCTCATTAGGGCTTCTACCGAGAGCCTGGCAAGTGGTTCGGCGGGGCCCTTTCATTCAGTTGCAAGTGCCGCGTCAGATTTCACGGGGCCTCGATCCCACCCTCGATTCCCCGAATCAAGTCCAACGATGATCGCGCCGAAGCCGAGGATCGGTGCGCACTGCCGACGCCACGAGCGCTCGAAAGCTTGTCGCGGTCCGGCCAATCAAACAACTCAATCGTTGCGAGGGAATCGATGTCGTTTCTGTCCCGCCTGCGTATCGGCCAGCGCCTGACGCTGAGCTACGCGCTGCTGATCCTGCTGCTGGTCGTGATCGGCGCCTTCGGCGCCCACAACGCCAGCCGCCTGTCCCATGACCTGAGCACGACGGCTGATTCCAGCCTGGTGAAGATCGCGCTGGCCAACGCGCTCGAGAGCGACGTCAATGTCATCGCCCGCGCCTCGCGTGACCTGCTCCTGCTCGACACCGCCAATGCCATCAAGCGCCAGAAGGCCGACATCGCCGCCGCGCTCGAGGACGGCCAGAAGCAACTGACCGAACTCGACGGCAAGGTCTCCGACGCCAAGGACAAGGAACTCGCCGCCAAGGTCCGCGAGGCCCAGACCAAGTTCGTTGACGCGGTGTCCAAGTTCCTGAAGGTGCAGCAGGACGGCAGCCCGGACGAGGCGCGCGAAGCGCTGATCAAGGACGTGCGTCCCGCGCAGAAGGATTACCAGGACACGCTGAAGAGTCTGGTGGACCTGCAGTTCGCCAACGGTCGCGAGCTTGCCGAAGGCGGTGCCAAGCTGGCCAACCAGTCGATCTTCGTCACCGGCGTTCTGGTGCTGATCGCCGTGGTCATCGGCAGCGTCGGCGGTCTGACGATCGCCCGCTCGATCGTCGTGCCGGCCCGCAAGGCCAAGGACGCCGCCCAGGCGATCAGCTCCGGCGATCTGTCGCAGCACATCGAGGTGGAAGGTTCCGACGAGCTGGCCCAGATGCTGCACGCGATGCGCGACATGCAGACCGCGCTGTCCGGCGTCGTCGCCAGCGTGAGCTCCGCGGCGGGTGAAGTGGCCCAGAACTCCAACGAGATCGCCGGCAGCAACGTCGATCTGTCGGACCGCACCGCGCGTTCCGCCGAGAGCCTGCAGAACACCGCCGCGTCGGTCGAGCAGATCGCCTCCAACCTGAACGGCGCCAGCGAGCTGACCCGGAAGGCCGCCAGCATCGCCACCAAGGCGCGGCAGTCGGCCTCCGCCGGCGGCACCGTGGTGAGCCAGGTCGTGTCGACGATGGAAGAGATCAGCGCGAGCTCGCGCAAGATCGGCGACATCATCGGCGTCATCGATGGCATCGCGTTCCAGACCAACATCCTGGCGCTGAACGCCGCCGTGGAAGCGGCCCGCGCCGGTGAGCACGGCAAGGGCTTCGCGGTGGTGGCGTCGGAAGTGCGCGCGCTGGCGTCGCGCTCGGCGCAGGCGGCCAAGGAGATCAAGGTGCTGATCCAGGAATCGTCCGTGAAGGTCGAGAACGGCACCGCCCTGGTCAACAACGCCGGCGCGACCATCCGCTCGGTCGTCGACGAGGTCAACAACATGGGCCAGCTGATCGAGGAGATCTCGCACTCGGCCCAGGAGCAGGCCGCCGGCGTCGGCGTCGTGAACAACGCGATGAACGAGCTGGACCGCGCCACCCAGCAGAACACCACGCTGGTGGACGAGCTGACCCGCTCGACCGACTCGCTGCGCGACAGCAGCTCGCGCCTGGTGCAGGCCGTGGGCTTCTTCAGCACCGCGCGCGCCGCCACCTGAATCCCAGTTCCTACCGGAAACCTGATTTCCTCACCCAAGACGTACGAGGTCCCAAATGAGCAAGCAACTGAACACCAAGCTGTCCCGCACCGTCACCCGCACCCTGCTGGGTCTGGCGAGCGCGCTGGTCCTGGCCGCGGGCGCCCACGCCACGCCGAAGATCGTCAAGAAGGTGCCGCCGGAATTCCCGGCCGAGGCCGCCCGCCAGTCGATCTCGCAAGGCTCGGTCCGCGCCAAGATGAACATCGAAGCCGACGGCAAGGTCTCGGGCGTCGAGATCCTGGAAGCCGAACCGCGCAAGGTCTTCGACAAGGCCGTGACCCGCGCGCTGATGGACTGGAAGTTCGAACCCAGCGGCCAAAAGGAGACGCACGAGGTCAAGCTCGTGTTCAAGAACGAGGACTGATCTCGATGCGGGCCGTCGTCGCGCGGCCTGTTCCAGGATGATGAAGGGCCGCTATGCGGCCCTTCGCGTTTCAAGCCGTGGCTGTCGGCGTGGGCATTGGGGGGACGGCCGCACGCACGACGGCGGCAATCCCCTCCAGTCGCGGACGCAGCGTCGCCAGGCGAGCCGCAAAGTGGGCTTGGTCGATCCGGTGCAACTCACCTTCGGTGCGCGCCAGCGCCGCCGCGTCATCCTCGGCGTCAGAATCCGCACCAAAGGCGCCCTGTGCCGCAGCGCGCGCCTGATCGAACTCAGTGAATGCAGGCTCCCGGTCGATGCGGGATTGGAAGGTGGCCGCCAGCGGATCTTCCTGCGCCGACATCAACATGACCACACCGGGGAAATCGCCCTCGGTCTCGGCGGCCACAAGCGCCATCGCCTCCGCCCTGAAGGTGGCGTGTCGCTCGGGGGAGTTCCAATCTCCGCCCTCGACATAGGCGCCGAAGACGGGTTTGTCGGCAATGCGGATGCGCTGGCTGTCGAGCAGGTCGGCCAGCAGCATCGACACATGCCAGCGCAGCACCATGGCTTCTTCGAGCGTTTCGTCGAAATCGGGACGACGCTCGGCGCGAGCCGCGCTCGCCCGCGCCAGACAGGCCTGGAGAAAGGCGTCCTCCGCGACCTCGTCGATCGAGGTCGCCTCCGACGCATCGCGCAGGGCCGACATGGCGGAGAGCGTCAGCGTTCCACCGTCGGCGCAGGGCCCGGCCCGATCCTCCGCGAGGGCGCGGCAACGTCTGGCGAAGTCGGCGTCCCGGGCCAGCCCGTCGAGGACTCCGATCAGGTGCGCCGACAGTTCGATGTCGGTGGCCCCGAACAGTCCCGTCGCCGCCCGTTGCCGACGGAGGCTGCCGATGAACTCCAGCACCGGCTCACCGTCCGGCAGCACGTTGACCGCGCTCGCCCGCAACGCCGGCGGCATGCGTCCCTGCGGCCAGAGGTCGCGCACGGGTGCCATGCGTTTGCGATTCGCGTCTCGGCGTGCATGCCGCAACTGCCCGACCACGCGCGGGACGGGGATCCATCCGTCAGGGGTGGCGTCACGATCGATGGTTGTACGCCGGTCCATCAAGCGGACCTCGTAGAGCGCCGGCAGGGTTGCCTCGAGTTTCGCGATGCACTCCTTGAGCGATGACGACGACATCGCGCGGGTCTTGCGCAGGCTCACGGCGAGCACATCGGCGCCGCGCAGCGGCTGCAGCGCCGTGGTCGAGAGTTGCAGCGGCGCTGCCACCTCCAGGTGCCTCACGCCCAGCCGATCCAGCAGTTCGGCCAGAGACGCTTCATCGCACAGCGGTTCGCCCTTCCAACGCAAGGTGCCGCGGTCGGAAAGGCTGTCCGGCGGCAGCAACGTGTTTAGCGCGTCCCGCGGCGGCAAGTCCGCGCCGTGCGCAAGCAGCGGTGCCGCGAGCAGCAGCCGGCATTCGGGATCGAAACTCCGGTCGGTCAGGTACTGCAGCCATCGTTCGCGACGCACGCCCTCCACGCCGTCGGCCTCGCCAACCCAGCGGGCGAGTGTGTTCAGGGCGTTTGACGCTTCGGGGCTGCGGAAGATGTCCTTCCCGTCGCTAGGGGCCGGGTTGAGCGACATGGTTTTGCGGACCATCGAGGCGATGATCCAGGCGATCGATGCACTCTCGTCGGGCGACAGGAAGAGCAGATCGCGCGAACCGTCCAGATAGGACGAGATCAGCGTCAACGCCCATTGGCGCTGCAACTCGTCCGCTTTGCTCAAGCCAGGGCAGGTCGGAATGCTCAGGATCTGCTGGCTGGCCTTCAGATCCTCCTCGCCGGGATGCATGAAATCGTCCGACAGCGGCGACTGCGAGCCGTCGGTTGTCGTGCGCATCGACGGCAGCCAGGCGAGAGAGGCCAAGGACGGCAGCGAGGGCGTCGACGGCAAGGATGAGCCGCTCGCTTCAGTATCGGCGTCCTCCCAATGGGGCCAGCGCCAGGATTGTGAATGGGCGCTGGGCGTCGACGAGTGGCCCGCACCGCCAATGGGCACTTCCAACATGGCGCCACCGCCGGGCAGCGACAGGGACGGGGTGGGCATCGGCCCGACGGACGGCGTCACGATCGTGACCTCCGTCGTCAACTCCAGCGAGGGCAGATTGGAGGAGACGACGCTCGACTGCGACAGCAGGGAGACCTGCGGGCGCAAGGCTCGCGGCCCGAGGGCCTCGACCAGGAGGTCGCCGCCCATCGAGGGCGTGGTCCCCGGGCCGACCTCGGCGCTCCCAGCGTCGTGCGCCGAAGCGTGGCGTTGCCCGGCTTCCGCGCTGGCGGCTTTCGCGTGGCCAGGACGTCTGTCCAGTTGCAGGGGCTCCGGCACCTCCCGCGCGAACTGGAGCACCGTTTCGAACTTTTCCAGCCGCTGCGCCAAGGACGCGCCGTTCTGGCATGCGGCATGGACTGCCACCAGGGCCGCGGTGGGGTCGTCCTTGATGACCCGATCGATCAGTTGGCAGAGCCGCCTGGCGCTCTCCGCGTTCTTGAACGGGGGCGAAGCGTCCGCTTCCGCGCACCAGTCGTCGATCAGCGCGCCCACGCCGGAACGCTGCAGCCGGTTCCAGGTGAGATGCGTGCAAGGCGCCTGCTCGTCCAATGGCGCGACCGAGGACAACGGGCGATCACTCGGCGCCTCGTGCAGGTGTCGACCGACGAGATACCGGACGTGACCGCGGCTGTCCCGCCCGGCGACGGCCCACTGGGCGAAGATCTCCTCGGCGGACCGTTCGCGTCCGGCGGAGGCCACCCCCGGAGCGGCCGAGTGCGGATCTTCGACCTGCGGATCTTCTGGCTCCCGGGCGGACAAGTGGGCGTCGGCGCCTGAGGATGCCGTCTGGAGATCTTTCGGCGGGGGGAACATGAGCGCTCCTGGTCTGAACACGAGCGGCGTAGTGAGCCGGCCGAGAAACGTCGTTTGACAGCCCGCGCGCCCGATCCGCCCTCGCCGAAGGCACTGGTGCTTCGGTCATCCCGTACACTCGGACCCGATGTCCCCCACCACCGCGTCCACTCCGCGCCGGCTCCTCTGGAGCCGCTGGCTGGTGCTCGCGTTGCTGAGCCTCGCCCTGCCGCTGCAGGGCGCGCTGGCGGCGACCATGAGCCTCGGCATGGCGCTGATGTCGTCGGACGCCGGCGCCGTCACGATGACGATGCCCAGCGACTGTCAGGACATGGACCACGACATGTCCGCCATGGGCGGGATGTCGCATGACAGGGCCGGCCTGAATCACGTCGGCATGACGTCGATGGACCCTGGCGCGTCGCACGACGGCGGCATGGATCACAAGTCGACCGCCGATCACCATTGCGGCATCTGCCTGCAATGCTGCATCGGCGCCGCATTGCCGATCGCCTCCCTGACGCCGGCCGCGCACGACCTGCGCGACCTCGCCCCTTCGCTCGAGGCCCATGGCGCGCCCGAGCAGTCCCCCCAGCCGCTTGAGCGGCCGCCCAAAGCCTTCCTCGACTGAACGCCGGCGCTCGTCCTGGACGAGCCGCCGTTCGAGCCGTCGTCCGTCCGCGTGTCCCCGCGGCGGACCGGTCCCGCTCCCGTTCATTCGCGAGGCAGCCATGTCTTCCCCTTCCATTCCCGCACTCGCGCTGGCGATGTGCCTGTGCGCCGCAGCAGCAACGGCAACAGCAACTGCCGCCATCGCCGCGCCGCCCGATCCCGCCGATGCGCGCCTGACCTCCGCCGCGCCTCGGCCCCAGCCGCCCGCGCCCGCGTCGAGTGCCGCGGTCGTCGATCCCGGTGTCGGCGACTGGCGCCAGGCCAACCGACGCGTCCTCGAGGCCGGCGGATGGCGCGCGCTGCTGCGTGAGCGCCGGGCCGCTTCGGCGCCGGCCGGCGGTCACCACCCTCACTGAGGAGCGGCGCATGTCCTCCACGATGAACACGGTGCGCCCGATCGCCCGGCGACTGTTGGCGCTGGCGGCTGCGACGACGCTGTCGGCCTGCGCCTCGTTCTCGCCCGAACAGGCCGCCGCGCCTGTCCAGCAGAAGAGTCGCGACTGGTTAGGCGCCGATCTGCCCATGCAGCGCTCCGATGACCAGCGCGCCGCCGCCCGGCGGCGTACGGACGCGCTGCTCGCGGCGCCCCTCGACGCACAGGGCGCTGTGCAGCTCGCGCTGCTCAACCACCGCGGTCTGCAGGCCGGGCTGTACGGCCTGGGCATGGCCGATGCCGAGCGCGTGCAGACGCTGCTCTGGCCGAATCCGGTGCTGAACATCGGCCGGCTTGTCCGAGGCGACGAACGCGAGATCGAACGCGGCCTCGAATTCAGTCTGCTCAGCCTGCTGGGTCGCGGCGCCCGGCAGGAGGCCGGCGTCCGTGGGCTCGAACGGGAGCAGGCGCGCGTCGCGCAGTTGCTGCTCGACGTCGCCGGGCAGACTCGCCGGCGCTGGATCCAGGCGGTCGCGTCGCAGGAGCAGTTGCTGCATGCGCAGACGGTGCTCGAATCGGCGTCCGCCGGCGCCGAGCTCGCGCTGCGGATGCGGCAGGCCGGCAACGTCAGCGCGCTGCGTCTGGCGCGCGAGCGGGCGGTGCTCGCCGAAGCGCAGCTCGCGGTCGAGCAGGCGCAGTGGCAGGCCGTCGGCGACCGCGAGGCGCTGGTCCGCGCGATCGGGCTCTGGGGCGAGGACCTGGCCGCGCTGAAGCTGCCGGAGCGCCTGCCGGACGTGCCCGCCGATTTCCGCACCGCGGACGACGTCGAGCGCCAGACGGTCGCGCAGCGGCTCGACATCCTCGCCGCGAAGCGTGAGTCGGAGCAGCTCGCCGCGCAACTGGGCCTCACGCGCAGCACCGGTCGCATCAACGTGCTCGAACTCGGTCTGCAGCGCAACAGCAGCAACGAAGCGCCGACGCAACGCGGTGTCGAGCTCAGCGTCGAACTGCCATTGTTCGACTGGGGCCAGGCGCGTGTGGCGGGTGCGAGGGAGGCTTACGGGCAGGCGCTCGAACGCACGGCGCAGATCGCCGTCGATGCACGGTCGGACGTGCGAATCGCCCGCGCCCGTGCCGAAGCCGCGTGGCGCATCGCCCGGCGCCATCACGACGAGGTGCTGCCGCTGGCCAGGCAAGTCTCCGACGAGACCCTGATGCGCTACAACGGCATGCTTGTCGGCGTCATGGAGCTGCTCGCCGACGCCCGCGCGCAGGCCCGCGCCGTGTCCGCGGCGCTGGCTGCGCAGCGTGACTTCTGGCTGGCGGAGTCCACCCTGTCGCAGAGCCTGCTCGGACCCGTGCGCGACGGCGCTGTCGCCGCCTCCTCCTCTTCGTCATCGACCGCCGCCGCTGAAGCCGGCGGCAACGCCGCGCATTGAACGCGCGGCCTCGAAAGGACCTTCCGATGATTTCCCGACGACACCTGTTTGCCCGGGCGGCCGCGGGCGCGGCGCTCGGTGCCGCCGGCGCAGTGAACGCGAGCGGCGTCTCGCGCGTCGCCCTCGCGGCGCTGCCCGAACCCGCGCAGCGCGACAACGCCGACACGGCGCCGCCGCTCACGCCGCCCAACGGTCGCCCGTACAACCCCGTCGTCACGCTGAACGGATGGACCCTGCCATGGCGCCAGCGCGACGGCGTCAAGGAGTTCCACCTCGTCGCCGAGCCGGTGCTACGCGAGCTCGCCCCCGGCACCACGGCCCATCTGTGGGGCTACAACGGGCAGTCTCCCGGCCCGACGATCGAGGTCGTCGAGGGCGACCGCGTCCGCATCTACGTCACCAACAAGCTGCCTGAACACACCAGCGTGCATTGGCACGGTCAGCGGCTGCCCAACGGCATGGACGGCGTGTCCGGCCTGACGCAGCCGGCGATCAAGCCCGGCGAGACTTTCGTCTACGAGTTCGTCGCGCGGCGTCCGGGCACCTTCATGTATCACCCGCATGCCGACGAGATGACGCAGATGGCGATGGGGATGATGGGCTTCTGGGTCACGCATCCCAAGGCCAGTCATCCGCAGATCGCGACGGTGCAGCGCGACTTCTGCTTCCTGCTGTCGAGCTACGACATCGACCCCGGCAGCTACACGCCACGCACGATGACGATGACCGACTTCAACCTGTGGACCTGGAACAGCCGCGTGTTCCCCGGCATCGCCCCGCTCAACGTGCGCCAGGGCGATCGCGTGCGAATCCGCGTCGGCAACCTGACGATGACCAACCACCCGATCCACCTGCACGGGCACGAGTTCGAGGTCACCGGCACCGACGGCGGCCCCGTGCCGAAGACGGCGCGCTGGCCGGAGGTCACCACCGACGTCGCGGTCGGCCAGATGCGGCAGATCGAGTTCCTCGCCGACGAGCCCGGCGACTGGGCGATCCACTGCCACAAGAGCCACCACACGATGAACGCGATGGGGCATCAGGTCGACACACTGATCGGCGTGGATCACCGCGGGCTCGCGGCGCGCATCAACAAGGTCATCCCCGACTACATGGCGATGGGCGAGCGCGGCATGGCCGACATGGCCGAGATGGAGATGCCGCTGCCGGAGAACACCGTGCCGATGATGAGCGGACGGGGGCCGCACGGCTCGCTCGAGATGGGCGGCATGTTCAGCGTCCTCAAGGTGCGCAAGGACCAGAAGCCCGGCGACTACGGGGATCCGGGCTGGTACGCCGCTCCGGCGGGCAGCATCGCCCGACCGGTGGCGGCGCCCGCCGGCGCGCCGGCCGCGCCGGTGGTCAGGCCCGCGCCGGCGCCGGTGTCACCCGCCGTTGAACCGCTGCGCGTCCGCAAGCCCGATGGGCACGGGCATCAAGGGCATTGAGTCCCGACGACCTTCATTCACGAATCCAGAAAGTCAGCACCATGAACCGCATCCACACCACTTCCTTCGTCCTTGTCGTCGCCTTGGCCGTCGCCGTGGGCGTCGCGGCCCTGCCGGCGCGCGCGCAGGAGCATTCGCATGAAGGGCACGACCAGCAGACAGGGGCCACCGGTGCCGCGGCGCCGTCCTCCCAGGACTGGATCGCGGCGGAGGTCCGCCGCGTCGACATCCCGCAGCAGAAGCTCACGCTCAAGCACGGGGACATCCGCCACCTCGACATGCCGGGCATGACGATGCCGTTCAAGCTGGCGCCGGGTGTGGTGAGTGCGGCGCAGCTCACCGCGATCAAGGCCGGCGACAAGGTGGAGGTCCGGATCGAATCGCGGGACGGCGCACCGACCATCGTCGAACTGCGTCCTGCGCCGGCGCGGAACTGAGCTCCGGATCGCGGACAATCGCGCCATGGCGATTCAATGGTTTCCCGGGCACATGCACAAGACCCGGGGCGCGATCCGCGAGCGCATGAAAAGCGGGATCGACGTGGTCATCGAGATGCTCGATGCCCGCGTGCCCGCGAGCAGCGCCAATCCGCTGATCGCGCAACTGACGCAGGGCCGCCCGGCGCTGAAGCTGATCAACAAGCAGGATCTGGCGGATCCGGCGCGCACGGCGGAGTGGCTGGCGTTCTATCGCGCGCAGCCGAACACCCATGCGGTCGCGATCCACCAGGGGCAGCCCGGCCTGGCGAAGCTGATGGCGGCCGAGTGCCGCGCGCTGGCGCCGCACCGCGGCGGTCTGGACAAGCCGCTGCGTGTGCTGATCTGCGGCATCCCGAACGTCGGGAAGTCGACGCTGATCAATACGATCGTCGGCAAGCGCGCCGCCGCTACCGGCGACGAGCCCGGCATCACCAAGATGGAGCAGAAGATCCTGCTCGACAAGGGTGTCTATCTGTTCGACACCCCGGGCATGCTGTGGCCCAAGATCCGCGTGCCGGAAGCGGGCATCAACCTGGCCGCCAGCGGCGCGGTCGGTCGCAACGCCTTCGAGGAGGAAGTGGTCGCGCTGGACCTGCTCGGTTACTTGCGTCTGCACTATCCGCAGTCGCTCAAGACCCGCTACCAGCTCGAACCCGACGCGTCGCTGCTCGACGGCGAGGTGCTGCAACTCATCGGCAAGCGCCGCGGCGCGGTGCTGTCGGGCGGGCGCATCAACATGCAGAAGGCCGCGGAGGTGCTGCTGTACGACCTCCGCCAGGGTCAACTCGGCCGCATCACGCTGGAGACGCCGGCGGAATTCGACGAGTGGACCGCCGCCGCGGACGCCGCGGAAGCCGCCCGGATCGCCGAGAAGGAAGCCCGCGCCGTCGCCGCCAAGCGCGGCACGCGGGATGCGCAGCAGGCGTATGCGGCGCACGACGATGAGGACGAGGACCTCGACGAAGAAGACGACGAGGGCGAGGGCGAGGGCGAGGGCGACGACGCCCGTCAGTGAACCTGCAGCATCTGCAGCGCCGGCAACTGCCAGCCGAAGTACAGCGCCGCCAGGCGCAAGGCGGCGACGCCCACCATGCCGATGACGAAGGCCCAGCGCATCGGGACGCCCATCGCCTTGAGCAGGAAATACAACGCGATGCCGCCGATCGCGGCGGTCGCGTAAATGTCCTTGCGCAGCAACAGCGGTGCCTGGCCGCTCAGCACGTCGCGCAGCACGCCGCCGCCGCACGCGGTCAGGGTGCCCATCAGCAGCGCGGGCATCGGCTGCACACCGTGCTCCTCGGCGATCTCGGTGCCGCACAGCGCGAACAGCGCCAGCCCCAGCGCGTCGGCGACCCTCAGGATGCCGATGGCGTGTTCGGGGAACGGGCCGGCCAGGAGCGCCGCCAGCGCGCTGGCGATGATCACCAGCAGGTAACGCGTGTCCTTCATCCAGAACACCGGATGCCGGTTCAGCAGCAGATCGCGCAGCGTGCCGCCGCCCACCGCCGTCATCGCGGCGATCACGAGCAGGCCGAACAGGTCCAGGCCCGCCTGCATCGCGGCCAGCGCGCCGCTGACGGCGAACACCGCCACGCCCAACAAGTCGAACCAGTAGATCATCGGCATAGGGCGCGAAGTTTAGGGCGCGCGCCGCCCCTTGAAATCGGTTCCGGCCGTGCCCATCTACCGCCGCGATAATCCAGGCCCCATCGGGATCGGACCCTTCCGCCCCCCGTTGGTCTCCCATTCGCATCACCGCTCTCACGAACGATGGACAAGCAAACCCATTCCTTCCAGGCCGAAGTCAAGCAGATCCTGCATCTGGTGACGCACTCGCTCTACTCGAACAAGGAGATCTTCCTGCGCGAGCTGGTCAGCAACGCCTCCGACGCCTGCGACAAGCTGCGCTTCGAGGCGCTCGACCATCCGCAGCTGCTCGAGGACCAGCCGACGCTGGAAGTCCGGGTGTCCTTCGACACCGAGGCCCGCACCGTCACCATCAGCGACACCGGCATCGGCCTGTCCGCGGAGGAGGCCATCGCCCATCTCGGCACGATCGCCAAGAGCGGCACGCGCGAGTTCATGGCCAAGCTCGAAGGCGACCAGAAGAAGGACGCGAACCTGATCGGCCAGTTCGGCGTCGGGTTCTACTCCGGCTTCATCGTCGCCGACCGCATCACCGTCGAATCGCGTCGCGCCGGCCTGCCGGCCGATCAGGGCGTGCGCTGGAGCTCCGAAGGCACCGGCGACTTCGAGGTGGAGACCCTCACCAAGCCCGGCCGCGGCACCGACGTGATCCTGCACCTGCGCGAGGGCGAGGAGGAGTTCCTCAAGACCTGGCGCCTGAAGTCGACGATCGCCAAGTATTCGGACCACATCTCGCTGCCCATCCTGATGCGCAAGGAAGAGTGGGACGCCGACAACGCCACGCAGGTGCTGAAGGACGAGTGGGAGCCGGTGAACAAGGCCTCCGCGCTGTGGACACGCGCCAAGAGCGATGTCACGCAGGCCGAGTACGACGCCTTCTACCAGCAGATCAGCTACGACACCGAAGCGCCGCTCGCGTTCACGCACAACCGCGTCGAGGGTCGCAGCGAGTACACCCAGCTGCTCTACATCCCCGCCAAGGCGCCCTTCGACCTGTGGAACCGCGACAAGCGCGGCGGTGTGAAGCTGTACGTCAAGCGTGTGTTCATCATGGACGACGCCGAGGCGCTGATGCCGGTGTACCTGCGCTTCGTGAAGGGCGTGATCGACTCGGCCGACCTGCCGCTGAACGTCAGCCGCGAACTGCTGCAGGAAAGCCGCGACGTGAAGGCGATCCGCGAGGGCTCGACCAAGCGCGTGCTCTCGATGCTGGAGTCTCTGGCCAACAGCGAGGACGCCGGCGAACGCGACAAGTACGCGCGTTTCTGGACCGACTTCGGCCAGGTGCTCAAGGAAGGCGTCGGCGAGGACCATGCGAACCAGGAACGCCTGGTCAAGCTGCTGCGCTTCGCGTCGACGCACGCCGACGAGAACGTCTCGTTGGCCGACTACGTGTCGCGGATGAAGGAAGGCCAGGAAGCCATCTTCTACATCACCGCCGACAGCCTGGGCGCCGCGAAGAACAGCCCGCAGCTGGAGATCTTCCGCAAGAAGGGCATCGAGGTGCTGCTGCTGACCGAGCGCGTCGACGAGTGGATGCTGTCGCACCTGCACGAGTTCGAGGGCAAGGGCCTGCAATCCGTCGCGAAGGGTGCGGTCGACCTCGGCCAGCTCCAGGACGAGGAAGAGAAGAAGAAGGCCGAGGAAGCCGCCGAGCAGTTCAAGCCGGTGCTGGACCGCTTGAAGACCGCGCTGGAAGGCCGCGCGAAGGATGTCCGCGTGACCACGCGGCTGGTGGACTCGCCGGCCTGCATCGTGGTCGAGGAGCACGACATCAGCGGCCACCTGGCCCGCATGCTGAAACAGGCCGGCCAGGCCGCGCCGGTGTCGCAGCCGACGCTGGAAATCAATCCCGACCACGCGCTGGTGAAGAAGCTGGGCGCGATCCAGGGCGATGAGGCCGGCGATGCGCGTTTCGGCGACCTGGCGCAGGTGCTCTTCGACCAGGCGTTGCTGGCCGAAGGCGGTGTGCTGGAGGACCCTGCGGCGTACGTGAAGCGAGTGAATGCCTTGCTGCTGGGTTGAGGCCTGAGGACCGGCGCTGCCGGGCTCAGGCCGGCAGCGCGACGTCCCGGCGCGAGGTGGTCCAGCCGCTGATCGACATCTCCGTCGGACGCGCGCTGTCCTCGGCCACCCAGCGCGGCGAGAGGTCGAGCTGTCCCGCCGGCACGACGGACGCCATCGCTTCAGACAGCTTCGCGCCGGCCAGCAACCACCGCTGCGGGGGGGCTTCGGAGCTTTTCGGCGCCAGGCTTCCGGCGTGCATGCCGGTTTCCGGGGTCGGTCCGGCATCGGACGTCGCCTTGGGCTCAGGCTCGAGATGACCCAGCCCCCTGTCACCGTCCGGCACCAGTCGCCAGCGTTGCGGTGTGCTCGTGCCCCGGGCCATTGCCGCGATGAGCGGGGCCGACAGGCGCGCGAGCTGCCATCGGCCGTCCGGCACCCGGAATCGCAGCAAGGCCTCGTCGTCGCCGGTCGGTGCGGTGCCGATGACGCCGTTGTCGAACGCGAAGACGTCCGGCACGCGCATCTCGGCCCATCCCCCGACGTCGCCGATCCGCAGGTCTGTGCCATCGCGGGCGACCTCGAGCTTGGACCCGAACAGCGTGAGCATCGGCAGGCGCAAGGACCGGTCCATCTCCGGCCATGCGAGGTGGCGTTTTCCTCCCTGGCCGGTCACTTTCACCGTCGTCGTCCATTCGTCGTCGAAGGGAATGTCCGTGGCGGGATCGAGCGCACGGCGGATCCGGAGCAACTGACCGGTGTCGGCGCGATGGATCACCAGGTCCCGACCTTCGTAGAACACCTCGGCGGACGGTGTCGCGTCCTCGTCGAGATCCACGCGGCGTGGCGCGCCGTCGAACTCGTCGAGGATCACGACCTCGGGGAGGCCCAGGGGGGCGATCCCATCCAGGTCCACCTCGCGACCGTTGCTCTGGATCAGCAGCCATTTCGGTGCAGTCCGGCCGGCCAGGAACTGACGGCGCAGCCGGTCGAATTCGGCATCGTCGCCGACGCGGAAGGGGGTGGTGTCGCTGTCGTTCAACTCCAGGCCCAGGCTACCGTCCTCGTCCAGCCGGAAAACGGTGCCGCCCCAGCTCGTCGCCAGGAAGGAGTCCCGTTCCATGCGGAAATTGCGGTAGCTGCTGCCGCCGGGAATCAGGCGGTCGGCCCACCATTCGAGGAGGCCCAGCGAGAAGGTTTCCGGCGCGAGCGGCGACGGGCGATTCGCCAGCTCCCCGAGCTCCGCTTCGTTCAGCGATTCGGTATTCCCGAGGTAGAGCCAGTAGGTGTTGCTGGAGCCGTCGGTCGGGAAGTAGCCGTAGGGGCCGGCAACGGCCTTGCGCCGCTCATGCACGCGCCGGAGACGGAACAGTTCTTCCTGGCCATTGACCGGGTTCTGGTAGAGGTACACCCCGCCGATGACTGGCGCCCGGTCGTTCCAGCGCCAGGCGTGGTAGGCGCCGGGATCGAGCACCGGAGGACCGTCCGGCTCGTTCGACAGGCGCGGTCGCAGCTTCGGGCCCAGATCGGCCTCGCTGCCGAGGTAGGCCCAATACGGGTTGCCCGTGAGCGCGGCGGGATCCCGCGTCAGTTGCAGCAGGTTGGTGTCGACCTGCCGCATCAGCGCATAGTGGCCGGCGCCCTGGCCGTCGACGAAGCGCACGACGTCGCCCGCGCGGACCGTGTCGCGGCCCGCGACCTTGACGCTGCCGGCCGGCGGCAACAGCCGGTGCAGGACAGCGAACAGCTGCCGGTTCAAGGAGGGGTCCGAATGCAGCGCCATCGCCGCCAACCCGGATCGTCTGCCGAGTTCACGCAGGCGGATCAGGCGGTCGCGCAAGGCTTCCGCGGCGGTTTCCCGCAGGCTGACCTCCATGGGCGTGTCCGGCACTGCATGACGCGCATACCAGGTGTCCAGCCGCAATCCCTGGGTGGCGGCCTGGTCGCGCCACAAGCGCAGGGTGGCGTCGTCGATGATCTCGCCCTCCGGTGTGGACTGGACGCAGCCCAGGGTGGGGCTGGGACGCCAGACGGCCGGCGCCGCGCCCGCGCCGGATTTGACCGGCGGGACGGGCATCGGTGCCGCGCCCGCGGGCGGGCGCGAGAACGTCAGGCCGGCCCGGCGCACCTGCTCGATCAGCAGCCGCGGCACTGTCGGGACCGGTCGGTCGCGCTGGCGGGCATCGGCACGCGCTTCGGCCAGGCGCGTCAGCACTTCCTGCAGCGGGATGTCGGACGCTCCGAGGGGTTGCACCTGGCCCAGCCGCCGGAAGACGGCCGCGTCGCGATCCAGCCGGTCGCTGAGATCGTGCATGAACAGCCGCAGGGACGGCACTTGCACGTCATAGAAGTCTTTCGGCCCCCAGCGGTCGGTGGCCCGTGAGGTCGGCGACGTCGATGCGGCATCGATGCGGATGTCCACGCCGGCGTCCCGCAATTCGTGCGCCAGCGCCACCGAGGCGTCGGGGGTGTCGCCCAACCTGATCCACTCCGAGCCGCCATGAGCAGACAGATGCTTGTCCAGCAGTTGCTGGAGCCGCTGCAGCAATCCAGCCAGACGGCTGCGTTCGTGCAAGGTGAGCGGCGGCCGCTCCGGGAGCAGATCGGACCAGTGGCCGTAGGCGTCGCTCGCCTGCGCATGTTGCAGCATCAGCCATTGCCGGGCCCGTGCGACCTCGACGGCGGGGATCTCCCGCGCCTGGAGGGGCTGCTGGCCCGGGATGCCCCGGGCCGCATCGTCCAGCACCGTTGCGTACTGGCGCCAGCTGACGAGGCCGGCCTGCGACAGGTCATGCGCGAGGGTGGGATCGCTGTCGACATGAACGGATGAACTGCCCGGCGCCAGCTGCACCAGTCGGTCCAGCCGTTCCCAGAGCGCCAGCCACAGCGTGCCCTCGGTCGGTCGGGCGCGCCCGGCGCCCTGGTAGTAGAAGTCGACGGTGTCCACGGGCATCGGTGGCCCGCCTTCGGGTCCTGCCAGATCGACGCCGGCCGCCAGGACCTCGGTCATGAAGCGGAACAGTTCCGCCGACGTCCAGGCCGGGTGCTCGCGCAGCCATTGCATCAGCGCCCGCTCGCCGGCACCGGTCATCGCGAGGCGATCGCGCACGAGGCGCCGCTCCACCTCCGAATACGTGAAGCTGACCGGGGCGAAATGGCGGCCGCCGTCGTAAAGGACGGTCGGCCGTCGCCGCTCGTCGAGGCTGACCTCGCCGCCGTTGAGCGCGTAGCGCTTCCAGGTGGGCGGACTATCAGCGGCACGGGGGGAATCCAGCAGGAACAGGTGGCGGGCGCCGTAGAGGATGGACGCGCCCGTGGCGGGATCGAGGAGGCCGGACAGGACTTCGCCGCTGTCCAGCACGCTCGACAGTTGAACCGGCTGCCGCTGCTCGCCGGCGGCCGTCGGACGGAACAACGAGGCCGCGGCGCCGGATCCACCGTCGACGGAGGGAGAGAGCAGGCGCACCGCTTCGGACAAGGCGGTGGCAGGTCGCAGGGATTCGGTCCAGTGCGTCAGCGTCAGCACCAGCGAGGCCGCCTGTCGCGCCATGTCCAGCACCAGCCGGACGCCGGGGACCAGCGGGTCCGCGATCTGGACGACGGCGTCATGCAACGCCTCGAAACGGATCTCCTGCCCCGCGATGCTCACGCCCGCCGCGCCGCGATCGAGAAAGGTCACGGGTCTGCCGCCGTTGAGGAGGCCGCCCTTGAGCATCAAGGTCCAGGTTTCCCTCACGGTGCCGGAGGGCAGGATGCTCACCGGGTTGCGCACCATCCCGTCGGGAGGGATCGAGAGCGTGTAGGCCCCGCCGCCGCCCAGGAGCCGGATCCACACCTTCGATTGATCCAAGGGGAGGAAGCGACGCTTGTCAGGCAGACGTCCGTCGTTGAAGACGAAAGCCTCGGTGTCGGTGCTCGATCGCGCGGGCAGGGCCAGTGTCCTCGGCTGGTCGTCCAGCACGACCTCGAGCCACGTCGGCTTCTGGTCGACGTGCCACAGGTCCGCCGATTTCGCGAAACTGCTGGAGGTCACGTAGTCAGCGGCGAAGTCGGCGGCGCTGTTGCGCTGCATCCGCTCGATCAGGTCGTCGTGCAGCAGCGAAAAGTCCCCGCCGATCCGCGACGTCGAATAGGCCTCGAAATGCAGGGCCACGTTTGGCGCGGTCATCAGCCCCAGGACCAGCGCGGGGTCGCGCAGGGGGCGCGGCAGCGACACCTGGGGGATCGCCGGACGGCCCCGGTGACGCATGAGGGTCCAGAGGTCCAGCTTCTTGCCCTCCAGGCTGTGACGGTACTGATCGCCCGCGCCGTCGTTGATCCAGTAGTCGTGCAGCCGATTGCTGCCGACCTGCCAGTAGAGCTGGTTCTTGTGCAGGACCGAATCGCCGACAGTGGCGTCCGCGAAGGTCACCGTGCCGTTCACGAAATCGATGCGTTTCATGGGCGCCCATCCGTTGACCAGGAGCGCGCGGTGCTCCGGATGGGCGGGGTCCATGCTCACCCGCCGCAGGGGTTCGTCGTAGCCGAGATTGATCTGCCGCAACGGGCTGATGTTGTGATCGATCCGGTTGATCTCGCCTTGCACTTCGCGTGCCAGGGCGGCAATGCCGATGGACAGGCCCGCCAGCGGCACGGCGAGACCTTCTGCGGCAGCGGCGAGCATCGCCGCGCCGGCCAGGTCGGCAACGGCGGCGAGGCCCACCAGCGCCAGTCCGGCCGCGTCCAGTCCGACCTGGACCGCGGCCTGGGACACGTCGGCCCGGCTCCCGTCGCGCAGCGCGTCGATGAGCCGCGCGACATCGGTGGCGATCGATCCCGCCTGCGCCATGCGGCTCACGGTCGTCAGCGCGCTCGACAAGGTACCGGTGCTTTCCACCAGACTGGCCATGGTGCCGGCACCTTTACGGGCGACGGCAGCGCGCAGCGTGGCGGCCAACGCCGCCGCGTCCGCCCCCGCCTGGAAGCCGCCCTGGGTGAGGCCCAGGTACCAGAGCGCTTCCTGATACTTGTCGCCGCCCGGCGTGACGCCGGCCAGGTCCGACAGCAGGAGCGCCATCAGGCCGAGGTTGAGCAGGTCGACGCGCGCCGTGGACGCGCCGACGTCGATGCGCTCCTCCCGGAAGTGGTCGATTCCCTCCCGGATCAGCGACATCCCCGCGCGCAGCGCGAGGAGATCGGCGGGAGCGACGATGTCCCGGGTCAGCACCTTGTCCGTGTCCAGCCGCATGTAGCTCAGGACGGCTCCTCCGCCGTCCCGGAATGCCAGGTGAGGGATCAGATGCGCGCCGGGCGGGCGATGCTGGTCGACCAGTTGGCGGAATCGCTGGCGCAGGCGGCCGCGGTCCCAGGCGTCCGAGAAAGCCAGTGCCCACGAGCGCGAGCCGGGGGCGGGGCTTCGACCTGCGCCCAGGATGCCGCAGCAGCCGGCGGGCAGGTCGTATCCCTCGTTGCCGTTGGGAAACTTGTCGCGGACCGACGTGGCGCCAGTGACGGGATCGCATCGAAAGATCCAGGTCGTCCCGGCGGCGCCCCGACGCAACGACGCGTCCTCGTGCTGTTGGGTGGCCTTGATGAGGTGGCCCCCATGCGTTTCGACGATCAGCGTCTGTGCGTAGAGGGTGGTCTCCATGCCTACCGCCCCCAGGTTGCGAGCGGCAACGGCGAACTCCCGGCCGAAGCTGCGTTGCACGACCGGGGTCTCGAGCGCGCAACTGAGCAGGCTGATGCGTTCCAGCTTCGGGAGCGGCGACCGTCGCAGACGCGGGATCAGGCGCTGCAGTTCGTCGGCCAGGCCGCGCGCGGTCCTGCCGCTGAGCAGGCGTTCACGGGTCGTCAGGCTGGTGTGACCGTGACCGGAGACGATCAGCTTGATCCGGGCCTCCGCCGAGGCGTTGTCCAGCAGGGACTGCCCGCGGATCACCCGGAACTCTCCCTTGGGGTGGGCCTGAATCCAGACGACTTCGTCCGGGTGGCTCCTGGCCAGCGACCGTCCGACGTGATGCATGACCGTGTCGTCCTCCATCTGGACGTACAGGCGCAACCGATCGCTGCGGGCGTTCGCGGCCGTATCGCGGGGACTGCCCCGGCCCGGCATCCGCCAGTCGGTCAGCGGGTCGTCGCTGGGACGAACGGCGCCGTCGAGGCCATGGATCTCGCGCACGACCGCGACGGCATCCGCATCGACAATCCACCTGTCGTCGGGCTGCCGCCGCACCACGACCTGCTTTCCGACCAGGAATTCCTCATCGGTCAGCGTGATCTCGCCGGGCAGCATCGAGCGCGACAGGGGCGCTTCATCCATCAACACCGCCACGCTGAAGGTGTCCAGGAGCGCGAGGCCTGCGTCCTGCTGGCGGCCTCGCTCCGCGTCCGATGTCGACACGGGGCCAGGCAGGTGCAGGGTGAGGGGCGGCGATCCTCCGCTCGACGTCAGGGTCACGGTGCCCGTCTGCCGATCGAGGTGCTGTTGCACCGTCGGCATCAACGAGTGGAGCAACGGCAGGGGCGTCGCCGCCTCCTGAGGCGCGACGCTCGCGGGGAGTTCGTTGTCCGGTCGCTTGGACACCGCGGGCGCAAATCCGATCAGCTGCACGAAGGGCGTCGGGTCGTCGGTTCGCAGCAGGGCACCGCCGGCCGGACGCCAGGCCGCGATCCCGCGCTCCGCTCTCGACAGGAAGGTCGGCGGGCCGGCGACGCCCAGTTCGGACAATCGCCATTGCGTCAACCAGAGGTCCCGCGTCGCGGCGAGATGTCCCTGCGCCGAGGCGTCCCTACGCGCCGCGAGGCGCTCGAGCCGGTCGAGGTCGAACAGCAGCGGCTTGCCGGCGAGTCCGGACTCCAGCGTATAGGCGGCCTGACGCGCCACGCCGACATGGTGGGCGAGGGACGCGGGCGTCGGCGAGTGGTTGAGCAGGCGCTCCGCGTGGTACGCCGCCGCCAGCAGGCCTTCCACAAGCAGCGCGCTGCCGCGGTGCACGGTCACTTTTTCTTTGCGGAGGAACGCGGGGGCCGCCTCGACGCCGTTGTCGCTGAGATCGCCGATGCCCCAGGGGCGCAGCAGAACGGCGGCGGTCAAATGCTGCGGCTCCAGGATGACCTGGCGGATCGTGTCCCGGCGGCCGCCGTCTCCGGCGACACCGGCGTAGTCGCCGTCGAGCACGGCCGACACCCACCGTCCGGCGTATCGATCCAGGAATGCTTCGTCGGCCTCGTCGAGGAAAGCATCTTTCAACTGCCGCGTCAGGTGCGCGACGACGTCTTTGCGCACCTGTGCCCGCTGCTCGGCCGTCACCTGCGGGGTATCAGTCGCCAGGGAGCGCATCGCCGCGTGCACTGCGTAAAGGATGACGCGCAGCCGGCCCTCCTCGGCGTGAACGCGCCCGGCATCGATGTCGTGACGGAGGTTGAGGAAAGACCGGATGCGCGACGGCATCGCCGTCGTGGTCGCGGTGCGGACCTGCGCGGCCGCATTCGACGTCGAGGGGCCGTCGTGCGTCGCGTCCGGCAGGGCGGGCGTCGGCAACACGACGTGCAGGTCGTGGCCGGGGGGTGAGTCGGGCATGGTGCGGCTCCAGGGCGAAGGGAGCAGCGTCAGTCATGCCGTCATCTGTCGGCGGGAGCCGTAGCGGGCTGGCCAACACGGTGAAACCGGCGGCGCCAACTGGCTTGGATACGGGGATGGACCCCGAAGCCGGTCAGCGCTGCGCAGCGCGTCCGACCCCGCGCAGGGCGCGCACGGATCAGCCGTGCCAGCCGTCGACGGGCCGGGCCTGCGTCTGCATCGCGTCCAATTGCTCCCGCAGTTTCACGACCTGGTCGCTCCAGTAGTTGGGCGTGCCGAACCAGGGGAAGGCCGCCGGGAAGGCCGGATCCTCCCAGCGACGCGCCAGCCAGGCGCTGTGATGGATCATCCGTTGCGTGCGGAGCGCCTCGACCAGCTTCAACTCGCGCCAGTCGAATTCGCGCACGCTCTCGTAGCCGTCGAGCAGCGCGTCGAGCTGGCGACGCGCCGCCTCCGGCTCGCCCGACAGCAGCATCCACAGGTCCTGCACCGCCGGACCCTGCACCGCGTCGTCGAGGTCCACGAAATGCGGTCCGCGATCCGGCGTCCACAAGATGTTTCCGGGATGGCAATCGCCGTGCAGACGCAGCGCGCGTCGGTCGGGCAGCGCCTCGAACGCGGCATCGATCGCGTCTATGCAGCGCGCGGCCGCGTCGTGCCAGTTGGCGGCGACCTCGGGCGCCAGCGTGTCGTGCGCGCGCAGCCAGTCGCGCGCCTCGCGCGCCGGCCCCGCGCTGTTCCAGGACAACCGGTGCTGGAAGGGCTCGCGCTGGCCGATCTCGTGCAGCCGGGCGAGCAGCCGGCCGTTCCAGCGCAGCACCTCGGGGTCTTCGAGCTCCGGCGCGCGGCCCCCCTGGCGCGGCGTCACCGCGAAGCGCTGGCCCTTGAAGTGGCCGAGCGTCCCGGTGACGCCGTCGGTCGTCAGCGGCAGCGGCGCGACGACGGGCACCTCGGCGTCGGCCAGCGCCTGCGCGAAGGCATGCTCCTCCAGGATCTGCGCATCGCTCCAGCGGCCCGGCCGGTAGAACTTCGCGACCACCGCCGTGCCGTCCTCCAGATGCGCCATCAGCACGCGGTTCTCGTACGAGTTCAGCTGGAGCAGCCGGCCGTCGGGGCGGAGCCCCGCGTGCTCGAGCGCGTCGAGCATCAGTTCGGGGGTCAGGAGGCCGAAGCCGGCCGTCAAGTCAGTCATCGAAGCGGCGAGGACAGCAAAAACGGCGCCGCAGCGCCGTGGTGTCCTCGAAGAGCGGGCAGGGGCGTAGCTTAGCGCCGCCCGTAGCGGGGCGAGTCGACGACCACGCCGCCGATGTCGGGGTCCGGCAGTTCGCTGGGCAGTGTGGGGAAGTCGCGGCCGAACTGGGAATCACGGAACTGGGAATCACGGAACTGGGAATCACGGAACTGGGAATCACGGAACTGGGAGTCGCGGAACTGCGGATCGCGTGCATGCGGTTCGCGCAGCTGCGAGTCGCGGAAACCGGCGGCCTCCTGAGCGCCGGCGCGCGGACGGTAGCCGCGCGCACGCGGTTCCGCGGGCGGGATCGGCGCCTGCATCGATTCGCCGCCGAAGGCGTCGTAGCGGCTGTCGGGCGCGAAGAAGGAATCGCTGAAAACCGGCGAATCGTTCCACAGCGTGTTGCGCGCGGTTGCCGGCGCAGCCGGCGCCGGACGACGCGGAGCGACCGGCGGGGGGCTCGGCAGATGGGACGCGCCGGCGCGCGGCATCGCGGCCATGCCGGCGCGGCTGCCCTGGTTGCTGTAGGGCACGAGCAGTTGCAATTCCGTGGCGGTGGGCAGGTTGTCGACCGACGACCGCAGGTAGCGGATGCGGCACGCGGCCAGCACCGCCTGCTTGATCTGGAGGCTGCGGGCGGAGCCCGGCCGCTCGGTCTCGATGTCGATTGCGGCCAGCACGCGCCCGTTGGGGCTGCAGATCGCGAAGTTCACGCTGATGCCGCCCAGCAGTTCATACCAGTAGCGCACGTCGCGGGCTTCGGTGGGCTGGCAGAAGCGCACCATCGGCAGCTTGCACATGACGACGTGGTGCGGCAGCGCCTCCCGCAGCAGGCGGAAGACGCGACGCTCGTCGGCGCTGAAGACGGGGCGGGCGTTGAGCGACCACTCCGTGGGCAGCGGCTTGCGCTCGCGGCGCGGGCGCCGCAGCAGGAGCGCGGCGGCCAGTCCCAGGACTGCCAATGCCGACAGTCCCGCGATGATCCACGGAAGCAGGTTCTGCATACCCAATGAGCCCAATCAGCTGGACGGACCGTACGGATGGCGCCCGAGGACGCCGAAGGACGCACGGGAGCAGCGAATTGGAGACACCGTACCGGGCGAATCGCGGGAATGTAGCGGAAAGGCGTTACAAATTGCATCAGAAATCACCCCGGCTACCCCCTGAAATGGGGTGGGGATGCCGGGAATGAAACCGGTACCTGTGCGATCAGCGGTGGATCAGGGTTTGGATTCCGGATCGTCGGTGCGCTCGCGCACTTTACGGATCCGGGACTTCACCTCGGCCACGCCGTCCAGGAAATCGCCCACGGTCCGCATGTGGCGCTTGAACTGGAAGTCCCATTCGGCCATGTGGCGCTCCAGGGCTTCGTCCACGTGGGAAGACACCGAATCCGGCGGCAGGCGCAGCCAGGCCTCGGACTCCCCGCCGTCGCGCTCGACCGTCGCGCCGGCCTTGCGGGCGATTTTCAGCATCGGCGCGTTCTCGCTGAGCGCGTGAATGAACAGCGTGTCGATACCTCGATTGCGCGCGTGCAGCGAGGCGCGCTCGAACAACCGGCCGCCGAAGCCCTTGCCGCGGGCCAAGGTGGCGACCGAGACGCCGAATTCCGCCATCGCTGGACGGCCCTTGATCTGCGGCGCCGGTGCATAGGCCAGGTGGGCCACGGCGATCAGCTGCAGGCGGCGGTTGAAGATGCCCAGCACCTCGTCCCGGACGAGGTCCAGGCCGGCGACGTACTTTTCGATCTGTTCGTCTCGGGCCGGATAACCGAAGCGGAGGTAGCGGTCGCGCTCGCCCAGGGCCAGCAGATGCTGGAGGATGCGCTTGCGGTGGCGCTTGCCCAGCGATCGGATCGGCACCCAGCCGGTCCAGCGGGCCAGCATCGCGCGGGGACTCCAGCGCGAGCGCGGGGCGTCCTCCGCAACCGGCGTGGCGGCGGGGGTGGGGCGGGGGTCTTTCGAGCGGGACATGGCACGGGGTCGGTGGGCGAGGATGCTAGCCGCGTTCAGGGAAAATCGCGCCACACGCGTCCGGCAGCCGCCTGGATTTGGCCATTCCCGCAGGTTCTGCTAGACTCGTCGGCTTTCCCGTTTCCAAGGCAGCGGGGGAACGTCCGTGAGAGGCCGCAAGCAAAAGCGTGCACCGAGCGTACGGGGGCAGATCGCCCGAAGTTTCGCCTTTTGAAAGAATCTCATGAAGACCTTCAGCGCCAAGCCGGCCGAAGTGACGCACGAGTGGTTTGTGATTGACGCCACCGACAAGGTGCTCGGACGTGTTGCCAGCGAAGTGGCACTCCGTTTGCGCGGCAAGCACAAGGCCATCTACACGCCTCACGTCGATACCGGTGACTTCATCGTCATCATCAACGCCGAGAAGCTGCGCGTTACCGGCAACAAGGCCACGGACAAGGTGTACTACCGTCACTCGGGTTTCCCGGGCGGCATCTACGCCACCAAGTTCAAGGACATGCAAGCCAAGCATCCGGGCCGTGCCCTGGAAAAGGCCGTCAAGGGCATGCTGCCCAAGGGCCCGCTCGGCTACGCGATGATCAAGAAGCTGAAGGTGTATGCGGGCGACACGCATCCGCACACCGCCCAGCAGCCCAAGGCGCTGGAAATCTAAGGAGCGGAGATGATCGGAAACTGGAACTACGGTACCGGCCGTCGCAAGTCGTCTGTGGCTCGTGTCTTCATCAAGAAGGGCACTGGCCAGATCACGGTCAATGGCCGCACGATCGAGCAGTACTTCGGCCGTCAAACGTCCATCATGATTTCGCGCCAGCCGCTGCTGCTGACGAACAATGGTGAAGCGTTCGACATCAAGGTCAACGTGCACGGCGGCGGCGAGTCCGGCCAGGCCGGCGCGGTCCGCCTGGGTATCACCCGCGCGCTGATCGACTATGACGCGGCCCTGAAGCCCGAACTGAGCCGCGCTGGCTTCGTCACGCGTGATGCGCGTGAAGTTGAGCGTAAGAAGGTCGGTCTGCACGGCGCCCGTCGCCGGAAGCAGTTCAGCAAGCGCTGATCGACTTCCGTCCATCGGTGGCATCCGGGTTGGGATGTCACCGGTGGCGAAAGCTCCAGGACAAGGCCGCTGCTTCAGCGGCCTTGTTTTTTATCCGCCTTGTTTTTTGTTCGACAGGGTGCATATCCTCTCGAAGGGGCTTATCTCCAAGCACCTGCCTCCCGGGCGGGGGCTTTGAGATAATCCCGCCATTCCTCCGACACAACAGGATCCACGATGAGCGCAGTCCTCGAAACCACCTCCACCGATCTGGGCGGCATGCCGGCCCCGCTGGTCTTCACGGACAGCGCGGCTGAGAAGGTGCGCGAACTGGTGCTGGAAGAAGGCAATCCGGAACTGAAGCTGCGCGTGTTCGTGCAGGGCGGCGGTTGCTCGGGCTTCCAGTACGGCTTCACCTTCGACGAGGCCGTCAACGACGACGACACGCAGATGGCCAAGAACGGCGTGACGCTGCTGATCGACGCCATGAGCCTGCAGTACCTGGTCGGCGCCGAGATCGACTACAAGGAAGACCTGCAAGGCGCCCAGTTCGTGATCAAGAATCCGAACGCCCAGACCACCTGCGGGTGCGGATCCAGCTTCTCGGTCTGACCGGGGCAGGTTCCTTGCTTGTCGGGAGTTTCGGCCTTCGGGCCGGATGACAAAGACCGCCTTCGGGCGGTCTTGTCGCTTCTGGGTTGCGTGGTCAGGCGGGCGTATAGCTGCCCAGCACGCGCGGGCCCGATGCGCCGGTCGCCGCCGGCAGGTTGCCATGCAACCCGCGTACATGGCGCATGGCCAGCCAGGCGAAGGCAGCGCCCTCGACCTGCATGGGGGGAAGTCCCTTGGCCGCGGTGGTGCGGACGGCCACGGTGGGGAGCAGCGCCTGCAGGCGCTTCAGCAGCGTGTCGTTGAAGGCGCCTCCACCGCAAACCAGCAGCTCACGCCAGGCGCCCGGAGCGAAGGCGACCAGGCTGTCGAGCACGCACAGTGCACTCAGCTCCAGCAGTGTCGCCTGCACGTCGACGGCCGGAGCGCGCGGCGCATGCGCCTCGATCCGGCCGTCGAGCCAGTCGAGGTGGAACAGGTCCCGCCCCGTGCTGCGCGGCGGTGTCTGTCGGAAGTAGGGCTCGTCCAGCAGCGCGTTGAGCAGCCCGGTGTGCACCTGGCCCTGCGCGGCCCATTGGCCGCTGGCGTCATACGCGGCGCCTTGATGGCGATGAATCCATCCATCCATCAGACAGTTGCCGGGACCGCAGTCGAAGCCGCCGCTGCGGCCGTCCGCCCAGAGCAGGCTCACATTGCTGATGCCGCCGACGTTCAGCACGACGACGTCGGTGCCTTCCTGCGCCAGCACGGCGCGATGGAAGGCTGGCACCAGCGGCGCGCCCTGGCCGCCGGCGGCCAGATCGCGGCTGCGCAGATCATGAACGACCGCGATGCCGCTGAGCTCCGCCAACAGGGGGGCATTGAGCAACTGCAAGGTGAAGCCAGTGCCGTCGAACTCGCCAGGGCGGTGTCGTACCGTCTGCCCGTGCGCGCCGAGTGCACGGACCTGCTGCGGCACGAGCCGCTGCGATGTCAGCAGCGCCCGGCTCGCTTGCGCGTACGCACGCGTGACCGCATTGCCGGCGAGCGCGGCCCGCTGCAGTTCGTTGTTGCCGGGACTGTTGAGTGCCAGCAGTTCCGCGCGCAACTCAGCGCCGAAGGGCTGGTATTCGTGGGCGAGGGCCTGGACGCGCCCATCGGACTCGGCGCGCAGCAGCACCGCATCGACGCCGTCCAGCGAGGTGCCGGACATCAGTCCGATGTAGAGCTCGGTGCCGGACTTCTTCATGGCCGGATGCTCGGGAAGTCAGGAAATCCGGGTCGAGGCGGCGGAGCGCTGGGTGTGCGCGCCGTCCTGCTTACTCGCCGACGACGCCGTCGTGGATCGAGGCGGCCGCCTCCAGCGCATTCTTCGCGCTGGCGACCTGCGACTTGAATGCCGCCTTGGCGGTCGCGGGCAGGGTCACGGCCTCCGAGGCGCGGGCGATCACGCGCGGATCCTGCTGCTTGCCGTTGACGCGGAACTCGAAGTGCAGATGGGGACCCGTCGCCCAGCCGGTCGAGCCGACGGCACCGATCTTCTGGCCCTGTTCGATCTTCTGGCCCTTCTTGACGTCGATGCGGCTCAGGTGGGCGTAGACCGTCATCCGGTTGCCGCTGTGCTTGAGCTGGATGACGTTGCCGAAGCCGTTCTGCCAGCCGGCGAACTCGACGTTGCCGTCGCCGACGCTGCGCACCGCGGTACCGGTCGGGGCGCCGTAGTCGATGCCCTGATGCTGCCGCCAGGTCTGGAGGATCGGATGGAAACGCATCGCGAAGCCCGAGGTGACGCGCGAGAACTCCATCGGGCTCGCCAGGAACGAGCGGCGCTTGCTCTCGCCGTCGAAGCCGTAATAGTTGCTCTTGCCGCTGGTCGGGTCGCGGAAGTACACCGACTGGTAGCTCTTGCCGTTGTTCACGAACTCGGCGGCGAGCAGGCGGCCGGAACGGTTGCCCCAGGTGATGGGTTCGCCGTCGGCGGTCAAGGTCTCGTAGACCAGCGAGAAGCGGTCGCCCTTGCGCAGTTCGCGGTGGAAGTCGATGTCCCCCGAGAACATGTCCGCCAGCTGCGTCGCGATCGCGTCGGGCACATTGGCTTCGTCGGTCGCGGCGAACAGCGAGGACTGGATCGTGCCGCTGCCCAGACGGGTCTGGGTCTCGAAGGTTGCGGTCTCCAGCTTGGAGACGAACTTGTCGCCCTGGCGGGTGATGCTCAGGCGGGTGAAGTGGGTGTCCTGCTGCTCGGTGGCCTCGGCGGCGTAGCGGGCGATGAGGGATTGCACCTCGCCGCTGGCGGTCGCGACGACCTGCACGCGCTTGCCGACGCGGCCGGTCAGCAGTTTCCTGGCGGTCTCGTCGGAACGCAGGAACGCGGCGGCGGCGGGATCGAAGGCGCCCATGCGCTTGAGCAGCGCATCGGCGGTGTCGGCGGAGCGGGTCACGTCGCTGCGCGACAGGCCCGGATCGAACGCGGCCAGATCGGCCAGTTGCTCGTCCAGCGACTGCAGCGGAATGGATTCGGAGACGACGCGTTGCGGGAGATCTGCCGCATCAGGGGCCAGCGGCGCGACGCCGAAGGCGGTCACGGCGAAGCAGCTCAACACACCGACCACGGTGCCGGTCAGGGCGCGCGGGTGTTTGGCCGCGAAGGACTCGGCGCGAGCGAGGGTGCGCTGAACGCGCTGCCATTCGTCATTCCAATTCATCACGCGCCGAAGCCCTTTCTGAAGCCTGAGGAGTGCCGTTGACCGTCCACTAGAATCAACGCCTTGCGCTGCAACGTCAAACCAGGCACGTGAATTGCCCTCTTGGCGCCCCGCAAAATCAGCCGAAAGTATAGCGGCGACCCCGGGTTACAACTGCTAGAAAACCCGGCAAATCAAGACTTTACGTAAGCCCGTGCGGGTTTTGAAACGCCATGTCTGACATCCGAACCCCCGCCCCGTCCGCCCCCGAATTTCCGGTCACCGACCGCGTCCGTCATGCGATGCAGCAATCGCTCCGGGGCTGCGAGGAGTTGCTGCCGCAGGACGAATGGCTGAAGAAGCTGGCGCGTTCCGAGGCCACCGGCCAGCCCCTGCGGATCAAGCTTGGCCTGGACCCGACGGCGCCCGACATCCACGTCGGCCACACCGTGGTGCTGAACAAGATGCGCCAGCTGCAGGACCTGGGGCACCAGGTGATCTTCCTGATCGGCGACTTCACCTCCATGATCGGCGACCCGTCGGGACGCAACGCCACGCGTCCGCCGCTGACGCCGGAGCAGATCAAGCACAACGCCGAGACCTACTACAAGCAGGCCAGCCTCGTGCTGGACCCGGCCCGCACCGAGATCCGCTACAACAGCGAATGGAGCGACCCGCTCGGCGCGCGAGGCCTGATCCAGCTGGCGGCCAAGTACACCGTCGCCCGCATGATGGAGCGTGACGACTTCACCAAGCGTTACGCCGCCGGCACGCCGATCTCGGTGCATGAGTTCCTCTATCCGCTGATGCAGGGCTACGACTCGGTGGCGCTGAAGGCCGATCTGGAGCTGGGCGGTACCGACCAGAAGTTCAACCTGCTGATGGGTCGTCACCTGCAGGCCGAATACGGCCAGGAATCGCAGTGCATCCTGACGATGCCGCTGCTGGAGGGATTGGACGGCGTCGAGAAGATGTCCAAGTCCAAGAACAACTACGTGGGCATCACCGAGCCGGCCAACGGCATGTTCGCCAAGATCCTGTCGATCAGCGACGTGCAGATGTGGAAGTGGTTCGACCTGCTGAGCTTCAAGTCCATCGAGGAGATCGCCGCGCTGAAGCGCGAGATCGAGGGCGGTCGCAATCCCAAGGAAGCGAAGGTGATGCTCGCCAAGGAGATCACCGCGCGTTTCCACAGTGCGCAGGCGGCGGAAGACGCCGAGGCCGACTTCAACAACCGGGCCCGCGGCGGCATTCCGGACGACATCCCCGAGGTCGCGTTGAGCGGCGCCCCGATGGGCATCGCGGCGCTGCTGAAGGCGGCCAACCTGGTGCCGTCGAATGGCGAGGGCAATCGCAAGATCGAGCAGGGCGGCGTCAAGATCGACGGCGTGACGATCAGCGACAAGGCCTTGAAGGTCGAGGCCGGCACCATGGTGCTGCAGGTCGGCAAGCGCCAGTTTGCGCGCGTCACGCTGAGCTGAACGCGCGGCAGCAACCGCGCCAGCAACGACAAACGGGAGGCAGAGGCCTCCCGTTTTCAATGGTGGACAGCGAGTGCTGCCGGGACCGGAACAGGGTGGGAGGTTCGCGGACGCGAGGCCTCCTACCCTGTGCAGGGCCGCGCTCGACGGTGCGCGGTTACTGCTTGATCGGCCGCAGATACGGCCCCGGCTTCGGTGTCTTGATCGGATCCTTCGCGATCGCGTCCTTGAGCCAGGAGATCGCGGCGTCGAGCTGCGCATCCTGCCCGTTCGCGGTTGCCCGCGGCGGGTTGTCGACCTCGATGTCCGGCGTCACGCCCTTGCCTTCGACGAGGAACTGACCGTCGATGGTGATCTGGCCGTTCTCGGCCGATCGCATCAGACCGTTGTCCATCAAGCGGTTCTGGTCAGACAACCAGACGCCGGCGCCCGAGGTCGTCTTCCCGATGACGGGACCCAGGCCCAGACGCTTGAAGCCTTCGGAGAAGGTTTCCCCGTCGGAGTAGGTTTCCTCGTTGGCGATCACGACCACCTTGCCGCGGAAGACCTGCTGCATGTTCGGATACGGCTTGCTGCCATACGGCGAGCGCGGTTGCCAGAACGCCCAGGCGCGGCGCAGCAGCGTCTGCAGGATCCAGCTGTCGATGTTGCCGCCGTTGTTGTGGCGGACGTCGATGATCAGGCCTTCGCGCTCGCTCTGCGCGTAGAACTCGCGGACGAAGTCGCCGATGTCATCGCGGGTCATCGCGCGCAGGTGGAGGTAGCCGATCTTGCCGTCGGCGGCCTTGTCGACGAGTTTGCCGCGGCTGAAGCGCCAGTCGTTGACGCGGAGCTGGCTTTCGCGTCGCATGTCGACCGGCGTGACGACGACCGGGCGCTCCCTGCCCGAGGGCTCGCGGATCTGCAGCAGCACCTGCTTGCCGGCCTGGCCGCGCATCAGCTCGCTCGGGTCCGGCACCGATGCGGCCTTGCGGCCGTTGATCTGCGTGATCACCGCGCCTTCGGCGATGTTCAGTCCGGGCGCCGCCAGCGGCGCCGCTTCGGACGGCAGTTCCGGATCGCCGGCATAGATGCGGGCGATCTTCCAGCCGTTCCCCTTGGGATCGCGCTCCAGCTGCGCGCCCAGGCCGGCGTAGCCGGGTTCCTCGGCGCCCTTGCGGAGCTCTCCCGGCGCGATCTGGCTGTGCAGCAGGCTGAGTTCGCCGACCATCTGCGCCATCAGCTCGGCGAGTTCGCCGCGCTCGGTGATCCGCTCGGTCAACGGGAAGTACTTGGCGCGCATGGCGGCCCAGTCCACGCCGTGCATGTCCTTGTCGTAGAAGAAATCGCGCTGCATGCGCCATGCGTCGTTGAACATCTGCCGCCATTCGGCCTTCGGGTCGACGGCGATCTGCCAGTCGGCCCAGCGCACGCGCGACTTGTCGAGATCGCCCGGCAGCTTCGGCCCGGCGTCGACGATCAGGATCTCCGGCGCGGCTCCCGGTGCGGCCGCGCGGCGGATCATCAGCTTCTTGCCGTCCGCGCTCAGGTCCCAGGCGACGACGCCGTCGGCGAAGGTCTCCAGCTTGGACTCCTGCGGTCCGATCGGCAGCTGGCGCAGGGCGGCGCCTTCCTGCACGTACAGGCGCTTGGAATCGACCGCGAGCAGGCTGTAATTGCCTGCGGCGGCCGGCACCTCGTACAGGCGCAACGCCAGTCCGGGGATCTGGATCTCCGGCTTGCCACCCTTCGAGGCGGGTGGCGCGGCGGGCTTGGCTTCCTTGGCTGCGTCGGCCTTGGCTTCCTCGACCTTCTGCTTGGACTCCTTGTTGTCGGGCTTGTCCTTCTCCTGCTCCCGGACCTCGGCCTCTTCCTTGGCCTTCATGCCTTGCAGTTCATCCGGCGCGGCGAACGGGAAGCGCAGGTTCGGTTGCAGCGCGATCGCGTAGATCTTCCAGCCCTTGTCGAAATAGGGCCCCATGTTGCGATCGCCCCACGGGCCGGGGTTGCCGGTCACGCTGAAGCTGCGGCGCGACAGGAAGTACAGCCATTGGCCGTCGGGGCTGAAGGCCGGTGCGGTGGCGGCGTAGCGGTCGCTGCCGAGCTGATGGACCTTGCCGTCGGCGACGGTCAGCAGCATCAGCTGCTCGCGGTACGGATTGGTCGTGGTGCGGACGAAGGCGAGGGCCTTGCCGTCGGCGGACCAGCTCAGCGACGCGGCGCCGTCGCCGAGCGTGTCGTGGTCGACCTCGCGCGTGGCGGCGGCGCGTGAAGGGTTCCTGAGGTCGGTGAGGAAGAGGCGCCCCTCCTTGTCGGTGTGCGCGATCCAGCGGCCGTCCGGCGACGGCGACAGGCTGCGACGCAGCACGGTGGCGCCTTCGGTGATCTGCCGGGGCTGACCGGTGCCGTTGGCGGCGAAGCGCCAGAGCTCGAATTCTCCGCTGAAGTCGCAGAACGCGAAGACGTCGCGGCTGTCGCCGCTGAAGGCGGAATCGCGGCAGCGGCCCGCGTCGTCGGCGGAGGCCGGCACCGGCAGTTCGGCGCGGCGCAGCGGGCCGACGCCCTGGGTCGCGAGGCGGCCTCGCGCGGTCATCACCACCTGCTCACCGTTGGGCGAGAGCGAGACGCCGGTCAGGAAGTCCTGCGGACGCGCGATCCAGCGCTTGCGTTGCTGGTCGTAGTCGCCGGCCAGGCGCAGGGTGATCTTCTGCTCGGCGGCGCTGCCGCCACCATTGCTGCCAACGCTGCCGCCACCGCTGCCGCCACCGCTGCTGTTGAGGTCGATGCGATAGAGGTCCGCGCCCAGCGCGTAGACCGCCTGCGCGCCGTCCAGGCTCGCGTGGCGGATGTCCCAGCCCTTGTGACGGGTGTGCTGGCGCGGATCGGAGCCGTCGGCCTTCACGGACCACAGGTTGAAGGTGCCGTCGCGGTCGGACAGGAAGGCGACGCGTGCGGCGCCGGTGGCATCCTGGTAGGGCATCGGGCGGCGGTCGTTCGCGCCTTCGGCGAAGAGCGGCCGGGCTTCGGCGGTGCCGGAGAGGTCCATCACCCACAGACGGGCGAGGGCGCCGCCGCGGTACTGGCGGGCGTTGTCGCCGCGCAGCCCGTTGCGGGTGAAGTACAAGGTCTTGCCATCGGCGCTGAGTGCGCCGTCGCTCGCCTGGCCGACGGGCAGCGCGCGGTGCGCGCCGCTGACCAGGGAGACCAGATGCAGCTGGGTGCCGGGTTCGCCGCGCTCGGTGGCGCCGGAGTAGAGCACCTCGTTGTCGGCGGTGATGCCCCAGACGCGCACGGCGCCGGTATCCCAGGTCAGGCGGCGGGCGATGCCGCCGACCGCCGGCATCACGAAGACGTCCCCGGCCGACTCCTGCTGACCGACGAACGCGATCCAGCGTCCGTCGGGAGAGACGGCGGGGAAGGTCTCCGCGCCGCCGTGGGTGGTGATGCGCTGGGCGGTGCCGCCGGCGGTGCTGGCCTGCCAGAGATCGCCCTCGGCGACGAAGACCAGCCGGTCGCCGCGCAGCGCGGGCTGGCGGTAGAAGCCGAGCGAGGGATCGGTGACGGCGGGCCGGGCCGGGGCGTTGCGGGCGACAGCGTCGGCGGTCCCTGCGGCGGCGGTCGCGGTGGCCATGGATTCGGCGGCGATGGCGAGGGTGGCCATCGAGCAGGCCGTGGCGATGGCCAGGCGGCGGAGCGTGATGCGCATCGTGGGTCTTCCTTGTGGGAGTCCGGGGCGGAGCGTCGGAGCGTGGAGGGGGCCCGGCCTGACGGCAGCCGGAAGTCATGCGGCGCGGATTCTGGCGCCGCGAAAGTCTTCAGCGGTTCGTCACCCCCATGGCCACGTGCCCGGCGGGCACATGCGGGACGGCGTTCTGCACGTGGCCGTGCTGGTCGTCGAAGAAGAAGTCGGGCTCGAACTCTCGGAGGAATTCGCCCTTGGGCAGGCCGCCGAGGAACATCGCCTCGTCGACCTCGACGTCCCAGTCCATCAACGTGCGGATGGCGCGCTCGTGGGCGGGCGCGCTGCGGGCGGTGACCAGGGCGGTGCGCAGGCGCATCGGCACGGCGGGCGCGTCCTGCAGGCGTTGCAGCTCATGCAGCACCTGCTTGAACGGGCCGGCGGGGAGGGGCGTGAGCTTGCGGGCGATCTCGTGCTCCTGGAAGGCGTCGAGGCCGTCGCGCTGGTAGATCTGTTCGGCCTCGTCGGAGAAGAGCACGGCGTCGCCGTCGAAGGCGATGCGGAGTTCATCCGGATAGGCGGCGGAGGCGCGCGCCGACTGCGGGAAAACACGGGCCGCGGCGACGCCCGCGACGAGCGCGGATCGCACGTCGTCCTCGTTGGCGGAGAGGAAGAGCTGCGCCTTGAGCGGCTTGAGGTAGCGCCAGGGGCTGTGACCGCGCGTGAAGACGCCGCGCTCGATGTTCAGGCCGTAATGCTGGGCCGACCGGAACACGCGCATGCCGGAGATCGGGTCGTTGCGCGACAGCACGACGACCTCGACGCGGGGCGTCCCGCCGGGCGCGTTGAACGCGAGCAGCTTGCGCACGAGGGAGAACGCGGTGCCGGGTTTGGCGGGTTCGTCCAGGCGCTGCTGCTGCAGGCGCATGTAGGCGCGGTCGTCGCTGTTCTCGAAGAGCTGGTTCTCCTCTTCGAAGTCGAACAACGCGCGGGAGGAAAGGGCCACCACCAGGCGGCCGTCGAGAGAGGCGGGCATGGACCCGATGATAGGCCGCCGACCGACTCGAAGCACCGGCGCCCGGGGCGCCGGTGGGGCGCTTACTGCGCCGCCAGCTTGTTCATGTCGATGATCGGCAGCAGCACCGACAGCACGATCAGCATCACCACGCCGCCCATCGCCACGATGAGCAGCGGTTCCAGCAGGGTGGCCAGCGTCATCGCGCGGCGCTTCACTTCATTGCCGAGCTGCTTGGCCGCGCGCTGCAGCATGTCGGGCAGTTGACCCGTCTGCTCGCCCAGTCGCGCGAACATGGACAGCAGCCCCGGGAAGCGCTTCTTGCCGGCCAGCGCCGCGCCTAGCGGCGCGCCCTCGCGGACCTGCGCCAGCGCGTCCATCGCGTCGGCGCGCATCGCGCTGTTGGACAGCGTCTCCGCCGCGGCCTGCAGCGCCTTCAGGATCGGCACGCCCGCGCCCGCCAGCATCGCCAGCGTGCCCGAGAACCGCGCCGCGTTGTAGCCGCGCGCGAGCCGGCCCAGCAAGGGCAGGTTCAGGAAGGCCGCGTCGAAGCGCTGTCGCGGTCCTTCGCGCTTGAGCAGCTGCTTCGTGCCGATGAAGCCGCCGACCACGATGATCAGGATCACCCAGCCCCAGTTGCGGAGCACGTCGGAGGTGCCCATCATGATCCGCGTCAGCAGCGGCAGCGTCTGCCGCGTCTGCGTGAACACCGCCGCCACCTGCGGCACCACGTAGGTCAGCAGGAAGCTCACCGCCAGCACCGCGATGATGCAGACGATGACCGGATACGCCAGCGCGCCGAAGAGCTCCGAGCGCAGGCGTTGTTGTTCCTCGAGGTCGTCCGCCAGGCTCTCCAGCACCGGACCCAGCGCGCCGCTCTGTTCGCCCGCGGCGACCACCGCGCGGTAGACGTCGTCGAACTCGCGCGGCGCCGTGCCCAGCGCACGCGCGAACGACGAACCCGCGTTGACCTCCGCCTTCAGCTGCGACATCAGTTCGCGCTGGCGTGGATCTTCGGCTTCATCGGCCAACGCGGCCATCGAGCGTTCCAGCGGCAGTCCCGCCGAGATCAGTCCCGCGAGCTGCCGCGTCCACACCGCGAGCCCTGCCGCCTTGAACGCGCGTCGCGCGAAACGCGCCTTCTTGCCCGGCTGCGCCGCCACCGCCTTCACGTCCAGCGGCACCAGTCCCTGCGTGCGCAGCTGCGAGCGCGCGGCTTTCAGCGTGTCCGCCTCCAGCAGGCCCGTGCGGGATTTGCCGGACGCATCCAGGGCGTCGTACTTGAAGGCAGGCATCGCTCGGAACCTCGTGTCTCTACTGCTCGTGTGGCCGTGGCATCAAAGCGATCACTCGCGCGTGACCCGCAGCACTTCCTCTTCGGACGTGACGCCCGCCGCCACCAGCCGGTCGCCGTCCTCGCGCATCGAGCGCAGGCCGTTTGCGCGCGCCGCCGCCAGCAGCTCGGACTCCGGCGCCTGGTTGTGGATCAGGCTGCGCATCGCGTCATTGCTCACCATCAGCTCGTACACGCCGGTCCGGCCCTTGTAGCCGCTGCTCGAGCAGGCCGGGCAACCCACCGGGTGGTAGCGTGTGCCGCCGCCGGGCAGAGGCTCGGGCGACTTGCACACCGGACACAGCTTGCGCACCAGCCGCTGCGCCAGCACGCCCAGCAGCGATGAGCTCAGCAGGAAGGGCTCCACGCCCATGTCGGTGAGACGCGTCACCGCGCTCACCGCGTCGTTCGTGTGCAGCGTCGCCAGCACCAGGTGACCCGTCAGCGAGGCCTGGATCGCGATCTGCGCCGTCTCGTAATCGCGGATTTCGCCGATCATGATGACGTCCGGGTCCTGGCGCAAAATCGCGCGCAGCGCCTTCGCGAAGGTCAGGTCGATCCGCGAGTTCACCTGCGTCTGCCCGATGCCGGGCAGTTCGTATTCGATCGGGTCCTCGACGGTCAGCACGTTCGTCGTCGACGTGTCCACCGTCTGCAGCGCCGCGTACAGCGTCGTCGTCTTGCCCGAACCCGTCGGGCCCGTCACCAGCACGATGCCGTGCGGCTGCTGGACCACGCGCTGGAAACGCTCCAGGCGCTCGCCGTCCATGCCCAGGGCCGTCAGCGTGAAGCGCGATTCCGACTTGTCCAGCAGACGCAGCACCGCGCGCTCGCCGTGCGCCGAGGGCAGCGTGCTCACCCGCACGTCGATCGCGCGGCCGCCGATGCGCAGCGAGATCCGGCCGTCCTGCGGCAGCCGCTTCTCGGCGATGTCGAGTTCCGCCATGATCTTCAGCCGCGAGATCAGCGCCGCGTGCAGCGCGCGGTTCGGCCGGACCACCTCGCGCAAGGTGCCGTCGACGCGGAATCGCACCGAGCTTTCGCGCTCGTAAGGCTCGATGTGGATGTCGCTCGCGCCGTTGTTCGCAGCCTGCGTCAGCAGCGCGTTGAGCATCCGGATGATGGGCGCGTCGTCCGCGGCCTCCAGCAGGTCGGCGACCGCCGGCAGGTCCTGCATCATGCGCGACAGGTCGACGGCGCTTTCGACTTCGCCGATCACCATCGCCGCGTTGTCCTCGCCGCCGGCGTAGGCGGACTGGATGCGTGTCGAGAGCTCGGCCACGCTCAGGCATTCGATGCGCGTCGGCGCGTAGACGCGCTGCAGCTCCGACAGCACCGGCAGCGTCAGCGCCGGCGAGGCCCACAGCGTGCGCTGCTGGCCGTCGTCCTCGATCAGCAGCTGCTGCGCCTTGGCGACGGCGTAGGGAAGGGGATGGCGGCTGGCCATGATCGCTCCGGGCTCAACGGCCTTGCGGGTTGCTCGGCGGGTTGGTGTTGCTCGGCGTGGCGGCGCCCGGCACCGGCGACGAGGCCGGATACACCGGAAGCGGCAGCTGCTGGGGCAGCGTGCCGCTTGGCGTCGACGCCGGCCTTTCCGGCAGCAGCGGCGCGCCGGTGTCGGGCAGCACCAGGGTGCTCTTCGGCTGGGACTCCTGCTGATAGGCGCGGATCGCGTCGTAGCGGTCCATCGTCAGCGCCGCGGCGCTTTCCGGCGTGCGCAGGATGACGGGGCGCAGGAAGATCATCAGATTGGACTTGGTCCGCTTGCGGCTCTGGTTCTTGAACAGGTTGCCCAGGATGGGGATGTCGCCCAGGCCCGGCACCTTGTCCTCGCCGTCGGTGTACTCGTCCTTCAGCATGCCGCCCATCACCAGCACCTGGCCGTCTTCCAGCGTCACCGAGGTCTCGACCGCGCTCTTGTCGAAGGTCGGCCCTTGCGTGGCCGAGTTCGCCACCCCCGTGACCACGCTCGAGTTCTCCTGATACGCCTTCATCCGCACGGTGCCGTTTTCGCCGACGGTGGCGCGCACCTTCAGGCGCAGACCGACGTCGCGGCGCTCGAAGGTCTGGAACGGGCTGGTGGTGGTGCCCGACGTGGTCGTCGAGTTGCCGGTCAGCACCGGCACGTTGCTGCCGATCAACAGGTCCGCTTCCTCGTTGTCCTGGACGATCAGCGAGGGCGTGGAAAGCACATTGGTGCCGGCCACGGAACCCAGCACGTTGGCGATGGCGCCCAGCGTGTAGAGGCTGCCGACCTTCTTGATGATGCCCACGTTCAGGCCGGTGGGGATCGTGCCGCTGGAGATCGCGCTGCTGACGCCCGTGGTGCCGCCGGCCGTGGCGGCGGTCAAGTTCAGGATGTTCGAGAAGCCGGTGCCGAAGTTGGTTCCGATCGCGCCTTCGCCGAACAGCTGCTGGAACTGCACGCCGAACTGGCCGGCCTTGCTGGCGTCGACCTTCACGATCAGCGCTTCCACGTAGACCTGCGCGCGGCGCGTGTCGAGCTGCTCGACGACCGCGCGGATCTGGCGGTACATCGGCTCCGGCGCCGTGATGATCAGTGAGTTGGTCGCCGGATCCGCCTGCACGAAACCGCCGGTGTTCACCTGCGCCGTCTGGCCGACCTGCGTCGAAGAGCCGCCGCTGCCGCTGGACCCGCTGCTGCCGGAGCTCGACGAACTGCCGCCGAACGAGGAGCTGTTGCCCGCGAAACCGCCCGACTGTCCGCCGCTGCCGGTCTGTGCGCCGGCGAAGTTGCCGGTGCCGCCCTGACCGCTGCTGTTGGAGCCGCCCGCGCCCGGTCCCGCGTTGTTCGTGTACGCCGCGCGCAGCACCGTGGCCAGGCGCACCGCGTCCGCGTTCTTCAGGTAGATCACGCGGATGCTGCCGCCGGTGTCGCTGCTGGGCTGGTCGAGCTTGGCGATCATCGCGCGCAGCTGCATCAGCTTGGCCGGATTGGCCGCGCGCACGATCAGCGCGTTGCTGCGCGGATCGGCCATGACGCTGCCGCTGCCGCCGCCCGCGCCGCCTTGCACCTGGACGCCCTGCGCGCCGCCGCCGTCCGACAGCCGCTGCACCAGTTGCACGATGTCCGAGGCCACCGCGTTGCGCAGCGGGATCACCTCGATGTCGGTGTTCGAGGGCTGGTCCAGCGCCGCGACGATGCGGCTGATCCGCTGCAGGTTGTCGGCGTAGTCGGTGATCACCAGGCTGTTGTTGCCCGGGTTGGCGTTGATCGTGTTGTTCGGCGTGATCAGCGGACGCAGCACCGCCACCAGGTTGTTGGCGTTCTCGTGACTGAGCTTGAAGATCTGCGTCACCACCTGGTCGCCGCGCGTGCGCGACTCGCCGGCGATGGTCACCGCGCCGGTCTGCAGCTTGGCTTCCGCTTCGGGCACCAGCTTGAGGAGTCCGCCGGTCTCGACCATCGCGAAGCCCATGCCGCGCAGCGCGGCCAGATAGCTCAGGTAGGCCTCCTGCACGGGGACCGGCGTCTCCGCCGTCAGCGTCATCGTGCCCTTGACTCGGGGATCGACCAGGATGGGCTTGCCCAGCGCGGCGGACATCGCGCGGGAGACCGCCTCGATGTCGGTGTTGACGAAGTTCAGCGTGACCGGCGTGCTCGCGCGCACGGCCGGCTGTCGGCGGTTCTGCTGCGTCGACTGTGCGCCGGCCTGCATCGGCAGGCTGCCCGCGATCAGGGTGATCGCGACGCCCAGCGCCGTCGGTCGCATCATGTGCTTGTTCATGCTCATCCCACCGAGATGATCGAGCGCGCCCCCTGGCGCCGCCCGATGATGTTCAACAAATTGGCCAATGCGGCTTCGCTGCCGGGCGCGGCCGTGGCCTCGCCCTGGAATTGCGTCCGCGTCGCGCCCAGGGTGCCCTGCCCGCTCAGTTGCAGCGGGCCCTGGATCGTCGACAGGATCAGTTGCGGCGCCGCGCCGCCGCCCACCAGGCCCATGCGATAGCTGCCCAGCGGCGACACCTGCGCCAGGCGCGACGAGAAGTCGCGCAGTTCGACCTGGGCCATGCCGCTCACGGCGATCGCCTTGCCCTTGCCTTCGAAGACGAAGCCCTGCGCGCTGACGGCGATGACACCGTCCGGCGCCAGTGTGTTCCAGGGCGTGCCCAGCCCGACCAGCCACGCGGCGGGCCAGCGGATCCAGGGCTGTTCGGGTGTCGCGTCGGGCAGGCGCACGGTGAGCCGGTCCAGGCCGAAGCTCGCCGTCACCGGCGCCGCCGGCTTGATGCAGCAGGACTGGTCCAGCGTCAGGCGCACGCCCGGGCCGCCGTCGATCCAGGCCGGTCGCAGCGTCCAGCCCAGGCGTTGCGGCAGTTCGCTCGCGTCGCGGCTGCCTTCGCCGGGACTGAGGATCACGCGCGCGCTGCCGTTCCAGAGGCTGCCGCGCGCGTCGGCCAGCAGCAGCCGGTCATTCGTCGCCGAGGCTGCGGCCTTGGCCAGCCAGGCCGCGGGCGCCCAGACCACGATGGCGGTCAGCAGGCCCAGCACGGCGCCGACGACCGCCCAGCGCATCGCGCCACGGTCGGTGCGGACCAGCGCCACGGCCTTGGCCGGCGCGGCCAGGAGCATGAAGGCCGACTGGACGAAAGCCGACTCCATGAAGCGGGGTTGTTTGGCCATCGCTCAGTTCCCCGTCGCGGCCGGCAGCACGACGGTCAGGCGACCGGTGTAGCCCTGCGGCCCCGCTTGCAGTTCGGCTTCCTGCGGACGCGCGCGCGCGCCCTGGCGCGCCTCGCCGATCCACATCGCCAGCGCGCCGCCGGGCACGCCGCGCAGCCGCAGCTGGGCCTGCGTACCGGTGATGGTCAGTTCAGCGGAGGGGCCCAGTCGGGCCGTCGCGGCGCGCAGGGCGGTCATCGATTGCTCGGTGGACACCGGCACCGCCTGCTTCAGCGTCTGCGCCTGCAGCGCCATCGACCGCATCTGCTGGAGCTCGCGGTCGAGCCGGTCGATCTCGCCCGGCGCCTTGCGCAGCGTGGCCCAGGCCGGCGCCAGTGCGATCAGCCAGAGCAGCAGCAGGCCGACGAACGTCGCGGTCAGCCGCACGATCAGGCGTTCGCGCGGGGTGGCGGCCTGCCAGCGGGCCGTGAGGTCCCGTCGCATGGTCGTGATGGCGTTCATCGGTTGTCGGGTCGCAGGCTGAGTTGGAGCGCGTCGCCTTCTTCGGAGACGCGCAGCGCGGGATCCTGACCGAGCCGGTCGCGCAACTGGGCGCGTTGCGGCTGGGTCAGTCCGGCCAGCGTCAGCCGGCCCTGTTCGAATCGGACGTTGGGCAGCGGCGGCTCGCCCTGCGGCCAGACCCTCGCCACCGCGCCGAGCAGGTCTTCGAGGTCGCCGGGGCCGACCTGACCGGCGCCGCCGCGCAGCGTTTCGGTCTCGCGGAGCATCTGGGCGCGCGCGTCACGGACGACGCGGATCTGCGGGAAGGCCTGGCGCAGCAGCGTTTCCTGTTCGGTCTTGCGCGCGTCGATGGCGCGGCCCTGCTGCCAGGCCATCGCGTTCAGACCGATCACCTGCACGGCGATCAGTCCGATGACGCCCCAGCGGAAGGGACGCCACGTCGGCGACTGCAGCGTCTGCCAGGCCTGGTGCACGCGCTGCCAGCCGCGCTGGCGCGGCGTCAGGTCGAACTGCAGCAGGTTGACCGGCGCCTCCCGGGCCGCCCAGACGCGCTCGGCGTCGTTGAGCACCCGCACCTTGCGGCCCAGCCACTGCTCGGCCACGGCCGAGGCGGCGGGGCTCGCGGTCACGGGGGCCGCGGTCCACCAGTCCTCGCCGAGCCAGCCGCGCAGACCGCCGCTGTCCAGCGGGAAGGTCGCGACGCCGTCGGCGCGCGAGACGCGCAGGCGGGGGCGGTCGTCGGAACCGGCGTAGACGTGGCCGCCTTCCTCGACGTCCTCGTCGCCGGGCTTGGCGATCTGCGGCCACGACAGTGGCCGCAGCGCCTCGATCAGCAGCCCGGCCGCTGCCATCGCCTGCAGATGCTCGCGCAGCGGTTCGCGGGCGGTCACGGCGACCCAGTGGGACTGGCCCTCGGCGTCGGGCGTGGGCATCAGCGCGAAGTGCAGCCGGTCGGCGTCTTCGAGCAGCTGGTCCTCCATCACCCCGACGATCGCGGCGCGCAACTTTGCGCCCTTGATCTTGGGCAATTGCGCGGGGAGCCAACTGACCTGGTCGTCGCGCAGCAGCAGCATCACGCGATCGGCGTGCGGCATCGCGTCCAGCGCGGCGCGCTGACCGCGCCCGTGTGCGTGGGCCGGCGCCTGTGCGTCGTGGCTGAACCAGAATTCGTAGTCGAGCGGGGCGGCACCGTTCTGAGGCGGGCTGGCCGGCAGGAGGATGAGCAGGGTACTCATAGGATCGCGGATTCTAGGAGGGCTTGCGTGACGAAACGGGGCCGTAAGCCCCCGAGCAAGCCCGTAGTCGCGCTTTTACAAGTGCATGCATCCCGTCCCTCTTCTTTCGATTCGTTTCAAGCGCCTGTGGGCCGCGCGCGACGTCGTCCGCAGCGATCACGGCGCGGCCCCGTAGCCGGGCGTGCCGGGCAATGCCGATTGGCGAAGCAGGCGCTGCCGATCCATCACGCGGACGTTGGTACCGTCCCGGAACACCAGCGACCGCTGGGCCAGGATCCGATCGTCCATGCGCAGCTGGCCCTCGACGAAAAAGTAGTTCGAGGTGAAGGCGGCCATCGCCCGGCGCGTATCGGTGGAGGGCAGCCCCGGCACGAGGCTGGAAAGCCGGTCGTCCCAGGCCGTGAAGGCCTTGCTCTGGCGGGTGCGAACGATGCTGTCGGCGACACCGAGGTCGACGCCCAGGACATCCGCGATGACTTCCCGCGGCGCGGTATTCAGGTTCAGCGTGGTCCCCGCCTTCGGCAGCAGCACCGCCAGGGTGCCCAGGCGCGCCACCTGTTCCTCGTTGAGGCCGAACCAGCGCAGCTGCTCGATCCGCGCCGGTCTCAGCGGCACGTCGCCCTGCTGGTCCGTGCCCTTGCCCCCCGCGGAGGCGATGAGGCTCTTCTGGACCTGTTCGGCGATCGAGGCGCTCATGCCCGCGCGCTGGAAGATGCGGCGCGCGGCATTCAGGTTGTCGAGGGCTTTCTGGACGGCCTGCGCGTCCGGCGGTTGCCCGGCCTGGGGCTGCGTCGGCTGCGTCTCCAGGTTGCGCAGGTTGAACAGGCCTTGCGCGTCCTCGATGTGGCCGGACAGGAAGGCGTCCGGGCCTGCATCCTCCGACTTGTTCTCGTCCTGCGACAGGAAGCTCGACAGCCGGGCCTCGGCCAGCGGCACCGCCCACACTTCGCCGAGGTCGTCGCTCTGCGCGGCCTTGCTGCGACCGGACTTGACGTCCTCGCTGAGGATCAGCCGTGCCCAGTCCAGCGCGCCCTGCAGCACCCAGTCCGCCTGGGTGCGGCCGCGGTCCGCCGCCTCGATCTGGATCGAGCGCGACTGCCGCCACACCATCGCGGCGGACAAGGTCGTCACCAGCACCACGATCAGCAGCGCGGTGAGCAGGGCCGCGCCGCGTCGCGAACGCGTCGCCACGTGGGGGCGCGCAGGCGCGGTACGCATCAGCTGCCGCCCTCGACGGCGACTTCGCGGATCAGCTCGCCGCGGTAGCCGCTGTCCTCGCCGAATTGCAGCCGCATGCGCACGCCTTCCGGCACGGCGCTGGTCGCCGCCGCGTCCTTGTTCGCCTGATCGGTGTCCTTGTCCAGCGTGGACTGGGCATTGGCCCAGGCGCCGCGCTGGAAGAAGTACATCTGCCAGCCGGTGACGCGGTCGAGGCCGGGCAGCTCGCGCATCTCCTTGGCACTGAGCTGCTGACTGCGGAACCAGGCATCGCGCAGCGCGTCGGCGCTGTTCAGGGTCTGCGACTCCCAACGCGCCAGCCGGCCTTCCTTCAGTTGCCACGCGACGAGCTGCAGCCCGGTCTCGCGCCGGCGCGTGACGCGCAGCGTCGCGCCGTCGAAGGTCAGGGCGTCAAAAACGTCGCTCTTCTGGACCTCGCGCAGGTCCAGCTCCCACTGGCGGATCAGGGTCTGCAGCGTCTCGGCACGATCCATCGCGGCCTCGTTGCGCTCGCGGCTGGTCGTCAGCGCGGACACCGCGCGCCACGCCATCACCGACATGATCGCCATCACCACGAGCGCGACCACGACCTCGATCAGCGTGAACCCGCGCGCCGCGCGCCGGGAAGGGCCTGCCGAGCGGCGCATCAGGAGTTGCGTCCCACGATGGTGGTGATCGTCAGCAGCGGCCGGTCGCGGTCGTCGAAGACCTGGGCCTCGACGCGGCGGAAGTTCGGATTCGGCGTGCCGCGCACCGCCATCTTGACGTTGAAGTCGCGTCCCAGCTGCGCGCAGGTGACGCTGTTGTCGCCGATGCTCGGGAAGGTCTTGGTCAGACGCATCTCGGTGAGTTCGTTCTCGGCGCACCACTGGGCCAGCGAGTTGATCGCCAGCCGGTCGGAATTCGAGGTCATTGCGCCGGCGGCGCGCAGCCCCGCCGCCAGGCACAGCGCGACGATCGTCACCGCCACCAGCACCTCGACGAGTGTGAAGCCGCGGCCTCGCGACGAAGGCATGCCGATGGTCATGCGCCGCCCTTCGCGATGGCGAAAGGACGCAGGCCGTCCGTGGCGAGCGTGATGCGGTGGTCGCCGCGGATCAGCGTCACGCGCTGCGCGCCGATCAGCGGCTCGGGGCCGAGGCGGATCGCGCGGCCGGTGGGGTTCGCGCTCTCGATCTCGACGATCGGCGGGTCGCCCAGCCAGGGGCGCTCCAGATCCAGCCGCTTGATCAGCGCCACCGGCAGACCGGTGATGCGGTAGCGGGAGGCGTCGCTGTTCGAATCAGGGACCCACCGCACGTCCAGCGAAGCCGCGCGGGCTTCGGACCGCGCAGTTTCCAGCACGGCGGCCAACAGCAGCGCCTCGCGCTCCAACTGCACGTCGGCGCGGTCGCGCACGGCGACCGCAACGGTGGCGCTGGCGATCGCCACGATCGTGATCGCGACGATCAGCTCGATCAGCGTGAAGCCGCGCTGGAGCAGTCGGCCGGACGGACGCGTGCGCACGGCGCTGGGCGGTCGGCGAGGGGAGGGAGGACACGCACGGCGGACCGCGCGCTTATTCCCAGGAGCCGATGTCGGCGTCGGAGCCTTCGCCGCCCGGCTTGCCGTCGGCGCCCAGGCTGTAGATGTCGACTTCGCCCTTCAGGCCGGGGTTGTCGTACTGGTAAGGATTGCCCCAGGGATCCTTGGGCAGTTTCTCGATGTAGACCTTCCAGTTCGGCGCCGCGGGGCCGCTGGTGGGCTTGGCCACGAGCGCGCCCAGTCCCTGGTCGCCGCTCGGGAAGCGGCCGTTGTCCATCTTGTAGAGCTTGAGCGCCTGCATCAACGTGTTGACGTCGGAGCGCGCCGCGGTGCGGCGGGCTTCGGACACGTGATTCATCACCGCCGGCACGACCACCGCGCCCATGACGGCGACGATGGTGATGGCGACGATCAGTTCGATCAGCGTGAAGCCGCGCGCGCGGCGCGGAGCGGACAGGGAAACGGGTCGATGCATGGTGTTGCAATCCTCGTGGGGCCGCCCTTGGTGGCCCATCGCGCTGCATCATAATCGTCGGATGCATGCACGATGGTTAAGCTTCGTAGTCTGGGCGGCGATGGCGGCGAGCCTCGCTTATTGGGCATTGACGCTGATGGTGAAGGGGCCTCAAGCGCCCGCCATGACGCGTTCGGCGGTGTCCGAAGGCGCGCCCGCCGACTGGACTCGATTGTTCGCTGCCGCCAAGGTGGTGGAGACGCCGGTCGAGGCCGCCTCGTCGCGCTTCCAGTTGTTGGGCGTGGTGGCGCCGACCACCGGTGGGCGTTATCCGGGTGAAGGCGTCGCGCTGATCGCCATCGCCGGTGCGCCACCCAAGCCCGTGCGCATGGGCGCTCTGGTCGAAGGCGACCTGAAACTGATCGAGATCAATCGACGGGATGTCGGGCTCGGCGTCGGCGACGCAGTGACGGTGCGGCTGAGCCTCGCGCCGGGCGCGCCTGATCTGTCCATGGTCATGCCGGCACAGCCGCCTCAGTTCGCGCCGGGTGGCGGCATGGCGCCTCCGCCGAACTTCGGCCCGCAGATGCCGCCGCATGCCGGCGCGCCGGGACCTGACGGCATCGTGCCGCCGACGGCCGTCACCGGGTCGCTGCCGCAGATGCCGCCCGGCGACGGCAGCGCCAACCCCATCAAGTAATCCCGAAGAGGTAGCGCGTGCGAGTGCCCAGGCGCTGGCCGCGCATGGGGTCAGTACTTGCTTCCCAGCGTGGACCGACCCGGTCCCGTGTGCAATGCGCCCGGACCGCTGGTCGCCGTGTCGCGGAGGTCGGAGGGGCGGCTGTGGATGGTGCCGTCGGGCAGGTCCTGGACTTCCGTCAGCAACGCCGCCGCGCAACGCACCAGCGGCCACGCCAGCGTCGCGCCGGTGCCGTCCCCGCATGCCATGCCGAGTTCCAGCAGCGCCGCGGCGTGGAAGAGCTGCAGGGCTTCGTCGAGGCCGCGATGGGTGGTGCTGCGGCAGAACACCGCGTAGTCGGTGACCGGCGGCGCGATCATCGACGCCACCTTCAGTGCCGCGCATGCGGGAATGCCGTCCACCAGGATCAATTGACGCTTGGACGCGGCCACCAGCATGGCGCCGACCATGACCGCCAGCTCGAAACCGCCGAAGGCCGCCAGGACCGCCATCGGTTCCCGGACGTCGCGGTGCCGCTGCTGCGCCCCTTGCAGCACCAGCATGAGGTGGGACAGGTCCTCATGCGGCATGTCGGGGCCGGAAATGATGAAGTCCTGCACCGGCATGTCCATCAGTCGGGAGAGGACCAGGGCCGAGGCCTCCAGCGATCCCTGGCCGAGGCCCGCGCAGGCGATCACGTTGCCCGCGAGGTTGTCAGAGATCTCCATGCCGACGCGCACTCCGGCATGTGCCTGTTCGACCGTCATCGCCGCGCCGGCCCGCGAGTTGCGGGTGCCATGCGCGATCTTGCGCGCGAGCAGGCGTTGCTGCGGACTGAGCGGTTCCGCGATGCCGCAGTCGACGACCGTGACGTGCATGCCCTGGTTGCGCGCGAACACGGTCGAGGGCAACCGATGCTGCAGGGCGAGCAGGGCCTGCTCGCGCGTGCTGCGACCGTTGGGCAATGCGATGCCGTCCACGGCCAGGCCGTGGTCGGCCGCGAACAGCACCAGGGTCGGGTCGCGGAACTTCGGCGTCTGTGTCGCCTGGATCAGGCCCAGCCGCACCGCGAGCGGCTCCAGTTCCCCTAGCCGGCCGGCCAGCGAGCAGCGGCGCTCCAGACGCTGGCGCAGGGCGCGTTCCAGCTCCGGATTGGCGGTCGGGGAGATGAGGGACTGATGAATGGACATGGGGACCGCCATTCTCGGGCCGCGCCGAAGTCGGGCCATCGGCAATTGCCCCCGACGCCCGAGGTCTGCCCCTTGTCCCAGGGGCAGGCTGTTGGTGTCAATCCGTAACGGACGGGTGGGCGCTCAACGCAGGAACAGGCGGTACACGGGGTTGTCGGTTTCCTCGGTGTACGGATAGTTCAACTGGTCGAGGAAGGTCTTGAACGCCTTGCCGTCGCCCTTGGGCACCTGCAGTCCGACGAGGATGCGACCGTAGTCCGCGCCCTGGTTGCGGTAGTGGAACAGGCTGATGTTCCAGTCCGGGCTCATGCTGGAAAGGAAACGCATCAAGGCGCCGGGCCGCTCCGGGAAGATGAAGCGGAACAGGCGCTCGTTCTCCGCGAGCTCGGTGCGGCCGCCCACCATGTGGCGGACGTGCTGCTTGGCCAGTTCGTCGTCAGTGAGATCGACGGTGGCGAAGCGGTGCCGCTCGAAGCTGCGGACCAGCTTGTCGGCCTCCTCGCGCTTTGTGATGGAGACGCCCACGAAGACGTGCGCCACTTGGCGGTCGGAGATGCGGTAGTTGAACTCGGTGACGCTGCGTCCCTGGACCAACTCGCAGAAGCGCCGGAAGCTGCCACGTTCCTCGGGGATGGTGACGGCGAACAGCGCCTCGCGCTCCTCACCGACCTCGGCCCGCTCGGCGACGAAACGCAGCCGGTCGAAGTTCATGTTCGCGCCGCAGGTGATGGCGACGTAGGTTTCGCCCCTGGTCCCGTGTTGCGCCGCGTACTGCTTGATCGCCGCGACGCCCAGGCCGCCGGCGGGCTCCAGGATGCTGCGCGTGTCGACGAAGACGTCCTTGATCGCGGCGCAGACGGCGTCCGTGTCGACGAGGAGGTAATCGTCGACAAGTTCGCGGCAGATGCGGAAGGTCTCCTCGCCCACCAGCTTGACCGCGGTGCCGTCCGAAAACAGGCCCACGTCGCTCAGCGTCACCCGCTTGCCGGCGCGCACCGAACGCACCATGGCGTCCGAATCCTTGGTCTGGACGCCGATGACCTTGATCTCCGGCCGCACCGCCTTGATGTAGGCCGCCACGCCGGAGATCAGGCCGCCGCCGCCGATCGCGACGAAGATGGCGTCGATGGGACCGGGATGCTGGCGAAGGACCTCCATCGCGATCGTTCCCTGGCCGGCGATGACGTCGGGATCGTCGAACGGGTGGACGAAGCTCAGCCCGTGCTGCTGCTCCAGCTCCAGCGCATGGCCGTAGGCGTCGGTGAAGGATTCGCCAGAAAGGACGACCTCGCCGCCCAGGGCCTGGACGGCGTCGATCTTGACCTTGGGCGTGGTCACCGGCATCACGATGACGGCGCGGCAGCCGAGTTTCTTCGCCGACAGCGCCACCCCTTGCGCGTGATTACCCGCCGACGCGCAAATCACGCCGCGCGCCAATTGCTCGGGCGCGAGATTTGCCATCTTGTTATAGGCGCCCCGCAATTTGAAGCTGAATACCGGCTGCTGATCTTCGCGTTTCAGCCAGACCTTGTTGCCGATGCGCTTGGAGAGATTGCGGGCGGCGTCGAGAGGAGTTTCCTGCGCCACCTCATACACCTTGGCGTTAAGAATCCGTTGCAGATAACTCTGATCCGCCGGGAGTAAGGCCGGGTGTTGAGACGACGGGCGCCTCGAGGTGGTCTTGCGCGATGCGCGGCGGGTGCCGGCCATGGAAATCCCTCCAGTTCCCTTTCCCGCGCGGGACGCGGCGGGAGTCGGGCGGACGATGATAGCCAGGGTTTGCCCGGGGCGCGGCGGAGCGTGGACGGCTGCGCGCTGGTGCGCTTTCGCCATTGGAGGAGCCAGCCTTGCTGGCCCGGCATGGCGCCTGACGGGCGGAAGTGGAGGCGGAGTCGGGACGAAAAAAAGCCCGAGGCTTGTGGCCTCGGGCTGAATCCACCATGGAGGCGGTGGAGGAGACAATCGGTGCGAGGGCTGCCCCCACAGTTGGGACAGCGCTATCGCATGCCTAGAATTCTAGGGGGGATGCATGTTGCGCTGCAATATTTTTTGAGGTCTCCGGCCCTGGAGTCGGGCCTCTAAATGCGCAAAATCACCGCCAGAGCAGGTGGCCATGACGAGCGGTCGCCTGATAAATGGGGTCAGATCGCCGCCGAGTGGCTCGAACGGCTCATGGAACGAAGGAACGACGATGGAATGCACGATCAACTGGATGGGCGCCGAGGGCATGAGCTTCATCGCTGAGACCGGCAGCGGCCACATGATCGCCATGGACGGCGCGCCGGACGGCGGCGGGCGCAATCTGGCGCCGCGTCCGATGGAGACGGTGCTGGCCGGCACCGGCGGCTGCACGGCCTATGACGTGGTGCTCATCCTCAAGCGCGGCCGGCACGATGTCCGCGGCTGCCAGGTCAAGCTGAGCGCCGACCGCGCGGAGGTCGATCCCAAGGTCTTCACGAAGATCCACATGCACTTCGTCGTGACAGGAAAGAACCTGCCGCAGGCCACGGTCGAGCGCGCGGTGCAGCTCTCCCATGAGAAGTATTGTTCCGCCAGCATCATGCTGGCGAAGACCGCCGAAATCACGACGTCGGTGGAGATCGTCGAAGGCTGATCCGCTTCGCCGGCGGGAGGGCGGGGCCTGCTGAGCTGCTAGAGATGGTGGGCGGTGCGCGTCATGACCTTGGCAGCGAGTCGCATCAGCCCGCGAACCGGTGCAGGCAGCTCGACGCCACCCAGTTCCCTCGCCTCCTCGGCGTGGCGGGCTTCTTCTTCCTTCATCTGCGCCACGACGGCCCTGGAACTGCGGTCGCCTTCTGGCAGACGCGTCAGGTGGCTGGCCAGATGGGCCTCCACCTGGCGCTCGGTCTCGATGACGAAACCCAGGCTGACCTTGTCGCCGATCAGCCCGGCGATCGATCCGATCGCGAAGGCGCCGCCGTACCAGAGGGGATTGAGCAGGCTAGGGCGGTCGTTGAGCGCGCGCAGCCGATCGGCGCACCACGCGAGATGGTCGATCTCCTCCTGGGCGGCGTGTTCGAGGTGCTGCCGGAGGGCGTCATCGCGTGTGGTCAAGGCCTGGGCGCGGTAGAGTGCCTGCGCGCAGACCTCGCCGACATGGTTGACCCGCATCAGCGACGCCGCCAGTTTCCGTTGCGATTCGTCCAGCGGGGCATCCGGCGTTGGTGCCTCAGGCGCAGGTCGCGCCATGGGCGCCACCCCCGCCAGCGTCTTCAAGCCGTGGTCCAGCGTGGATATCCACGCGTCCGTTCTGGAAAGTATGCGCGCTGGGCGCTGAGGCCGAAATTCCATCTTGAATGCTCGCCGTGGGCATGGCTCCGCAGTTTAGAAGCGGGGCGTCAAGCGGTTCGCCGACCCAGGTCGATCCTTTGTGCGAATGCGTGATGACACAATTTTTTAATCCCATACGCGTTGCTTCGATCCAACGAAATCAGGACTTTTACGGGGTGGCTGCTGGTCAGGCGTGATGGGACCTGTTGCAATACACCACAGCTTCATTGCAGGAGCTTGGTTTGCGGGTGATCTACCAACCGCAACCTCATTGAAGATCTAGGAGTCTCTAATGAAGAAATCTCTCGTCGCGCTGGCAGTGCTGGCTGGTTTCGCTGGTGCCGCTGCCGCTCAATCGTCCGTGACGCTGTTCGGCGTGATCGACGTGGCCGCCCGTTACACGAAGGCCAATGGCAACGACACGAAGCAACTGACGAACGACGGCAGCTCCTCCAGCCGCATCGGCGTCCGTGGCGTCGAAGACCTGGGTGGCGGCCTGAAGGCTGGCTTCTGGCTGGAAGGCGCCCTGGCTGCCGACACCGGCACCGCTGACGCTTCCCGTTTCTGGGGCCGTCGCGCTTCCGTGAGCCTGATGGGCGACTTCGGTGAAGTCCGTCTGGGCCGTGGCAAGACCTCGACCCGCCTGGTCGTCGATGACTTCGATGTCTACTCGACCACCGGTCTGGGCGACGTCACCCGCACGTACAGCCTGCTGGGTTCGAACATCGACACGATCAACCGTTCGGACAACCTGGTTCAGTACTTCCTGCCGGCCGACCTGGGCGGCGTGTACGGCTCGTTCGACGTGGCCGCTGGTGAAGGCACCGACGGCAAGAAGTCGTTCGGTGGCCGTCTGGGCTACAAGATCGCCGACTTCAACGTCGCCGGTGGCTACCAGTCGACCGACTCGCTGGGCTCGAAGTTCAAGCAGCTGTCGCTGGGCGCCAGCTACGACTTCAAGGTCGTGAAGGTGCAAGGTCTGTTCAGCCAGCTGAAGTTCGGTTCGCGCAAGCAGAACCTCTTCACCGTTGGCGCCGTGGTCCCGGTGACGGCTGCCGGCTCGGTGACCGCCCAGTACACCAAGGCTGAGACCAACGGTGCTGCTGACGCTGTCGTGGCTTCCCGCGGCGACGCGCAAGCTTTCTCGATCGGCTACCAGCACAACCTGTCGAAGCGCACCGCGCTGTACACGACCGCGTCGATCATCGACAACGACAACGCGAACTTCCGCGTTCAGAACAACGCCGTTGCTGCCGCTCGCGGTGGCAAGTCGGGCGGCCTGGACGTCGGCGTCAAGCACAGCTTCTGATCCCCGGATCAGCGCACTGCGCTACGAAAGCCGCCCCTCGGGGCGGCTTTTTTTCGTCTCAACGTTTGCCCGTACGGGTGGTGTCGCGCAGGTGCCAGGTCTTGCGCGTGTCGATCAAGCACTGTCGCCGCAACGCACTGTTGTGGATTTTGTAGACAGTGATCGCGGGTTTTCCCTCTGTCGTGGCGTCACAAACTTGACAGGGTTTGCTCGCGTGGGCGATGTGCAACACAAAGCGTCTCCGTCTGGGGGCTTCGCTGAGAATCGATTCCGGCGACCACACCAAACAAATAGGAGACATCACATGAAAAAAGCCGCCTTGGCGCTGAGCATCCTGGCAGCGAGCACCAGCGCCGCCTGGGCACAGTCGAGCGTGCAGCTCTACGGCATCGTGGACGTGGGTCTGCGCTGGACCAGCAACGCGAACGCCGGAAGCTCGGAGAAGCAAGTCATCCCTGGCGGCATGTCCCAGAGCCGGCTCGGCGTGAACGTGACCGAGGACATGGGTGGCGGCCTGAAGGCCATCGCCAACCTGGAGCACCGCCTGAACTCGGACACAGGCACCGTGGCAGCGGCCGACTTCTGGCGCCAGTCCTGGGTTGGCATCCAGTCCGCCGACTTCGGTCGCCTCACGCTGGGCCGCCAGTACAACATCCTGTTCGACATCTACACGTCGACCTACGCGTCGTTCAAGTACTCGCCCTACATCGAGGCGTACAAGCCTGAAATCGGCCTCTCGATGGGCGCCCGCCAGGACAACATGGTCAAGTACCTGTTCGAGAAGGGCCCCATCCGTGGCGAGGTCCAGGTCTCCGCCGGTGAAGGCAACTCGCAGAACAAGTCCTTCGGCGGTCTGCTGCGCTACAACCAGGGCCCGATCGCCTTCGGCGGTGCTTTCCTGCAGGTCGAGGACACGCTCGGCAAGAAGGTCAAGGGCTACACCGCAGGCGGCGCATACACGAGCGGCCCGTGGTACATCAACCTGTCCTGGGCGACCAACAAGTTCGACCGCGGCGGTCTGCTGGGTGCGGCCTACACGTCCGGCCTGCTGGGCAACGTGCTGAATGCGGCTGCGAACGACGTGAAGAAGCGGGACATGATTTCGGTCGGCGCAGCCTACCAACTGACCCCGCAGCTGAATCTGGGCGCCCACTACTGGTACGCCACGCAGACGCACTACTCTGCGGCACTGGCCAACACCAAGAGCAAGGGACACTACGTCGCCTTCGTCGCCGACTACGCCTTCTCCAAGCGCACGGACGCCTACCTCGAGCTGGATTACACCAAGCACGAAGGCGCGGTCCGCTTCGCCAACAACGCCGAAAAGCGCGGCGGATCGATCGTCGGTATCCGCCACCGCTTCTGATCCGTGCCATCGCGCGCGGCGTGCCGCGCGCGCCGGCCTTCCGTCAAACCGCCTCCGGGCGGTTTTTTCGTGGGCGCGCATCGGTTCGAGCGACGTCGCGTTCATGCCGCGTCAAGGGCTTACCCACTTGCCGGTGGGCGTACGCTCCTTGATGATGCTTCCTTCTGAAGCGTCCCGCCTCCGGGGTCAGGTCGTGCCAGGGCCGGTCACAAGCCGCATCGCCCGAGCCCATGCCGGAGGCCCCCGTCCATGCTGGTTTTCATTCTTCGCCGTCTGGCGCAGGCCCTCGTCGTCATGCTGACGGTGGCCTTCATCGCCTTCATGCTGTTCCAGTACGTCGGCGACCCGGTCAACAACCTGCTCGGCCAGGACGCCACGCCCGAACAGCGCGAGCAGCTGCGCAAGGACCTGGGACTCGATCAGAGCTTCATGGTGCAGTTCGCGCATTTCGCCGGCAACGCCGCGCAAGGCGAATTCGGTGTCAGCCTGAAACAGGGACGCAAGGTGTCCGCGCTGATCGCCGAGCGCTTGCCGGCGACGCTCGAGTTGTCGGCGACGGCGGCCGTCATCGCGCTGGTGTTCGGTATCCCGTTGGGGGTCTACGCAGCGCTGAGACGGGGGAGCTTCGGCTCGCAGCTGCTGATGACGCTGTCGCTGCTGGGCGTCGCGCTGCCGACGTTCCTCATCGGGATCCTGCTGATCCTCGTCTTCGCGGTCCAACTGGCCTGGCTGCCGAGCTACGGCCGGGGCGAGGTCGTGATGCTCGGCGCGTGGAGCACCGGTCTGCTCACCGGCGACGGCCTGCGTCACCTGCTGCTGCCGGGCGTCACGCTGGCGGTGTTCCAGCTGACGCTGATCATGCGCATCGTGCGGGCCGAGATGCTGGAGGTGCTGCGCGCCGACTACATCAAGTTCGCGCGCGCGCGGGGTCTGAGCGACCGGACGATCTACTTCGGACACGCGCTGAAGAACACGCTGGTGCCGGTCATCACGATCACCGGCTTGCAGTTGGGATCGCTGATTGCCTTTGCGATCATCACGGAGACCGTGTTTCAATGGCCCGGCATGGGGTTGCTGTTCATCCAGGCGGTCCAGTTCGCCGATATTCCGGTGATGGCGGCCTACCTCTGCCTGATCTCGCTGATCTTCGTCGTGATCAACCTGGTCGTCGACCTGCTGTACTTCGCCGTCGATCCGCGCTTGCGCGTGAGCGGCGGCGCGCACTGACATGAACGTCCCAGAGCATTTGACCGCCAGCGCGGCGGGCACCTACCAGCGCCTCTTCGAGGCGCGCGGTGAACTCGTCGCCTTGCGACGTGAGCTGCACACGATGCCGGAACTCGGTTTCGAGGAGCACCGCACCGCCGCGCGCATCGTGCAGGCGCTGAAGGCTTGCGGTGTCGACGAGATCCACCAGGGCCTGGGCCGTACCGGGATCGTCGCGACCATCCATGGACAGACGACGCCGGGCACGCCGCCCAGGCTTTTCGGGCTGCGCGCAGACATGGACGCGCTGCCGCTGCGCGAACAGAACGACTTCGCCTGGCGGTCGTCGACGCCCGGGCTGATGCATGCGTGCGGCCATGACGGCCATTGCGCGATGCTGGTGGGCACGGCCCGCTACCTGGCGCAGACGAGACGCTTCGCGGGCACGGCGGTGCTGGTGTTCCAGCCTGGCGAAGAGGGATACGGCGGTGCGCGCGAGATGATCGCCGACGGCCTGTTCGAGCGCTTCCCGGTGGAGTCCATCTACGCGATGCACAACTGGCCGCACCTGCCGCCGGGCAAGATCGGCTTGAACCGAGGCGCGATGATGGCCGCGGCGGACCGCGTGAACATCACGATCCAGGGACGCGGCGGCCACGGCGCGCACCCCCACCTGAGCGTCGATCCGGTATTGATCGCCGGCCATGTGATCACCGCGGTGCAGAGCCTGGTGTCGCGCAACATCGCGCCGATCGAGCAGGCGGTCGTCAGCCTCTGCTCGATGCACGCCGGTGAACCCAGCGCCTTCAGCGTGATCCCCGAGGCCGCACAGCTGACCGGCACCGTCCGCAGCTTCAAGCCCGAAGTGCAGCAACTGCTCGAGGAGCGGATGACGCGACTGGTCGAATCGGTCGCGCTGGGCTTCGGCGCGAGCGCCAAGGTCGACTACCAGCGCCTCTATCCGGCGACGGTCAACAGTGCGCGCGAAGCGGATTTCGCCGTGCGCGTCGCGCAATCGCTGGTCGGCGCCGAGAACGTCGACGACAAGCTCGTGCCCAGCATGGGCTCCGAGGACTTCGCCTTCATGTTGCAGGCGCGGCCCGGCGCCTATCTCCGACTGGGGCAGGGCGGTCCCTGCGGCCTGCATCAGCCGCGCTACGACTTCAATGACGAGATCCTGCCGCTCGGGTCCGCGCTGTTCGCGGCCCTTGTCGAGCAGGGACTCCCACTCGCGCCGCATTGAGCGGGTCCGTCCCGCCCCATCGCTACGACAGCCCGCCAAAGCCCGCCATTCCCCGCCTCCGCGATCCCCGCATGACCGCCTCCCTTCCTCCTCCGCCGGCCTCCGGCGCGCCGGCTCCGCGTCCGCCGAATGCGCTCAAGCGCTTCTTCGACGGCGATGTCTGGCACTCGTTCACCCGATCGCCGTTCGCGATGGTCGCGGCTTTCGTCGCGCTCTGCTGCCTGGTCTGCGCGCTGTTCGCGAACTGGATCGCGCCGCACGATCCGTTCGATCTCTCCGCGCTGGAGCTGATGGACTCCCGGCTGCCGCCGGCCTGGATCGAGGGCGGCTCGGCCAAGTACCTGCTCGGCACCGACGACCAGGGACGCGATCTCCTGTCCGCGATCATGTACGGCGCTCGCATCTCGCTGCTGGTGGGCGTGGCCTCGGTGATCCTGTCGATGATCATCGGCGTCGGCCTGGGATTGCTGTCCGGCTTCGTCGGCGGCAAGGTGGACGCGTTCATCATGCGCATCTGCGACGTGATGCTGTCCTTTCCGTCGATCCTGATCGCGCTGCTGATCGACGGCGTGGGGCGCGTCGTCTTCAAGGACGCGCACGAGTCGCTCGCCTTCGCGGTGCTGATCCTGGCGATCTCGCTGACAGGCTGGGTGCAGTACGCGCGCACGGTGCGCGGCTCGACGATGGTCGAGCGCAACAAGGAATACGTGCAGGCCGCGCGCGTGATCGGTGTCCAGCCCATGGCGATCATGTGGCGCCATGTGCTGCCCAACGTCACCGGCCCCGTGCTGGTGCTGGCGACGCTGCAGGTCGCGTCGGCGATCCTGACCGAGGCCACCCTGTCCTTCCTGGGCGTCGGCGTCCCGCCGACCAGTCCCTCGCTGGGCACCCTGATCCGCATCGGCAACGACTTCCTGTTCTCCGGGGAATGGTGGATCACCATCTGGCCCAGCACGATGCTGGTACTGATCACGGTGTCGGTGAACATGCTCGGCGATTGGTTGCGCGATGCGCTCAATCCCCGTCTGCGCTGATTGGATGGACAGCCCATGACCGCCCCCGCACCTCTTTTGCAAGTCCGCCATCTGCGCGTGGAGTTCCCGACCCGGCGCGGCACGCTGCTCGCGCTGGACGACGTGTCCTTCGACATCGCACCGGGTGAAGTGCTCGGCGTCGTCGGCGAATCCGGCGCCGGCAAGTCGCTGACCGGCGCCGCGATCATCGGCCTGCTCGAGCCGCCGGGCCGCATCGCCGGCGGCGAGATCCTGCTTGAAGGCCGACGCATCGACAACCTGCCTGCCGATCAGATGCGCCGTGTGCGCGGCCGGCAGATCGGCGCGATCTTCCAGGATCCGCTGACCTCGCTCAATCCGCTGTACACGGTGGGGCGGCAACTGGTCGAGACGATCACGACGCATCTTGGCCTGAGCGCGAAGCAGGCGCGCGCCCGCGCGATCGAGCTGCTCGCGGCCACCGGCATCCCGGCGCCCGAGGCGCGCGTGGACCAGTACCCGCACCAGTTCTCCGGCGGCATGCGACAGCGCGTGGTGATCGCGCTCGCGCTCGCGGCCGATCCGAAGCTCATCGTCGCGGACGAGCCGACGACGGCGCTGGACGTGTCGATCCAGGCGCAGATCATCGCCTTGCTCAAGCGCGTGTGCCGGGAGCAAGGCGCCGCAGTCATGCTGGTCACGCACGACATGGGCGTGATCGCGGAGACCTGCGACCGTGTCGCGGTGATGTATGCCGGGCGCGTGGCGGAGATCGGACCGGTCCAGGAGGTGATCCATCGCCCCGGTCATCCGTACACCTCGGGATTGATGGGATCCATCCCCGCGATGGACGAGGACCGAGAGCGGCTGGTGCAGATCGACGGCGCGATGCCGCGGCTCACGTCGATCCCGACGGGTTGCGCTTTCCATCCGCGTTGCCCGCGGGCATTCGATCGCTGCCACGAGCAGCGCCCCGAGTTGATGAAGGCGCCCGCGACCCAGGCGGCGTGCTGGTTGCATGCCGCGAACGCCGCCGTCGTGCAGGGAGGTGTCGCATGACGGTCGTGAACGGGACGCCACGCGCGGCGGGACCGGCGGTCGCGACCGGCGATGCGGCGCAGGTTCGGCCTGGCGCGGCGCTGGTCGAGGTCCGCGACCTGGCGAAGACCTTCGACGTGTCGGCGCCATGGCTGAACCGCGTGATCGAGCGCAAGTCCCGGCAGTTCGTCCATGCCGTGGACGGCGTCAGCTTCTCGATCGAGAAGGGAAAGACGCTGGCGCTGGTCGGGGAGTCGGGCTGCGGCAAGAGCACCGTGGCCCGTCTGCTGGTCGGTCTGTACGCACCGACGCACGGCGAGGTGCGATTCGACGATGCCGATATCGCGACGACGCTGAAGGGGCCGGCGGCGCTGGCCTTGCGACGCCGGATGCAGATGATCTTCCAGGATCCGTATGCGAGCCTGAACCCGCGCTGGAAGGTGCAGGACATCGTCGCCGAACCCTTGCGCGAGCATGGCCTGGTGCGTGACGCGCAGGCGCTGAAGCAACGCGTGGGGGAGCTGCTGAACTCGGTGGGGCTGGCGCCGGCGGACGCGGAGAAGTTTCCTCATCAGTTCTCCGGCGGCCAGCGTCAGCGCATCTCGATCGCCCGCGCGCTGGCGACGGAGCCGGAGTTCCTCGTCTGCGACGAGCCGACATCGGCGCTCGATGTCTCGGTGCAGGCGCAGGTGCTGAACATCATGAAGGACCTGCAGCGCAAGCAGGGCCTGACCTATCTGTTCATCTCGCACAACCTCGCGGTGGTGCGGCACGTGGCCGATCAGGTGGGCGTGATGTATCTGGGCCGGCTGGTGGAACAGGCGGACAAGCGCGCGCTGTTCGCGACGCCGCGGCATCCGTACACGAGGATGCTGCTCGATGCGATTCCCGACATCCACATGACGGGGCGCTCGCGCACGCCGGTGCAGGGGGAGGTGCCCAATCCGCTGAATCCCCCGAGCGGCTGCAGCTTCCACCCTCGCTGCCCGCACGCGAACACGCGCTGCAGCACGGAGCGGCCGCAGCTGCTGCCGTTCCAGGGCGTCCGCGTGGCTTGCCACGCGGTGGAGGAGGGGCGGATCTGAGATCCCCTTTCAGCGGACCTTGCGGGGCTCGCGGATCTCGCGGATCTCGCGGCGTCAGTCCGCGGCGCTGGCTGCCGAGGCTGGCGGGGAGGCAGTCGTCGCCGAAGACGGCGCCGGATGCTTTGCCTGAGGCAATTGCAGCGGTCGCTTCTGGCCGCAGGCGCTGAGCGCGAGCGCGGCCGCGCACAACATCAGGGTTGTCATGGCCTTGGCGGCGCGGCGGCGGGTCGGCGTGGAGGCAAGGCCTACACTTCGCGTCTTCACGTTCTTCATGGGCTCGCAGTCTAGTCCCTCGCGAGCCCGCTCCCGACTGCCCATGATGCCCACGCCACTGACCGATGCCGATTACGACGCCCGCACCGACGCCGTGCTGGCCAGCATTGAATCCGACATCGACACCTGGCTCGATGACGATGTGGTCGACATCGACCAGCATCGCACCGGCGGCCTGCTGGAGCTGGAGTTCCAGGATCGCAGCAAGATCGTCGTGAACACGCAGCCGCCGCTGCATGAGCTGTGGCTCGCATCGCGCCGCGGCGGGTATCACTTCAAGTTCGTGGACGGCCAGTGGATCGACACCAAGGACGGCATCCCCTTCTTCGATCGACTGTCCGAGGAGGCGTCTCACCACGCCGGACAGCCGTTGAGTTTCACCCAGGTCTGAAGTCGAGGCCTCATGAAAAAGGCGCCCCGCGGGGCGCCTTTGTGTTGGGGGTGTCGTTCAACGCTTGAAGAGATCCAGGATGCTCTTCTTCTCCTCCTCGGAACCCGAGGCCGGCACCTGCTCCTCGGTGCCGAGCGTCTTCACGCCATTGTTGCCGGCGAATTCGTCGTAGTACCACTCGCCGTTGAAGTTGACGACGCCTTCGGGAGGCTGGATCTCCTGCACCGGCGTGTTCCGGAGCGCGTACTGCATGAACTCGATCCAGACGGGCAGGGCCAGTCCACCGCCGGTCTCGCGGTCGCCCAGCTTGCGCGGCTGGTCGTAGCCGATCCACACCACCGACACCAGCTCCGGCTGGAAGCCTGCGAACCAGGCATCCATCGAGTCGTTGGTCGTGCCGGTCTTGCCGTAGATGTCCGGACGTTTGAGCGTGGCCTGCGTCCTGGCAGCCGTGCCGCTGCGCGCCACCTCCTGCAGCAGACTGTCCATCAGATACGCGTTGCGCGGTTCGATGGCCCTCTGCGAGTCTTCGAACTGCTTGGGCTGCTGCTGGTACAGCACGCGACCCGCATGGTCCGTGATGCGCTGAACCAGTTGCGGCGCGATCCGGTAGCCGCCGTTCGCGAAGACGGAGTACGCCTGCGCCATCTGCATCGGTGTCACCGAGCCCGCGCCCAGCGCCATGGTCAGGTAGGCCGGATGCTTGTCGGCGTCGAAACCGAAGCGGGTGATCCAATCCTGCGCGTATTTCACGCCGACCGACTGCAGTACCCGGATCGACACCATGTTCTTGGACTTGGCGAGCGCGCGTCGCAGCGGCATCGGGCCGTCGAACTGGCCGTCATAGTTCTTGGGTTCCCACGGCTGGCTGCCGGTGGTCGTCGCGTCGAAGAAGAGCGGCCCGTCATTGACGATGGTGGCGCCGTTGAATCCCTTCTCCAGGGCCGCCGAGTAGATGAACGGCTTGAAGCTGGAGCCGGGCTGCCGCCAAGCCTGGGTGACGTGGTTGAACTTGTTCTTGTTGTAATCGAAGCCGCCCACCAGCGCGCGCACGCTGCCGTCCTTCGGGCTGAGCGCCACCATCGCGCCTTCGACCTCGGGGAGCTGGGTGATCGTCCACTCGTCCTTGTTGTTCCGGGTCAGCTTGATCACGCGGATCACCGCGCCGCGTCGGATGCGCGTCTTCGGGTTGCCCTTTTCGGACAGCCCGGAGGTCGCCGGCTTGAGTCCCTCGCCGGTGATGGTCACCGACTCGCCGCTCTGCAAGGCCGCCACGACCTGCTTCGGGCTGGACTCCAGCACGACGGCGGGCAGCAGTTCGTCGTTGGCCGGGTGGTCGGACAGCGCCTCGGCGACGCGGGTGTCGAGTTCCTTCGGGTCGGCTGGCAGATCCACATAGGCCTCGGGGCCCCGGTACACCTGGCGGCGTTCGTAATCCATGATGCCGCGCCGCAGCGCGCGGTAGGCGCGCTCCTGCTCGTCGGCGTGCAGCGTCAGATAGACATTCAGGCCGCGCGTGTAGGCCTCGTCGCCGTACTGGCTGAAGATGAGCTGCCGGGCCAGCTCCGCGACATATTCCGCATGGCTGGCGGCTTCCTGGGGCGGCCGGATGCGCAGTTTCTCGGCCTTGGCCTGGGCGTGCTGCTCGGGCGTGATGAAGCCCATTTCCAGCATCCGGTCGATGATGTATTGCTGACGCAACACTGCGCGACGCGGATTGTTGATGGGGTTGTAAGCAGATGGTGCTTTCGGCAACCCGGCGAGCATGGCTGCTTCCGCGACCGACAGGTCCTTCAGCGGCTTGCCGAAGTAGACCTCGCTGGCGGCCGCGAAGCCATAGGCACGGTGCCCCAGGAAGATCTGGTTCATGTAGATCTCGAGGATCTTCTCCTTGGGCAGCGCGCTCTCGATCTTCAGCGCCAGCAGGATCTCGTAGATCTTGCGGGTGAACGTCTTCTCGGTGGAGAGATAGAAGTTCCTCGCCACCTGCATCGTGATGGTCGAGGCGCCCTGGCTCTTGGACTCGCTGACATTGGCCAGACCTGCCCGGATCACGCCCAGGTAGTCCACGCCGCCGTGCTGGTAGAAGCGCGCGTCCTCGATGGCCAGGATCGCGTCCTGCATCAGCTTGGGGATCTCGCGGATGTCGGAATAGCTGCGCCGCTCTTCGCCGTACTCGGCCAGCAACTGTCCCTCGCTGGACATGACGCGCAGCGGCAGCTTGGGCCGATAGTCGGTCAGGCCGCTGATGTCGGGCAGTTGAGGGTAGGCGATCGCCAGCGCCATGCCGACCAGCAGCACGACGGCGCCGATGCCAGCAAGCGCCAGCCCGAAGCACCAGCCGATGAGTCGCACGAACCAGGGCCGGCGCGGCTTGGCGTCGGTCTTGGACTTCTTATTGCGGGGGGTGTCGTTCTTGTCTTTCCTGGAAGCGCTGCCCTTGCCCGGATCGGACGGGGCGTCGAAGGAAGGTTCGTTGTCAGGAGAATTCTTCGAGGGCATGGGCCGGAGTGTGCATTCTTGCGTGCCTGGCCGCGCCCTATCAGGGCCTCTACGGGTGACGATGCGGGCCGCGAGCGACGATTATAGGAACGGCCCCCCTGTGGGGCCTCGCCGGTCCGATCCGTGCCCGCTTGACTGTTACAAGTGCTGAGGGAACTTTCGCGGACACTGCGCGGCTGCCTTTTCTTCCACACCCGGATCACCCCTCTTGAAGGTGTTCCGGCGGGGGATTCGGCAAAGTGGGAATCTGTGCAAAACCGCTCGAAACGGGGAGTAAATGGGCCATTTCTCGGCGCTTTACCACTCGTCGGTGGCGTGTATGTTACGCAACGCTGCGTTACTTGCTGTGACCGCTTTGCCTTGGGGCGACAAAGGCTTTGCTGATAGCATTCAAGTAACTTATTAACAAACCGGCGCATGAGCGGCGCGTTGGGGGAACGCATCATGGGGCTGTTGGACCTACTGCGCGGACGTGCGCATCCACCCATGATTGGCCTGGACATCTCGTCGTCCAGCGTCAAGCTTGTGGAATTGAGTCAAAACTCGAATGGCGAATACGTGCTTGAACGTTTCGCCACCGAACCATTCGAAAAAGGCTGGATTACCGACGGCCAGATCGAGAAATTCGACGAGGTCGCGGACGCAGTCCGCCGGGTGGTCACGCGCAGTGGCAGCCGAACCCGTCAGGCGTCGCTCGCGATGCCTCAGAGCTCCGTGATCACGAAGAAGATCATGCTGCCGGCCGGCCTCCGCGAGGAAGAGCTCGAGTTGCAGGTCGAGGCGGAAGCCAACCAGTACATCCCTTTCTCGCTGGACGAGGTGTCGCTGGATTTCTGCGTCATCGGTCCGAGCCCGACTTCGGTCGGCGACGTCGAGGTGCTGATCGCCGCTTCCCGCAAGGATCGCGTGCAGGATCGCCAGGCGTTGGCAGAGGCTGCCGGCCTGAGGCCGGTGGTGCTGGACATCGAGTCCCACGCCTCCCGGATGGCGGTTGGCCGCCTGGTCGAGACGCTGCCGAACGAAGGCAAGGATGCGCTGGTCGCGCTGTTCGAGATCGGTGCCGACACCACGTCGCTGAAGGTCCTGCGTGACGACGAGATGCTCTACGACCGCGATCAGGCCTTCGGTGGTTCGCAGTTGACCCAGCTGATTTCGCGACAGTACGGTTTCTCGTTCGAGGAAGCGGAGTTGAAAAAGCTCAGCGGCGAACTGCCGGACGATTACGACAGCCAGGTGCTGAATCCCTTCGTCGACTCGTTGTCCCAGGAGATCGGCCGTGCGCTGCAGTACTTCTTCACCAGCACGCCGCATCACAAGGTTCACTACGTGATGCTGGCCGGCGGCACGGCTACCCTGCCCGGTCTCAAGGAGCGGGTGACGGAGTTGACCGGTTTCGCCTGCATGGTGGTCAACCCGTTCGAGAACATGGTGCTCGGTTCTGCCGTGCGCGAATCCAAGCTGCGCCGTGAAGCGCCGGCGTATCTCACAGCGTGCGGCCTCGCCATGCGGAGGTTCTTTCAGTGATTCTGATCAACCTGCTCCCGCACCGCGAGGAGAAACGCAAGCGCCGCAAGGCCGCGTTCTTCGTCGGGCTGGGAATGTCCTTCGTCGTCGGCCTGCTGATCGCGGCCTTCATCTATCTGCTGCTGCAGCAGTTGACCGCCGCGCAAGCCGCGCGCAATGACTTCCTGAAAGCCGAGATCACCAAGCTCGACATCCAGATCAAGGACATTGCCACGCTGCGGGCGGAGATCGACGCGTTGCGCGCCCGCCAACGTGCGGTCGAGAACCTGCAGAGCGACCGCAACACGCCGGTGCACCTGCTCAACGAGCTGGCCAAGTTCACGCCGGAAGGCGTCTTCCTCCAGTCGATGCGTCAGACCGGCAAGGTCGTGGTGATCTCCGGTGTCGCGGCCTCCAACGAGCGCGTGTCCGAGATGCTGCGCAACCTGAGTCGCGCCGAATGGGTCGAGGCTCCTGATCTCGTCGAGATCAAGTCCGCCGCAGTGAACCCGCGTGATCCGCGTCGGCTGTTCGACTTCTCCATCAAGGTCGGCATCAAGAGCGTGACGCCGGACCCGGTGGCTGGAGCCGCGAGCGGCCCGGGCGCCACGCCGAACGCCCCGGCGAAGAAGGTGTGAGGACCCCATGGCAACGCTAAAAAACCTGGACCTCAACGCGTGGTTCGCGGACTTCACCGGTCAGTTCCAGAATCTGAACATGCAGGAGCCCGGCCAGTGGCCGCCGGCGCCGCGCTATGTGACATTCATCCTGGTAGCCCTGCTGACGGTGGGACTGGGCTGGTTCGCCGTGCTTTCGGATGAGCAATCGGCCCTCGATGCTGAAGTCCAGAAGGAACCGACGTTGAAGGAAGACTTCAACAACAAGCTGACGCAGGCCGTGAACCTGCCGGAGCTGCGCAAGCAGAAAAGCCAGGTCGAGGAATACGTGCTGCAGCTCGAGAAGCAGCTTCCCGGCAAGGCCGAGATGGATGCGCTGCTGTCGGACATCAACCAGGCGGGCTTGGGACGTGGCCTGCAGTTCGAACTGTTCCGGCCGTCCGGCATCGTCATGCGCGACTACTACGCCGAACAACCGATCGCGATCCGGGTGACGGGCCGCTATCACGACATCGGGGCCTTCACGGCTGACGTGTCGAATCTGTCCCGGATCGTCACGCTGCACGACCTGAACATCAACGTCCCCGGCGTGCCGACCGGCGCCGGGACGCCGCCCCGCACCGACACCAACGCGACCTTGGCGATGGACGCCACGGCCCGGACCTATCGGTACCTCGATCCGACCGAGGTCGAGGAGCAGAAGAAGGCCGCGGCGGCCGTGGAGAAGAAGAAATGACGCGCATCGTTCGCCTCCGCAGGGCGTCGCCCGAGACGGCGATGTCGGATCGAGCGCCCGTTCGCGCGTTCGTCCTGCTCGGCCTTGCCGTCGCCGGCGCACTCCTGACGGGTTGCACCTCCAGCACGGAAGAGCTTCAGCAATGGATGGACGAACAGCGCGCACAGGCGCGTCCGACCGTCAAGCCGCTGACACCACCGAAGACCTTCCAGCCCCAACCTTACGAGGCGCAGGCGGTGGTTGATCCGTTCAGCACGCAAAAGCTGACGGTCGCATTGCGTCGCGAGGCCGCACAGCCCAGTTCACTGCTGGCTGCAGAGATGAAACGCCGCCGGGAACCGCTGGAAGCCTTCCCGCTGGACACGATGGCGATGGTCGGCAGCGTCTCGAGGGATGGCCGTCCGTATGCGCTGCTACGGGTGGACAGCCTGTTGTATCAGGCGCGGGTCGGTGACTACCTGGGCCAGAACTTCGGCCGTATCACCAAGATCAGCGAAACCGAAATCACGTTGCGAGAAGTCGTCCAGGACGCTGCGGGCGAATGGATTGAACGCACCAGTACTCTCCAGCTTCAGGAGCAGGGACGATGAAGAACACTGTTGTGGAGAACGCTTCGATGAGCGTCCGAACGAGGGAACGACAAGGGCGTGCCATGCGCTGGCAAACCCTGGCCTGCGCGGTAGGTATGGCGGTGCTGTTGCCCGTCCAGGCCTGGGCGCAGAACATGATCAAGTCGATCAGCGCGACGCAGCAATCGGGCTCGGACATCGTCCGTATCGAGCTGGCGCAACCGCTGAACGAAGTGCCACGCGGCTTCGCCGTGCAGGTGCCGCCGCGCATTGCGCTGGACCTGCCGGGTGTGTCGAATGGCCTGGGCCGCAACGCGGTCGAGATCAATTCGGGCAACATGCGCTCGGCGAACGTCGCCCAGGCGGGTGATCGTTCCCGCGTGGTGCTGAACCTGCGCCAGGCCAGCACTTTCCGCGCGCAGTTGCAGGACAACTCGCTGCTGATCTTCCTGGATGGCGCGTCGGGTCCGGCGGCTGCCGCTGCGGCCCCGTCGTCAGCGGCGTCGGAGCCCCTTCACTTCGCACCGAGTCAGAACGCTGCCGCGCAAGGCCTGCAGGACATCGACTTCCGCCGCGGCAATGACGGCGCGGGTCGGGTCGTCGTGAACCTGCCGAGCAGCCAGGTCGGCGTCGACATCCAGCAGCAAGGACAGGCGCTGGTCGTCGAATTCCTGCGCAGCACCTTGCCGGAACGCCTCCGCCGCAAGCTGGACGTCACGGACTTCGGTACGCCGGTCCAGTCGATCGTGGCGACCCAGCAGGGTGACCGCGTGCGCCTGGTCGTCACGCCGAAGGGCGCCTGGGAGCACAGCGCCTACCAGAGCGACAACCAGTTCGTGCTGGAAGTGCGTCCGCAGAAGGTCGACCCGAACAAGCTGACGCAAGGTCCTGGTTATGCCGGTGACAAGCTGAGCCTGAACTTCCAGAACATCGATGTGCGTGCGCTGCTGCAGGTCATCGCCGACTTCACCAACTTCAACGTCGTGACGAGCGACACCGTCACCGGCAATGTGACGCTGCGCCTGAAGGACGTGCCGTGGGACCAGGCGCTGGACATCATCCTGCAAGCCAAGGGCCTGGGCATGCGCAAGTCCGGCAATGTGCTGTGGATCGCGCCGAAGGAAGAACTGGCCAACAAGGAAAAGGCCGAACTGGAAGCCAAGCAGGCGGTCGCCCAGCTGGAACCGCTGCGCACCCAATCCTTCCAGATGAACTACACGAAGGCCGAGGAAGTCGCCAAGGGACTGACGGGCCAGAACAACCAGGGCGGCGGTGGCAACCAGACGTCGCGGATCCTGTCGCCTCGCGGCAGCGTCATCTGGGAGACCCGGACGAACCAGCTGTTCGTGAGCGACATTCCGTCCAAGCTGGAGGAGATCCAGGCGCTGATCGCGAAGATCGACGTGCCGGTGCGCCAGGTGCTGATCGAAGCGCGCATCGTCGAGGCCGACGACAAGTTCGGACGCGCACTGGGCGTCAAGCTGGGCGCCAGCGACCTGCGCGGTCGGCAGGGCGGCATCCCCGGCTACAGCGTCGGCGGCAGCAACTATGTGACCGTCGGCGGCAATTACTCGGCGATCGGCTCGGCGACGAACCAGCAGGCGTCCTACAACTACGCGGACTCGCAATTCGTGAACCTGCCCGCCAACGTTGCAGGCGACGCCTTCGGCGGCGCGACGGCCGCGAACTTCGCCCTGTCGCTGTTCAGTGCCACCGCGAACCGTTTCCTGAATCTCGAGATCTCCGCATTGGAAGCGGACGGACGCGGCAAGATCGTGTCCAGCCCGCGCGTCGTCACGGCCGACCAGACCAAGGCGCTGATCGAGCAGGGTGAAGAAATCCCGTATCAGCAGTCGACCTCCAGCGGCGCCACGTCTATCAGCTTCAAGAAGGCCGTGCTGAAACTGGAAGTCACGCCGCAGATCACGCCGGAAGGCAACGTGATCCTGACGGTGGACGTCAACAAGGACAGCCGCGGCACGTTGACTCCTCAAGGCTATGCGATCAACAACAAGCATGTGCAGACGCTGGTCCTGGTCGAGAACGGCGGCACCGTCGTGATCGGCGGCATCTACACGCAGGAAGACCTCGAGAGCGAGAACAAGGTGCCCTACCTCGGCGATATCCCGCTGCTGGGCAACCTCTTCAAGAACAAGTCACGCAGCACCGCTAAAACGGAACTGCTGATCTTCATCACGCCGAAGGTGGTGAGCGACCGGGTGACGTCGACGACGGCGACGGTGCGCTGATCCTGCCGCGAGCAGGAACGGACGAGTCATCAATCACGGGAGTGGCCGCGCAAGTGAAAGCTCGGCCTGTTTGGAGTAGCAAGGCATGACCACATTTGCAACGTACGCGCGGGCCCTCAAGGCTGCCGTCCTGGGGGCCTTCGTGGCCGGTACGCTGGCCGCGTGCGGCGGCGGCGGCGGTAGCGCTGGCGATCAGCTCAACGGCGGCGGCAACGGCGGCACGGGCGGCGGCGGCACTGTCGCCGTGGCCGATGTGTCGGCTGTGCTGAGCAAGTCCACGATGGCCAACGACGGCACCGAGACACTGACCCTGACGGCCACCGCATTGGATGCCAATCGTGGCGGCATCACGGGCGCCACCCTGCGGGTCGGTGTCACCGATCCCAACAACTCGGTCTTCGCGTCGGCCTCGACCCTGACGACGGACAGCACCGGCACGGGCACAGCGACGATCTCGCTGGGCGCCGACCATTCGCTGCGCACGGTCACCGTGAACGTCGCAGGTGGTTCCGTCACGAAGAGCGCCACGTTCAACGTGGTCCAGACGACCGTGCCGTCGACCGAACCGGCCGAACTGTCGCTGGCGCTCGACAAGTACACCGTGTCGAATTCCGGCACGGACACCGTCGTGGCAACCGCCACGGCCGTGGACGCCAACCGCAACGTGATGAGCAACGTGCCCGTCGCCTTCTCGGTCAACAATGGTGCCACGGTGAGCGTTGTCAACGCCAACACCGGCGCTGCCGGCACCTCGATCGCCAACGTGCGGATCGGAACCGACAAGTCGAACCGGGTCGTGACCGTCACCGCGAAGAGCGGCACGCTCACGAAGACGGCCAGCTTCCAGGTCAGCGGTGCGAAGCTGACGGCCTCGGCCGTGCCTTCCGCCCCGACGGCGGGTTCCACGGGCAACACCGTCCAGTTCCGCCTGGCGGACACTAACGACAACGCGATCAGCGGTCAGACCATCACGGTCACGGCACCGGGACAGACTGCGGCCACGGGGACCACCGATAACAGCGGTGCCTACACCTACACCTACACCGCGCCGACCGCGCCGGGCGCCTACAACATCACCGCTGTCGGCGGTGGTGTGACCACGGTCACCTCGGTGATCGTGTCGTCCGCGGGCACCGTCATCCCGCCGGTCACCACGCCGGCGGCGGGCACCACGTTCTCCGCTAATCCGCAGGTCATCGCCGTCAACGCAGCGGGCTCCACGTCCAATCGCGTCGAGTTGCGCACCCTGTTCCAGGCGTCGAACAACGCGCCGCTGCAGAACATCCGCGTGCGTTTCGAACCGTTCGGTGCAGCGTCTATCGCGGTGGGCGGGACGATCAGCTCGGGCACCTCGCTGGTGTATAGCGATGCTTCCGGCAATGCGACCTCGAGCTACTACCCGGGTACTACGGCCAGCGCCACGAACGGTCTGACGATCCGTGCCTGCTGGGATTACACCGATTTCGCCGTGGGTACTTGCCCGAACGCCATGACCGCCGCGTTGACCGTGGTGGCGAGTCCGTTGGCGATCAGCATCGGCACCGATTCGACGCTGCAGGAAGGGGCGACGAAGCTGACCTACATCAAGCGTTTCGTCGTGCTGGTGGTGGATGCCGCTGGCCGCCCCGCTGCCGGTGTGGACATCCAGCCTTTGGTTGACCTGAAGCGCTACTACAAGGGCGCCTACGCTGTAGGCACCGATGCTGCGGGCGCCGATGCGTGGGTTCCCTTCTACTACCTGAACACCATCAGCAACGCCAATGTTGTCAATGGGCAGGCCGCCTGCTTGAACGAGGACGATGACAACGACGGCATCCTCGATGCCGGCGAGGATCGCAACGGGAACGGGGTGCTCGAACCGCGTAAGTCGGACGTGCAGATCTCCTATGAAAGCGCCGCTACCAAAACTGACGCGTCGGGCCAGTTGGTCATCAAGATCGAGTACGCCAAGAGTCTGGCCACATGGGTTGATTACGTCATTACCGCCTCGGCGACTGGTGTGGTGAGTCCGCCTGCAACCTTCGCTGACCGGTTGACCGCACAGTCGGCGGACTTTTCGACGCTGACGACGTCGCCGTCGTTCCAGAACAGTCCGTACGGCAAAGTGCGGTTGTCCACCGACACCGTTGGTTCCTACTGCACCTCGCCGAACTGAGCGTGCCGACGACACAGTGCCAGTGATCCTGAGCCTGGTTGGCATGCCGGGCGGTGGAAAGTCCACCGTCGGGCGCATGCTGGCCCGGCAGCTGGACATCGCCTTCGTCGATTCCGACGCCGAGATCGAAAAGGATCTCGGCGGCGAGACGATCAAGGACTACTTCGCCCGTGAGGGCGAAGCGTCGTTTCGGGATCTCGAATCGCGCGTCATCGCGCGCCTGCTCGAAGGAGCGCGGGCTGGCCGCGAGTTGGTGCTCGCGACTGGCGGCGGTGCCGTCCTCCGCGAGATCAACCGCGATCGCCTCAAGACGGATTCGACAGTCGTGTACCTTCGCTCGTCGCCTGAAGAACTCTTCCGGCGATTGAGGCACGACACGCAACGTCCGCTGCTGCAGGTGGCCAATCCACTGGCGAAGCTGCGCGAGCTGTATGGACAGCGTGATCCGCTGTACCGGCGCTGCGCGCATTTCGTGCTCGAGTCCAGCCGCCCCTCGGTGCATGGCTTGTCGAACATGATCCTGATGCAGCTGGAGCTGGCGGGACTGATCGATCCGGCGCGGGTCGCGGCCACCGTGGGGGCCAGCGAGGCCCCGTACACTTCCAGGAATGACCGCACCGGCTCCTGACTCCTCGTCCACCGTCGCCATCGACCTCGGCGACCGGCGCTACGACATCCTGATCGGCCCCGGCCTCCTCGACGCACCGTCGTCATGGTCAGGATTGCCGCGGGCTTCCGCAGCATTGATCGTCACCAACGACGTGGTGGCGCCGATCTACCTGGATCGACTGAAGCGTCAGCTGGCGCCCCATTACGCGCGGACTGAGACCGTGGTCCTGCCGGACGGCGAGCAACACAAGAACTGGGCGTCTCTCGACGTCGTCATCGACCAGCTCCTCGCCGGCGCGGCCGATCGCAAGACCGTGCTGTTCGCGTTGGGGGGCGGCGTGATCGGCGACCTCACCGGTTTCGCCGCGGCGATCTACATGCGCGGCGTGCCGTTCGTGCAGGTGCCGACGACCTTGCTGGCGCAGGTCGACTCGTCGGTCGGCGGCAAGACAGCCATCAATCATCCGCGCGGGAAGAACATGGTTGGCGCGTTCTATCAGCCAGCCCGTGTCATCGCCGATCTCGACACGCTCGATACCTTGCCCGAGCGCGAACTCTCCGCGGGTCTTGCCGAGATCATCAAGTACGGACCGATCGCCGACACGACCTTCCTTGAGTGGATCGAGAACAACCTCGACGCGATGTTGGCGCGGGACAAGTCAGCGCTGGCTTACGCGGTCAAGCGCAGTTGCGAGATCAAGGCCTGGGTCGTCGGGCAGGACGAACGCGAAGCAGGGCTGCGGGCCATCCTGAACTTCGGCCATACCTTCGGCCATGCGATCGAGACGGGCTTCGGCTACGGTGCCTGGCTGCACGGCGAGGGCGTGGGCTGCGGCATGGTCCTGGCTTCCGAGCTGTCAGTGCGGCTGGGACTGATGCCGCCGTCCTTTGTCGGCCGGATGTCGCGACTGATCGAGCGGGCGCGCTTGCCGATCCAGGCGCCTGCCATGGCGATGGATCGATGGCTCGAACTCATGCGAGTCGACAAGAAGAACGAAGGCGGCGAGATCCGGTTCGTTGTCATCGAGGGCCTTGGCAAGGCGGGCATGCGGGGGGCTCCCGATGCGCTGGTGGCCGAGGTGATCTCCGCGCACACCGGGCCCGGATCCCACTGAAAGCCTGAACCGACCATGATGATGCTGCGCGCGCCCTTTGCTTCCGACCCCGCGCGCAGTCGGGGTCGACGGTATGCCGAGGCTTCCGCGCCGACGCGCAGCGAATTCCAGCGTGATCGCGACCGGATCGTCCACAGCACGGCATTCCGCCGGCTGGTCTACAAGACGCAGGTATTCCTCAACCATGAGGGCGACCTGTTCCGGACCCGGCTGACGCATTCGCTGGAAGTCGCCCAGCTGGGGCGTTCGATCGCACGGAGCCTGTCGCTCGACGAGGACCTCGTCGAGACCATTGCGCTGGCCCACGATCTGGGGCACACGCCCTTCGGCCACGCGGGACAGGATGTGCTGAACGATTGCATGACGGCTCACGGCGGGTTCGAACACAACCTGCAGTCCCTGCGGGTGGTCGACAAGCTGGAGCAGCGCTACCCGGCCTTCGACGGGCTCAATCTCAGTTTCGAGAGCCGGGAAGGCATCCTGAAGCATTGCAGCAAGCGCGATGCGCAGCGCATCGAGGACCGCGAGCCCGGGGGCGTCGCGGCGCGCTTTCTGGTCGGCGGACAGCCGAGCCTGGAGGCGCAGCTCTGCAACCTGGCCGACGAGGTGGCCTACAACGCGCACGACGTGGACGACGGCGTGCGATCGGGCCTCGTGACCTTGGAGCAGCTGGAGCAGATACCGCTCGTCCACCGCTACCTGCGGGAGACACTGGCCGCGTATCCGGGCCTGACTGGCAAGCGCCTGCTCGCGGAGACCATCCGCCGGATGCTGTCGCAGCAGGTCTACGACATCATCGACGCCACGCGCATGGCCATCGAGGATGCCGCGCCGGCTGACGCGCAGGATGCGCGCACGAAGGGACCGCTGGTCCGCTTCAGCCCCGAGATGCGCCAGGCGAGTACGGAGCTGAAGCGCTTCCTGTTCGCCAACCTCTATCGTCATCCTGTCGTGCAGCAGCAGCGCGACCGGGCCGAGCAGGTGCTGCGAGAGCTGTTTCAGCTCTACCTCAGCGATCCGGGGCATCTCCCGCCGGACTTCGCGGACGGCGAGGACCATGCGCGCGCCTGCGCCGACTACATCGCCGGCATGACGGACCGATTTGCCCTCAAGGAGCACGAGCGGCTCACCGGAAAGAAGCTCATCGCATAATTGGGGACAGACTACAGTCCCCCGCCATGGCACGACTTTCCCGGCTGGCGCTCGCCGGCCATCTGCACCACCTGATCCACCGCGGGCACAACCTGCAGCCCATCGTCCTCGACGACGACGACCGCCGGGCGCTGCTCGCCGCGCTCCAGGACAGTGCCGCCACTCACAAGGTCGCAATCCACGCCTACGTGCTGATGCCCAACCATCTGCACCTGCTGGCAACCCCCGCTGCAGACGAGGGCTTGAGTCGGATGATGCAGGCGCTGGGGCGTCGCTACGTGAGCGCCTTCAATCTTCGCCACGGACGGGTTGGCACCTTGTGGGAAGGACGCTTTCGTGCCTCGCCGCTGGAGGCGGAGAGCCACCTGCTCACTGTCATGCGTAGCATCGAGTTGAACCCACAGCGTGCTGGACTCAGCGCGGAGCCAGGCGATTTCGCCTGGTCGTCGGCGGCGCACCATCTCGGACGCCGACGCGATCCGCTCATCAGCGATCCACCTGGTTTCTGGGCGCTGGGCAACACGCCGTTTGAACGCGAACTCGCCTGGCGTCGCTGGCTGGAGGAGGGGGAGTCGGAAGCGGAGCGCGCACGCCTCGTCAATGCGGCACTCAAGGGCTGGCCCCTCGGATCGGCACGTTTCCTGCAGGTGCTGAGTGAGATCAGCCCACGGCCCATGAGCCCGCGGCCACGTGGGCGCCCGCGCAAGACCAAAGCGACAACCCCCGGGTGATTCAGTCTGTCCCCATTTAATCGGCGCCTGCCCGCAACAGCGAACCTAATTCGAGACTGACCCCATTTAGTTGCGCTTGTGCCGCTTCGGCAGGCGTCTTAACCTGCGCGGGTTTCTTTATCCGAGAGTGCAGGAGGCCACGATGTCGGCAGCTCAAGATCCGCGCCCCGCGCAAGCGTCGTTCCCCGTCGAGACCGCGACCGCCCTGCCGGTCAGCGGCCCGTCCGCGAATGAGATCCGCGAACTCGCCACCCACGGCCTGTACAACGGCGCCAATGAGAAGGACGCCTGCGGCCTGGGCTTCGTCGCACACATCAAGGGGCAGAAGGCGCATCACATCGTCCAGCAAGGCCTGAAGATCCTGGAGAACCTGGATCACCGCGGCGCGGTCGGCGCCGACAAGCTGATGGGCGACGGCGCCGGCATCCTGATCCAGATCCCTGACGAGTTCTATCGCGCGGAGATGGCCAGGCAAGGGGTCACGCTGCCACCGCCCGGAGAGTACGGCGTCGGCATGATCTTCCTGCCGAAGGAACATGCGTCGCGCCTGGCCTGCGAGCAGGAGCTGGCCCGCGCGATCAAGGCCGAAGGCCAGGTGCTGATCGGCTGGCGTGACGTGCCGGTGGACCGCGACATGCCGATGTCGCCCACGGTGCGCGAGAAGGAGCCGATCATCCGGCAGATCTTCATCGGCCGTGGTCCGGACATCATCGTCCCCGACGCGCTCGAGCGGAAGCTGTATGTGATCCGCAAGACAGCGTCCAGCGCGATCCAGGCGCTCAAGCTGACGCACAGCCGCGAGTACTACGTGCCGTCGATGAGCTGCCGCACCGTCATCTACAAGGGGCTGCTGCTCGCCGACCAGGTGGGCAAGTACTACAAGGACCTGGCCGATCCGCGCGTCGTCAGCGCGATCGCGCTGGTGCACCAGCGTTTCTCGACCAACACCTTCCCGGAATGGCCGCTGGCCCACCCGTACCGCATGGTCGCCCACAACGGCGAGATCAACACCGTCAAGGGCAACTTCAACTGGATGCGGGCTCGCGAGGGCGTCATGAAGTCTCCCGTGCTGGGCGACGACCTGAAGAAGCTGTACCCGATCAGCTTCGAGCATCAGTCCGATACAGCCACCTTCGACAATGCCATCGAGCTGCTGACGATGTCGGGCTATCCGCTCGCGCACGCCGCGATGATGATGATTCCCGAGGCATGGGAACAGCACGAGTGGATGGATGAACGTCGCCGCGCGTTCTACGAGTACCACGCCGCGATGATGGAGCCGTGGGACGGCCCGGCGGCGATGGTCTTCACCGACGGCCGCCAGGTGTGCGCCGCGCTGGACCGCAACGGCCTCCGCCCTGCCCGCTACTGGGTCACCGACGATGACCTCGTCGTGCTGGCTTCCGAGTCCGGCGTGCTGCCGATCCCCGAATCCCGAGTCGTCAAGAAGTGGCGCCTGCAGCCCGGCAAGATGTTCCTCATCGACCTGGAGCAGGGGCGCATCATCGATGACGAGGAACTGAAGACCCAGTACGCGAACGCCCGTCCCTATCGGCAGTGGATCGAGAACGTCCGCGTCAAGCTCGACGAGATCCCTGCGCCCGAGGTCACCGCGCCGGTGTTCCCGGCCTCGTTGCTGGATCGCCAGCAGGCCTTCGGCTTCACGCAGGAAGACATCAAGTTCCTGCTCGCGCCGATGGCGGCGAACGGCGAGGAGGGCATCGGCTCGATGGGCAATGACAGCCCGCTGGCCGTGCTCTCCGACAAGAACAAGCCGCTGTACAACTACTTCAAGCAGTTGTTCGCGCAGGTGACCAATCCGCCGATCGATCCGATCCGCGAGGCGATCGTGATGTCGCTGAACAGCTTCATCGGACCCAAGCCCAACCTGCTCGACATCAACGCGGTGAATCCGCCGATGCGGCTGGAAGTGACGCAGCCCGTGCTCGACTTCGAGTCGATGGCCCGCCTGCGTGCGATCGAGCATCACACCAACGGCAAGTTCAAGCCGTACGAGCTCGACATCACCTATCCGCTGGACTGGGGACGCGAAGGGGTCGAGGCGCAACTCGCCTCGCTTTGCGCCGAGACGGTCGACGCGATCAAGGGCGGCCACAACATTCTGATCATCACGGACCGCCACTTGAGCGCGAATCGCGTGGCGATCCCGGCGCTGCTGGCGCTGTCGGCTGTCCACCATCATCTGGTGCGCGAAGGCCTGCGCACGACGGCGGGTCTGGTCGTCGAGACCGGCACCGCACGCGAGGTGCATCACTTCGCCGTGCTTGCCGGTTTTGGCGCCGAAGCGGTCCACCCCTATCTGGCGCTGGAGACGCTGCAGGCGATGACGTCGGAGCTGCCGGCCTCGCTGTCGGCCGACAAGGCGATCTACAACTACATCAAGGCGGTGGGCAAGGGGCTGTCGAAGATCATGTCCAAGATGGGCATCTCGACCTACATGTCCTACTGCGGCGCGCAGATCTTCGAGGCCATCGGCCTGAAGGCCGACCTGGTCGAGAAGTACTTCCGTGGCACGCCGACGCAGGTTGGCGGCATCGGCGTGTTCGAGGTCGCGGAAGAGGCCTTGCGTCTGCATCGCGCCGCCTTCGGCGACGATCCGGTGCTGGAGCACATGCTCGACGCCGGCGGCGAATACGCCTGGCGCGCCCGCGGCGAGGAGCACATGTGGAGCCCCGACGCGATCGCCAAGCTGCAGCACAGCACGCGCTCCGGAAAGTTCGACACTTACAAAGAGTACGCCCAGCTGATCAACGATCAGAGCAAGCGCCACATGACGCTGCGCGGCCTGTTCGAGTTCAAGTTCGATCCGAGCCAGGCGATCCCGCTCGAGGAGGTCGAATCGGCCGCCGACATCGTCAAGCGCTTCGCGACCGGCGCGATGTCGCTGGGTTCGATCTCCACGGAGGCGCACGCGACGCTGGCGGTCGCGATGAACCGCATCGGCGGCAAGAGCAACACCGGCGAAGGCGGCGAGGATCCGGCCCGTTACCGCAACGAGCTCAAGGGCATCAAGATCACTGCCGGCACGAAGATGTCGGATGTCGTCGGCAGCAAGGTGGTCGAGGTCGACTACGAGCTCAAGGACGGCGACTCGATGCGCTCGCGCATCAAGCAGGTCGCGTCCGGCCGCTTCGGCGTCACGACCGAATACCTGGTCAGCGCCGACCAGATCCAGATCAAGATGGCGCAGGGGGCCAAGCCTGGCGAGGGTGGCCAGCTGCCCGGCGGCAAGGTCACCGATTACATCGGCTTCCTGCGCCATTCGGTGCCGGGCGTGGGCCTGATATCGCCGCCCCCGCACCATGACATCTATTCCATCGAGGATCTGGCGCAACTGATCCACGACCTGAAGAACGTCAATCCGCGCGCCGACGTGTCGGTGAAGCTGGTGTCCGAAGTCGGCGTCGGCACGATCGCGACCGGTGTCGCGAAAGCCAAGGCGGACCACATCGTGATCGCGGGGCATGACGGCGGCACCGGGGCCTCGCCGTGGAGCTCGATCAAGCACTGCGGCACGCCGTGGGAGCTGGGTCTGGCGGAAGCGCAGCAGACGCTGGTCCTGAACCGCCTGCGCGGCCGCGTGCGGGTGCAGGCCGATGGTCAGATGAAGACCGGTCGCGACGTCGTCATCGGCGCGCTGCTGGGCGCGGACGAGTTCGGCTTTGCGACGGCTCCGCTGGTCGTCGAGGGCTGCATCATGATGCGCAAGTGCCATCTGAACACCTGCCCGGTCGGTGTGGCGACCCAGGATCCGCTGCTCCGCAAGAAGTTCAGCGGCAAGCCCGAGCACGTGGTGAACTACTTCTTCTTCGTCGCGGAGGAAGCACGTCAGATCATGGCGCAGCTGGGCATTCGCAAGTTCGACGACCTGATCGGTCGCGCCGACCTGCTCGACACGAAGAAGGGCATCAGTCACTGGAAGGCCAAGGGCCTGGACTTCACCCGTGTGTTCCACCGTCCGGAACTGGCGGCCGATGTGGCCCGCCTGCACAACGATCAGCAGGACCACGGCCTGGACCGCGCGCTGGACGTCAAGCTGATCGAGAAGTGCCTGCCCGCGTTCGACAAGGGTGAGAAGGTGCGCTTCATGCAGGAAGTGACCAACGTGCGCCGCACCGTGGGCGCGATGTTGTCGGGCGAGTTGATCCGTCGCCGCCCTGAGGGCCTGGACGACCAGACCATCTTCATCCAGATGGAAGGCACGGGCGGACAGAGCTTTGGCGCTTTCCTGGCGCCGGGCATCACGTTCTATCTGATCGGAGACGCCAACGACTACACCGGCAAGGGTTTGTCCGGCGGGCGCATCGTCGTGCGTCCGTCGATCGACTTCCGCGGCGACGCGACGAAGAACATCATCGTCGGCAATACCGTGCTGTACGGTGCGACCAAGGGCGAGGCCTTCTTCCGCGGTGTCGCCGGCGAGCGCTTCGCGGTGAGACTGTCTGGCGCGACGGCGGTCGTCGAAGGCACCGGCGACCACGGCTGCGAATACATGACTGGCGGTACCGCGGTCGTGTTGGGACGGACCGGTCGCAACTTCGCCGCAGGCATGAGCGGCGGGGTTGCGTACGTCTTCGACGAGGACGGGCAATTCGCCAAGCGTTGCAACACCAGCATGGTCTCGCTGGACAAGCTGCTGCCCGCGCACGAGCAGGAAGCCACGATGGACAAGGCGCTCTGGCACAAGCTGGGTGACGGCGAAGCTCGTACCGACGAGGCGCTGCTCAAGAAGCTGATCGAAGATCACCACCGCTGGACCGGCAGCCAACGCGCGCGGGACATCCTGGACCACTGGGCCGAATCGCGCGCCAAGTTCGTCAAGGTGTTCCCGAACGAGTACCGCCGCGCCCTGGGCGAGATGGGAGCGGCCAAGGAGACCGCCGCCACGATCGCCCACGCCAAGGCGCCCGCCGCCAAGGCCAAGGCCTGACCGTCACCGCATCGAAGATTCAGGAATTCAGGAGCGAGCCGCCATGGGAAAAGTCACCGGCTTCATGGAGTACGAACGTCTGGAAGAGGGCTACGAGCCCGTCGAGGCGCGTCTCAAGAACTACAAGGAATTCGTCATCGGCCTCAACGTCGAGCAGGCGAAACAGCAGGGCGCCCGCTGCATGGACTGCGGCACGCCGTTCTGCAACAGCGGCTGCCCGGTCAACAACATCATTCCGGACTTCAACGACCTGGTGTATCGGGGCGGCGACACGGACTGGAAGAGCGCCATCGCGGTGCTGCACTCGACCAACAACTTCCCGGAGTTCACCGGTCGCATCTGCCCGGCGCCCTGCGAGGCCGCCTGCACCTTGAACGTCAATGACGACGCCGTCGGCATCAAGTCGATCGAGCACGCGATCATCGATCGCGCCTGGGCGGAGGGCTGGGTGCCGCCGCGTCCGGCGAAGGTGAAGACCGGCAAGACCGTTGCCGTTGTCGGCTCCGGCCCTGCGGGCCTGGCGGCTGCGCAGCAGCTGGCGCGCGTGGGACACAGCGTCACGGTGTTCGAGAAGAATGATCGCGTCGGCGGACTGCTGCGTTATGGCATTCCCGACTTCAAGATGGAGAAGAGCCACATCGACCGTCGCGTCCAGCAGATGGAAGCGGAGGGTGTGGTCTTCCGCACCGGCGTGATGGTGGCGCACTTGCCCGAGGGCTCGAAGGTCACGAACTGGGCCAAGGACGTGGTCACCGCAGAGGAACTCTCACAGCAGTTCGATGCGGTGTTGCTGGCTGGTGGTGCCGAGCAATCGCGCGATCTGCCGGTGCCGGGACGGGACCTGGCGGGTGTTCATTTCGCGATGGAGTTCCTCCCGCAGCAGAACAAGGTCAACGCCGGCGACAAGCTCAAGGGCCAGTTGCGCGCCGACGGCAAGCACGTCATCGTGATCGGTGGCGGCGACACCGGGAGCGACTGCGTCGGCACGAGCAACCGCCAGGGTGCCAAGAGCGTGACGCAGTTCGAGCTGATGCCCCAGCCCCCCGAAGTCGAGGATCGGCCGATGACCTGGCCCTACTGGCCGATCAAGCTGCGCACCTCGTCCAGCCACGAAGAAGGCTGCGAACGCGAGTTCGCCATCGCGACGAAGGAATTCCTCGGGGAGAAGGGCAAGGTCACCGGCGTGAAGACGGTGCGCGTCGAATGGGTCAACGGCAAGGTGGTCGAGGTCCCTGGCAGCGAGCAGATCCTCAAGGCGGATCTCGTGTTGCTGGCGATGGGCTTCGTGAGTCCGGTCTCGGCGATCGTGGAAGCGTTCGGCGTGAGCAAGGATGCCCGCGGCAATGCCAAGGCGACGACGGACTTCACCGGCGGCTACAAGACCAGCGCTCCCAAGGTGTTTGCGGCAGGCGACATGCGCCGCGGCCAGTCGCTGGTCGTGTGGGCCATCCGCGAGGGTCGCCAGGCCGCGCGCTCGATCGATGAGTTCCTGATGGGCGACAGCGCGTTGCCTCGCTGAATCGGCAGCACACGGCGTCAAACACTCGCGCCTCGTCTTCGAGCCCGCCGGCGAAAGCTGGCGGGCTTTTTCGTGCCTGGTCCATCGCGGCGATCCCGCATGAAAAAACCCGCCGTCTTGCGAGGGCGGGTTTCGAGGAGACCAGGTGGGATCAGTTGCGTAGGGGGATCTCGCGCCAGTTGATCAGCCGGCCCGTGCTGGATCCTGTAGCCGAAGTTTCCACGCTGCAGTCAGTGACGCAGCAGAGTTCTCCGTTCGCGCCGCAGTTGCCGCCGCCGCCCCCGTCAGTGCCAGGACGTCCCGCGATCACGAGTTTCACCTTGTCCCCGTCCTTGACGAACCGGACCTCGTCGACCGCGAACGTCGCGTTGATCTTCGTGGTCACGCCGGTGTTCAGGTCGAAGAGGAGCACCCGGCTGGTGCCGCCGGGACTGCAGGCGTCCGTCGAGGAGGGCCTCACGGCGGCGACCGCAACAAGATTGTCCAGGGCGTCGGCTTCATTGATGACCTGATAGCCAGAGTTGCCAGTGGCGACGGGAATATCGATCACGTAGCCGACCTTGGCTGTCGGATCCACAGCCGCTGCCGTGGTGCTGATGTTCAGGAAATCGTGCCGGAGCGTCGACTCGGTGAAAGGCAGGGTGATGCCGGCAGGCAGGTCCGTCGTGACGGTCGGGCGAGCCTGGTAGCCGTCCATGACCGCGTAGATGCGGTTGGCCCGCGTCACGGCCAGATCGTCCGTGCTGAGCAATCGGCCCGTGCCGACGATGACCCAGCGACGATTGCCATTGGAGCTGATCACCGGTGTCGGTGCCGAGGTGACCGGCAGTTCGCCGCCAGCAGCATTGGTGAGCTTGGCCAGCTTCACCGGCGCGGGGTAGGAGCCCGACGTGGCGGTCAGATCCAGGCGCCAGAGGTTGCCTCGCAGGTCGCCCGCGTAGATCGACTCCACCGTCGCGTCGGTGCGGTCACGGTAGTAGGTCTCCAGATGGGTCAGACCCGCCGGCGCCTGGGCGGTACCGTCGTCTCCGGCGCCCAGCGCGATCTTCTGGATCAGGGCGCCGGTGGCCGCATTCAGGATGTAGAAATATCCCTTTCCGGTCGCGTTGTTGTTATAGCCGGATCCGACGACGACGACCCAGCCCCATTGGGCGGTCTTGGTGATCACGGGCGTGCCGAAAGTGAAGCCGAGATCGGCGTCCTTGAATTCCCACATCACACGTTGAGCGGCCGCCGCTTCCGTGTTCACCTCATTGGCATCTGTCAGGTTGAGCGCCCAGATGCTCTTGCCGCCCTTGCCCAGGCCGCCGACGGCGATGCTGCGCCACTGGCCGGTGGCCGTGCTGCCGCCAGTGCGCGCGACGTCGATGTTCGCGACCTGGGGACGGGCATCGACCAGGTAGCGATGTTCGTAGTCCGTGTTGCCCGTTGCGGCGAGCCCATCGACGCTGGGCGTCGTGCCGGGGCCTGTGATGGCGGGGCTGGGGATGTAGGCGAACAGTTCGGTGCCGCCATCCGTGGCGGTGGTCGAACCGTTGATCACGTGGATCAGCCCGCTGTTGGCGCCGGCGATCAGGATGTTCGGCCGGGAGCTCTTGGCAGTCGCGAATGCGGCGTATCCAGGATTGGAGGTGTCGGAAAGAATGCCTGGCGACGGCGGCCCGAGGACCACCACCTGGCTGTTGATGATGTCGCCGACAAGACTGTTGCGCACGCGATAAGCGCGCGTGCTGGCCGCGTCGGGCGAGCTGGCTTCATTCTTTCTGTCGCCGCGCACGTAGGCAACGAAGTCCGCCCCGTCATTGGTGGAGGTGTAGGTCGGATTCACCGCCGTCTTCTGATTGGCCGTGAGGCTATTGAAGCGGAACGCAATGCCAGCGCCCGGCGTATTGCCGACGGCCGGCGCAAAGGTGACGACACGACGACGCACATCCCAGCCGGTGCCGTCGGTGCCCAACTGGGCGGCCAGCTTGTCGCTGAACTTCCACACGCTGTTGTAGGTGATCGGATTGGCCAGGGCGTTGATCCTGAATGCCTCGATCTGGCCTGTCCACCCCGCGGAGTCATAGGAGGAGCTGTACGACTCGGTGCCCGAGGACACGCTGTTGCTGTCGGTATTCACCGACGAGGTGTAGGCCGTGATGCTGGAGACGATGCTGGCGAAGGCGCCGGTCAGGCCGTTCACCATCTGGTCCGCCTTCGCGGCCGTGTAGTAGGTGTCGGGTCGCAACTGTCCGCCCACCGTGTCAGAGGCCGGCCCGGTATGCCAGGCGGTCTGGGGCAGGTCCGTGGCCGTGCCCAAGGCGTCCCAGTCGCCGGGAATGGTCGCGCCGCCGTAGCGGGTGGCCAGGTAGAACTGGTTGTTGGACTTGTAGTTCTGGAACTCGAGCACGTCCAGCCAGTAGGTCTTGACCGTCTGCTTGCCGTCCATGTTCAGACGGATGTCCTGCGTGTTGGCCCAGTAGGCCATGCCCGCGATCAGTGCGCCGTTGTTGGTGCAGCAGCCGTTGTAACCCTGCACGGTCCCCAACGACCCATTCACGCCGCTGAGGGCGCCGACCTTGTTCGTCCAGGTCACCGCATTGAATCCGTCGTCGGAGGTCACCGCAGCCGGCTTGCCCGGCTCGGAGCTGCCGCTTGCGCCCGGGAGGTTGCGGTCGGCGTGGGAGTTGACGTCACCGATCCCGAGGATGAAATTCTTCTGGCACGAGTAGAGGATGGGATCGTCCCAGGTCGTGATGACCGGGAACCCGTCCGCCTGCGTCCTGCGCGTATTCGTGTCGGTGGTCGTGGCGTTGGTCCACTCCGGCACATTGCCCAGGTTGCGGTAATAGCGCAGCGCGGCGTAATAGAGCTCACCCACCGGGTCATAGGTCTTGTATGAGCCTCGGATGACTTCTCCGAACTTGTTCAGATAGTTCATCACGCCGCTGTCGGCGATGGTGATGCCGTAGGAGGTCGACGTCGTGGTGGCATCGGCGGCGTCGGGGTTCTGGTACATCACGCCAGTCGACGGATCCCATTCGCGCGCCGTCGTGTTGGCGACCGGATCGGAGCCTGGCACCGGGCGGGTCGGGCCGACGAACTTCTGGCGGGCGCGGAGTACGCCGCCGTCACGACTCAGGTTGGAATCGTTGAGGTAGCCGAAGGCGCTGAAGCGGATCTTCGACGAATACTTCTGGATCAGGCCTTCGGGCTTGTAGTTGCCGCTGTCGTAGGCGACGCAGTTGCTCTCCAAACCACCTGCGGCGGCGCTGGGATCGCAGACCTTCACGCGGACGACGACTTGCCACGACTTGCTGTCATCCCAACCGTCTCTGCCAGGCGCGGCGAAGGTATTGATGGAGTTGCCGTAGTTGTCACCGTTGCGCGTGAAGCGCAAGTTCGCGCCCAAACCCTGCACGCGCAGGTTGAGTCCTCGCCATCCCAGCGGCGTCGCACCGGCGATGAAGCTTCTGTCGATGCTGCGGTCGGGGAAGTTGTTCGTGTTGCCCTGGCCGCTGGCGTAGGCCTTTTCGAGGATCGTCGTCGTGGCGGTGTCCGTCACGCGGTAGCCGCCCGTGAGCGCCCATCGGAACGGGTCGATGGTCTGCATCGTCGCCCAGTTCAGGAAGTTGCCGCTCCACTTGGTCCCGTCGCAGGAGCGCGTCGTGGTCGCGCCGGCGGGTTGGAAGTAGTCCGAACCGTAGGCATAGTCGTAGCACTTGTTGGGATCGAAGTACCCCAGATAAGTGGACGCCGTCGTGTAGCTCTCGACGTGGGCATTGCTGACTGCGGTCGGGTACTCCACCGACAGTGCCAGCGCCAGGTTGCCGGGCACGGCAAAGGAGGAGAACACCGGCTGGTTGGCCAATGTCGTCTGCGATTGGGCAGGTCCCGCGAGAGACGCCAGGACCAGTGCGGCGGCGACGCCGACGTGCCGGAGCAGGGGAAGGTGATGGTTCATCGGAGGCCTCAATTGCTGACGGTCGCCTGGTAGAAGGATTGCGCGCCGCGAGGGCCGTCCACCCGGACGGAGATGCGGTACAGCGGCTTGGGTTCGGGAACGATGTCGCCGGGGCTCTTGCCGCCCTGGGGCGGCGTCGACGCGGTGGCGCAGGTGGCGGCGTCCATCGCGCCGGTGTTCAGGCACATGCGGTCGATCACGTAATAGACCGTGAGTCGCGCCAGGTCGGTGGCGCTCTCGCCGCTGATGGCGCTGTTCAGGTCGATGACGTTCCCGGCGGTCGCGACGCCGCCCATGGTCCCGGGTGTGGGCATGGTGGCGAGGACTTGCGGAATGCCTTCCGGCGTGGTGCTCAGCATGGTGGCGCTGTAATTGAGCGACGCGTTGTTGGCGGTCAACGCCCCGCCCAGGTTGATCGAGTCCATGGCGCGACGCATGGCGCGATCGGCCTGGTTGGTCATGTCCCGCTTGAATCCGAAATTGCCGACGTTGGCCAGCGACACGTTCATCGAGCGGATGGCCGCGACGGCGCCGATCATCAGGACGGCCAGGGTGATCAGCGCGATCACCATGATGACGCCGCGGGAGCGGCGGACAGGATGGGCTTGCATGGTCATCGTGGAGGAGAAGGAGGGATCGGGCCCGATGCTCAGGGCGGGGTCGGGCGGCCGCTCATCGTGAGCAGGTTGCGCAGCGGGATGGTGAACTCGACCACGCGGTGCCGGCGCGTGCGATCGGCCACCGTGTAGTTCACGCGTTGAGCGGTAGGCAGGCTGGGGAACATGGCGACCGTGGCCGGCGCGACGTCGACGGGGTTGCCCTTGTCCGGCGCCTCCTGCAGTTCCGAACGGAGCACCATGCTGATCTTCACGGCCAGGATTCGGTTCATCAAATTCTGTGCCGCGGCGTTGCCCGCATTCAGGTTGGCTGGCGACCAATTGCCCGATGGCGTCACCCAGCTGTCGACCACGCCGGCCGTCGCGCTGCCGGCCGCGTTGACGCCGTACATCACGCGCATGTCGACGACGCCGTCGGCCAGCGGTACTGGCTGCTGAGAGGCGTCATTGGTGAACTGGAGCAGGTCGTAGCGCACCAGCTGGCGGTCGGTATTGACGCCGATCAGCATCAACTTCGGAGGGTTGCCGTTGGTGGCGTTGCCGAACACCATCGCGTTGGCCGTGGCGCCGACGGAGCGGGTATTGATCGACTCCGAGCCGATCACCGTGGCGAAGTAGGCACCGGCCAGATCGAGTTGCTGGGAAGCTCCCCCGGCAGCGGTCGCGGTCACCTGCTCGAGCATGCATGGCCGACTCGCTTCGGAGATCAGCAGCATGTCGTCGCCGCGGATGCCGAGCGTCGTCGTCAGTCGCAGCGTGTTGGTCTGGACGCTGTTCAGACGCACCTGGGTGGCCGTCTCGCCGAGCCCGCCGGTGCCGGTCATGAACTGGAGCACGTCGGAGCCGCCGGCGCCCACGCCCGGGTAGGCAAGCACCGGCATCATCCGCACGGCTGTCGTGACCGTGTTGAACGGCTCGGGGAAAGCGGCCAGTGCCGGCAGGATCTGCGTGCCGTTGCGGACGGCAAACAGCTGGCAGCCGTAGGTTTCGCTGCGCATCACGCTGAAGCCGGAACCCGCGCTGCGCAACTGTCGGTCGAGGTCGTAGGCCAGATACCCCGAATTGGCCGACATGTCGGACGACGAGCTGTCCTGGCGCTTGCTGGTCTCGAAGCGCGACGACACGGTGGCCATCGCGATGATGACCACCATCGCGATCACCATCGACACCATCAGCTCGATCAGCGTGAAACCGCGCGTCGACAAGGGACGGGCGATGAAAGTGGGGCGTGCTTGGAGCTTCATGATCAGTTGGTCAGCCGCACGTCGGTGTAATAACGGCGCTGATCGCCGCCGGGGGTGGTCCACACGATGGTGATTCGAGCGACGTTGTTGGCCGCGGTGATCGTGCCGGTTCCGTTGGGCAGGCCCATGTTGACGGGGTCGGCCACGCGGGCGTTCCAGGCGGTGACGGTCCCGGTGGGCAGCGTGATCGTGCCTGCCAACCACATCTGGGTGGCGATCTCGTTGGCGAGCACGGCGGCGCGTTGCGCGTCGTCGCTGGAGGCCGTGGCCTGGGAGGCTCGCGCCATCAGCGACATCATGCCCAGCAGGCCGATCGTCATGATGACGATGGCGCACATGATCTCGATGAGCGTCATGCCGCGCGCACGGCGCTGCGCGGATCTGTGGGTGAAGGTCGGCTTCATGTCGTGGGCGCCTGGTTGATGGCGGGGCAGCCGTCCGGCACGGTGTCGGACACCATGCGGGTCTTCTCGCAGCTGCGCACGGTGCCGCCGAGCGTCAGCCACACCTGCAGCTGCTTGAGGTTGGCGGTCGTGCCGGTGGGCTCGATGCCGTAGATGATCCGGCCATTGGTACCGGTCGTGCATGCCGTGCCCACGGCGGTCTGGGTGGCGGTCAGCGACAGCGGGCGACCATTGGCACCGAAGCACACGGCGGTCGGGCCGTTGACGGCCAGGCCGGCGGCGTTGTCGAGCACGCTGCCGCACTGGGAGGCGGAGACGGCGCCGCCGGCCACCAGTGGCAGCACCTTGATGACCCAGCGGGTGCCGGCCGCGGCTGCCGTTTCGCGTCCGGTGCAGGTGGTGTCGTTGGTTCGGAAGAACACGACCTGCCGGAAACTCCGCACCGCTTCAGCCTGGGCCTGCCGCAGGTTGCTCTGCAACGCCGAGGCATTGCTGCGGATCTGCGCATTGACGGCCCAGCTGCGGATGCCCGGGACGGCGAGGGCGGTCATCAGCGCGATGATGGACACCACCACCATCAGCTCGACCAACGTCATGCCGCGGCTGCGGGTCAGCACGTGTCCCCCTTGCGCGTGATCCAGCGCGTGGCGCAGGTCCATCCGGTTCCCGGGCCTACCGTCGAGCGGGTGTCTGCCTGATCGACCGAATATGTGAAGCCGGTCGCAACGCCGCTGCCCACCGCCTGGATCGTGTACGTCGTCGCGGTGAGCGTGGGGCAGGAGATGGTGAACTTGCCCACCACGCGCGAGGTGGCACAGGGGCTGGCCGCCACGCCGGAAGCCGACGCGTACGTCCGGAAGTCCTGGAAATAGCGCTCCATGTCCGCGCGGGTGGTCGTCAGGGCAGCGATGCCCTCGGTGATCTGGCCGCGAATGACGTAGTTGCGGTAGGCCGGCAGGGCGACTGCGGCCAGGACGGCGATGATGGCCACGACGATCATCAGCTCGATCAGCGTGAAGCCCCGGGCGTCAGCGCGGTGGCGGCGGGCGAAAGAGGTCTTGAGGGTCCCGAACATGAAGCGCTCCTTGTTTCCGAAATTATCGACAGCGTCGTTCGAAAGGCGAGCCCGCTCGTCGTGCCTCGGATTCCGCCCGTCTTGCGGCGACCTGCGGAAGCCCGGTGCGTCGCAGCCCGGGTCATGGGCCCCGCGGCGCACCGCGCCGGACCCCGCTCATATATCTGCACCCCGCCCCAGGTGCCCTCCGGCATCAATTCGGGCTTTACCCTATGATCCCGGCTCCCGGACGCCTGCCGCCCGGCTTCGTCCCGGATCGATCCCAAGGAAATGGCATTCACTGATCCCAATTCATCCAGAAGCGTCCGCCCCCTGATCGAGGTGAAGGATGTGACCGTCGGCTATGGCGACCGGATCATCCTGAAACACGTCAACGTGACGCTGCCGCGCGGCAAGGTGATGGCGCTGATCGGCTCGTCGGGCGGGGGCAAGACCACCCTCTTGCGGCTGCTGACGCGTCAATTGCGGCCGCGCTCCGGGCAGGTGCTGTTCGATGGCCACGATCTGGCGCCGATGGGCCAGACCGAGCTCTACGCCCAGCGCCGCCGCATGGGCATGCTGTTCCAGTTCGGGGCGCTGTTCACCGACCTGAGCGTGTTCGAGAACGTCGCCTTCCCGCTGCGCGAGCACACCCGGCTGTCCGAGGCCATGATCCGCGACCTCGTCCTGATGAAACTCAATGCGGTCGGCCTGCGCGGCGCCCGCGACCTGATGCCCAACGAGGTGTCGGGCGGCATGGCGCGTCGAGTCGCCCTGGCGCGAGCGATCGCGCTCGATCCGGACCTGGTGCTTTACGACGAGCCGTTCGCGGGCCTGGATCCGATCTCGCTCGGCGTGACCGCACGGCTCATCCGCGACCTCAACGACGCGCTCGGACTGACCAGCGTCATCGTCTCCCATGACATCCACGAGACCTTCGGCATCGCCGATCACGTCGTGATGGTGGCCAATGGCGGCGTCGTCGCCCAGGGAACGCCGGACGAGCTGCGCCACAGCACGGATCCGCTGGTCCATCAGTTCGTCAACGCCGAGTCGGACGGCCCGGTGCGCTTCCACCAACCCGCCAAGCCGGTCCGCGAGGACTTCGGCCTGCCGCAGGAGGCGTCGGCATGATCGGTTTCGCGACGTCGATCGGGCGCGGCCTGCGCCTGAAGCTCGGCGACTGGGGCAGCGCGGCCCGGCTGCTCGGGACGCTGCTGCTGCATCTGGGCGCCTGCCTGCGCCGCTTCTCGCTGGTACGGGAGCAGATCTTCTTCCTCGGCAACCGCTCGCTGTCCATCATCGGCGTGTCCGGGCTCTTCGTCGGTTTCGTGCTGGCGCTGCAGGGCTACTACACGCTGCAGCGTTACGGCTCGGCGGAAGCCGTCGGTCTGCTGGTCGCGCTCAGCCTCGTGCGCGAACTCGGACCGGTGGTGGCAGCCCTGCTATTCGCGGGACGGGCCGGGACCTCGCTGACCGCCGAGATCGGTCTGATGAAAGCCGGCGAGCAGCTCAGCGCCATGGAAATGATGGCGGTCGACCCGGTGCAGCGCGTGCTCGCCCCCCGCTTCTGGGCCGGTTTCATCGCGATGCCCCTGCTCGCCGCGGTGTTCTCCGCGGTCGGCATCATCGGCGGCTGGCTGGTGGCCGTGCCGCTGATCGGCATCGACGCGGGATCGTTCTGGTCCCAGATGCAAGGCGGCGTCGACGTGTTCAAAGACGTCGGCAACGGCTTCGTCAAGAGCGTGGTGTTCGGCGTGACCGTCAGCTTCGTCGCCCTGCTGCAAGGTTATGCCTGCAAGCCCACGCCGGAGGGCGTGTCCCAGGCGACGACGCGCACGGTCGTGTTGTCGTCGCTGGCGGTGCTGGGGCTGGATTTCATCCTCACCGCCATGATGTTCTCGATCTGACGCGCGGCGCGCGATCCGTCGACACCCCATCGAATTCAAGAGATATCTCGGAGTTGCCTGATGCAATCCTCTCGTTATGACGCGCTGGTCGGATTCTTCGTGCTGCTGGGCGGCGCGGCCCTGCTGTTCCTGGCCCTGAAGGCGGGGAACCTGCTGTCGCTGAATTTCCAGGACACCTATACCGTGACCGCCAAGTTCGACAACATCGGCGGGCTGAAGCCCGGCGCGGCGGTCAAGAGCGCCGGCGTCGTGGTCGGCCGTGTCGGCGCCATCAGCTTCGACGACAAGAGCTTCCAGGCGCGCGTGATCCTCAACATGAACCAGGGCGTCGCGTTCCCCAAGGACAGCTCGGCCAAGATCCTCACGTCCGGTCTGCTCGGCGAGCAATACATCGGCCTGGAGCCGGGTGCGGAAGAAAAGAACCTCGCCTCAGGCGACATCATCACGCAGACCCAGTCGGCGGTGGTGCTGGAGAACCTGATCGGCCAGTTCCTCTATAACAAGGCGGCCGACGCGTCCTCGACGCCGGCCTCGGGAGAGAAACAATGAAGATCACCACACAGGTCGGGACCGCTTGCGCGGGACGGCCCGAACTCGCGGCCGCTCTGCTGAGTGCCGTCCTGTTGGGCGTCGCGGCACCGGCCATGGCGCAGGCCGAGCAGGCGCTTGAGCAGCCGCTTGAGCGGCCGCAGACCGCCAGCCTGATGGCGCCGACTGCCGAGCAGGCGGTCGAGGCGCCGCAAGCCGCTGAACAGCAAGTCGCCGAGCCGAAGCCGACCGAGCAGCAACCTACTTGGGACCAGGCGGAGCAGGACCAGGCGACGGCCGCCGCCGCGCCCGCGTCCGGCGCCTCGTCGGCTGAGCCTGCCGCGGCAGGTCAAGCCGGCGCTGCGGCCGCCGCGGCGCAGGATGCGCCAGCCCCGGGCCCGCGCGTGCGCAACCGTCTCGACCCGTGGGAGAGCTGGAACCGCAAGGTCTTCAACTTCAACGAGAAGCTGGACGAGAACCTGTTGCGTCCGGTCGCCACGGCGTACTCGGACCTCGTGCCGCAGCCGGCGCGGCAGGCGGTCGACAACTTCTTCGGCAATTTCTCCGACGCCTGGTCGGCGGTCAACCTGTTCCTGCAAGGCCGCTTCAAGACCGGGGCGTCGCAGACGATGCGCGTCGCCGTGAACTCGGTGTTCGGCATCGCGGGCCTGATCGACATCGCCACGCCCGCGGGCCTGGAGAAGACCTCCGAAGACCTGGGCCGCACGCTCGGCTACTGGGGCGTCAAGACGGGCCCGTACATCGTCTGGCCGCTGCTGGGGCCGTCATCGCTGCGTGACTCGGTGACGCTGCCTGCCAACATCTATTACTCACCCGCCTACCTGTTCGACGATGGCGAATACAAGTTCGCGATCTCGGCGCTCCAGCTGATCAACACCCGCGCCAACCTGCTGCGGGTGACCGACATGCTGGACGGCATCGCGCTGGACAAGTACACCTTCGTGCGCGACGCCTACATGCAGCGTCGGACCATCAAGACGCACAAGGAGCAGGAAGAGGACGACGACTACGAAGTCATCACCCCGGACGACAAGCCGGTCAATCCACAAGGCGATCGCTGAACGGTCCGTGAAAGATCGTTGAGTGTCGCAACAACCGGTAACGCCCATGGGGGCGACCGGTGAACCGGCACCGGACTTGCCGCGTTGTGATCCGGTCCGTGTCATGAAGAGAGAGAAAGGACAAGCATGAATGCCACCAAACGACTGCTGCTCGGCGCGATCGTCTCGATCGCCACGCTGAGCCCGCTGGCCTCCTTCGCCGCCGACAGCTCGGCACCGGATCAACTGATCCGCGAGCTGTCCATCGAGACGCTGGATGCCGTCAAGGGCGACAAGGCCATCCAGGGCGGCGACGTCAATAAGATCATGCAGCTGGTCGACAGCAAGGTGATGCCGCACGTGGACTTCCAGCGCATCACCGCGACGGCGGTGGGCCGCTTCTGGCGTCAGGCGACGCCGGAGCAGAAGCAGCGCCTGCAGGAGGAGTTCAAGACCCTGCTGGTGCGCACCTATGCCGGCGCGCTGACGCAGGTCAAGGACCAGACGATCGCGATGAAGCCGATGCGCGCGTCGCCCGAGGACAAGGAAGTCATCGTGCGCACCGAGATCCGCGGCAAGGGCGATCCGATCCAGTTGGACTACCGTCTGGAAAAGCTGGATTCCGGCTGGAAGATCTACGACGTGAACGTCCTCGGCATCTGGCTGGCGGATCAGTACAAGAACAGCTTCGCCCAGGAGATCAACGCCAAGGGCATCGACGGGCTGGTCAAGTCGCTGGCCGAGCGCAACGCGCGTCCGGCCACGGCCGCCTCGGGCGCCAAGAAGGGCTGATGCGATGCTGAAGCTGCCGTCGCGGCTGCGCCTGGAGAACGTGCCCGAGGAATGGGTGCGGCTCGAGGGCGCGCTGCGCGCTGAACTGGCGCAGGTCGGCAATGCCGCCGGACGCAGCGTCACGCTGGACGCCAGCGGCTTGAACGACTTCGACTCCGCGGCGCTGAGCCTGCTGCTCAGCGCGCTGCGCCTGTGCGGTCAGGACGGTTGGCAGCTGACGCTCCAGCAGGCCCCTCGCGAGCTGCGTGAGCTGGCGCGCGTGTATGCCTTGGAGCATCTGTTCTGGACCGACGCTCCGGCGCCGCCAGAGATGGTGTGACGCAGACGTCTCCAACGACATCTCCAACGACATCGGGCCGCTGACGCGGCCCGATTCCTTTTCAGCGTCGAGTTCTCGGCGCGACGGCCGACCGCGGTGGTCGGCGCCGTCCGCCTCACTGCGCGTAGCGCTTGGTGCGGAGGTTGCGCTTGATCTCCTGCAGCATCGGGCGGAGGTTCTCGCCCAGGCGCAAAGCGACGCCGGTGGTCAGCACGTCCACGACGATCAGGTGCAACAGGCGGGACACCATCGGGCTGTACCGGTCGTAGTCCTCCGGGTGATCGACGGCCAGCAAGACCTGACCCGGCAACTGTCCCATCTGCGCCAGCGGCGAACCGCTGGCGGTGATGATGATCGTCGTCGCGCCCTTCTTGCGGGCGATTTCGGCCGCGTCCATCAGATCGCGGCTGCGCCCCGAATTGGAGATGATCACCGCGCAGTCGCCGGCGCCCAGCATGGTCGCGCTCATCAGCTGCACATGGCCGTCGCTGCACGCGAAGGTGTTGGCGCCCAGGCGGAAGAACTTGTGCTGGGCGTCCTGCGCCACGATGCCGGAGTTGCCGACGCCGTAGAACTCGATGCGCTGGCGCTGCCGGGCGGTCTCCGACAGCGCCGCGATGGCCCGTTCGAAGGCATGGCTGGCCGCATCGTTGCGGTAGTGGAGCAGCGCCGCGACGGCGTTGTCGACCACCTTGACGATCAGGTCGCCGGGCTTGTCGTCCTCGTCCACGGCCCGGTGCACGAAGGGCACGCCTTCGTTGACGCTGCCGGCGAGCTTCAATTTGAAATCCGCCAGGCCGTCGTAGCCGACGCTGCGGCAGAAGCGCACCACGGTCGGCTTGCTGACATGGGAGCGATCGGCCAGTTCGCTCACCGGCAGGCTCGCGAACGAGCGCGGGTCGGCCAGCAGCAGCTTGGCGACCCGCTGTTCGGCGGGCGGCAGCGCGGGCAGCGCGGCCTTGACTCGTTCGAGCATGCTCATCGCGTCAGCATTCCTCGATCCAGGAGTGGCCGTCGCGGGCCACCAGCGCGCTCGATGCGGGAGGGCCCCAGCTGCCGGCGACGTAGGTGCGCGGGCCGGTGCTGTCCTGCTTCCAGAAGTTCAGGATCGGTTCGACCCAGCGCCAGGCCTGTTCCTGTTCATCGCTGCGCACGAACAGGTTGAGCCGTCCGGCGATCGCGTCCAGCAGCAGCCGCTCATACGCACCGACGCGCGTGTGTGCGAAGGCCTTGTCGAAGTCCAGGTCGAGCGACACCGGGCTCAAGGCCTCGGTGCTGGACCCGCCCTTGTTGGCCATCAGCTGCAGTTCCAGGCCGTCCTCGGGCTGGAGCTTGATGATCAGCCGGTTGGGGCAGCTGCTGCCCGGGAAGATCGGATGCGGCACCGGACGGAAATTGATGACGATCTGCGCATCGCGCGCCGCGAGACGCTTGCCGGTGCGCAGGTAGAAGGGCACGCCGGCCCAGCGCCAGTTCTGGATCTCCGTCTTCAGTGCGACGAAGGTTTCGGTGTGGCTGTCCGGCGGGATCTTGCCTTCGTCCAGATAACCCGGAACCGGCTTGCCTTCGGCGTTGCCGGCCCGGTACTGGCCGCGCACGACGTCGCGCGCGACGCTCTCCGCCGTGAACGGCTTGAGCGCGCGCAGCACCTTCAATTTCTCGTCGCGGATGGCGTCGGCGTCGTTGCTCGATGGCGCCTCCATCGCGATCATCGTCAGCAGTTGCAGCGCGTGGTTCTGGATCATGTCGCGCAGCGCACCGGTGCCGTCGTAGAACGGACCGCGCGTGCCGACGCCCAGGCCCTCGGCCAGCGTGATCTGGATGTTGGCGATGCTCTCGCGCCGCCACAGCGGTTCGAACAGGGCGTTGCCGAAGCGCAGCGCCATCAGGTTCTGCACCGACGGTTTGCCGAGGTAATGGTCGATGCGGAAGGCCTGGGTCTCGGAGAACACCGAGCGCACGACGCGATTGATCTCCTGTGCGCTGGCCAGATCGTGGCCCAGCGGCTTCTCCAGCACGACACGCACGTTGTCGCCGTTCAGACCGGCGGCGCCGAGCTGCTGGCAGATCTGCGTGAACAGGTGGGGGCTGGTGGCCAGGTAGAACACGACCGTGTCGGCGTTGCGTTCACCCAGCCATTCCTTCAGCCGCGCGTAGTGGTCGGGCTGGGACAGGTCCATGCGGCGGTAATGCACCAGCTCGGAGAAGCGGGCGAACTCTTCATCGTTCGGCCGCTTGCCGGCTTCGACCTCCTGGAAGCGCTCCTTGAGCCATTCACGGTAGCGCTCGTCGGACTGATCGTCGCGGGCGACCGCCAGGATGCGGCCGCCCTCGGGCAGCTTGCCATGGCGGAACGCCTGGAACAGCGCGGGCATCAGCTTGCGCCAGGTCAGGTCACCGGTGCCACCAAAGAAGACGAGGTCGAAGGACATGAGCGCGGGCGCCCCGCGTCGGGGCGTAAGAGTTGTTGGCGATGTCTTGATGTAACGAAGTTACCGGAATTATGATGCCGCAGTTTCTTGGGCCGGTCAACGTGGACGCCATCTCCTGGGGCAGGGGCCGCCAGCAGTTCTAATAGGGGTTTCTCCGTCGGTGGCGTGGGGCAAGGCCCATGCCTCCGACGTGCCCCTCCGTATTCGACCGCCCCCAGGGCCCACGCTCATGAACCAGCTCGAACAACTCAAGGCCTTCACCACCGTCGTCGCCGACACCGGCAACTTCAAGCAGCTGGCGCAGTTCACGCCGCGCGACGCGACGACGAACCCGTCGCTGATCCTGAAGGCGGTGCAGTCGCCCGATTACGCGCACCTGCTGGAAGACACGGTCGCCGCGAACAGGACCGATGCGCTGGACCTGGTGGTCGACAAGGTGCTGGTCGCCTTCGGTCTGGAAATCCTGAAGGTCGTGCCAGGCCGCGTGTCGACCGAGGTCGATGCGCGCCTGAGCTTCGACACCGTGGCCACGCTGGCGCGGGCCCGCCGCCTGATCCAGATGTACGAGGACGCCGGCATCGGCCGCGACCGCGTGCTGATCAAGGTCGCGTCGACCTGGGAAGGCATCCAGGCCGCGCGCGAGCTGGAACTCGAAGGCATCCACACCAACCTGACGCTGCTGTTCTCGTTCTGCCAGGCCGTGGCCTGCGGCGAGAACGGCATCCAGCTGATCTCGCCCTTCGTCGGCCGCATCTACGACTGGTACAAGAAGTCGGCCGGTCAGAGCTGGGACGAGGCGGCCAACGCCGGCGTCAACGACCCCGGCGTGAAGTCGGTGGCCGCCATCTACAACTACTTCAAGAAGCATGGCATCCGGACTGAGGTGATGGGGGCGAGCTTCCGCAACATCGGGCAGATCCAGGCACTCGCCGGATGCGACCTGCTGACGATCAGTCCCGACCTCCTCGCCCAGCTGCAGGGCAGCGAGGTGCCGTTGACGCGCGCCCTCGACGCGGACGCCGCCAAGGCCCAGGACTTGCCCAAGGTCTCCTACAACGAGGCGGCCTTCCGCTTCGCCCTCAACCAGGATGCCATGGCCACCGAGAAGCTGGCCGAAGGCATCCGCCTGTTTGCCGTCGATGCCGGCAAGCTGGACCAGATGATCGAAAGCCTGCGATGACCGAGTTCCCGCGTTGCGACCGCAGCCCGACCTGGGCGGCCTTGCAAAGTCATTACCAGCAATCCGGACGCGCGTTCGACCTGCGTCAGGTCTTCGCGACCGATGAGGGCCGCTTCGCGGCCTGGTCGCTGCAGGCTCCGGAGGTGTTCGCGGACCTGTCGAAGAATCGCATCGACGCCCGCACGCTGGAACTGCTGCTGACGCTGGCCCGGGACGTGCAGCTGGAGTCGCAGCGCGAGGCGCTGTTCAATGGCGATCCCATCAATGCGACCGAAGGCCGCGCGGTGTTGCACACGGCGCTGCGCGCGCCGGCGGGGCAGGGGCCGCACTCGGACGAGGTGCAGGACGCGCTCACGCGCATGCTGGCCTTCGCCGACGCGGTCCGCGACGCGGCCCGCAGCGGCATCACGGACGTCGTCCACATCGGCATCGGCGGTTCGGACCTGGGGCCGGCGATGGTCGTGCAGGCGCTGCAGTCCTATGTGCCGTCCGGACTGACGCTGCATTTCGTGTCCAACGTCGACGGGCACGACCTGGCCCCGGTCCTGCGCAAGCTGGATGCAAAGACGACGCAGTTCATCGTCGCCTCCAAGACCTTCACGACGCAGGAGACGCTGGCCAATGCGATGGCCGCCAAGGCGTGGTTCCTGCAGAACGGCGGCACCGACATCGCGAAGCACTTCGTCGCCACGACCAGCAATGCCAAGGCGGCCGCCGAATTCGGTATCACGACGACCTTCGGGTTCTGGGACTGGGTCGGCGGACGCTACTCGCTGTGGTCGGTGATCGGTCTACCGATCGCGATCGCCGTGGGATCAGCCAATTTCCGCGCGCTGCTGGCCGGTGCCCATGCGATGGACCAGCATTTCCGCAGCGCGCCGCTGGACAGGAACCTGCCCGTGCTGCTGGGCCTGCTGGACGTCTGGTACCGCAATTTCCACGGCTTCACGAGCCGCTCGGTGGCGCCGTATCACCAGGGCCTGCGCCGTCTGCCAGCCTATCTGCAGCAACTGGAGATGGAGAGCAACGGCAAGGGAGTCGACCGCGCGGGCGATCCGCTGAGTTTCGCCACCAGCCCGGTGGTGTGGGGCGAAGCCGGTACCAACGGCCAGCACGCCTACTTCCAGATGTTGCACCAGGGGACCGACGTGATCCCGGTGGAGTTCATCGCGGTGAAGACGCCGAACTTCGGCGAGCACGTGGGCGGCGAGTTGCTGGCACGGCTCCAGGACCAGCACGTGAAGCTGCTGGCGAACTGCCTCGCGCAATCGCAGGCGCTGATGCAGGGCAAGACCGCGGAAGCCGCGCGCATGGAAAAGGCGCCAACGGCGTCCCAGGATCTGGATCCGGACGTGCTGGCGCGGCATCGGAGCTTCACCGGCAACCGGCCGAGCACGACACTGCTGCTGGACGCGCTGACGCCGTCGTCGCTGGGGGCGCTGATCGCGCTGTATGAGCACCGCGTGTTCGTCAGTGGCGCCGTCTGGAACATCAACAGCTTCGATCAATGGGGCGTGGAGCTCGGCAAGGCGCTGTGCAACAGTCTGCTGCCGCGCCTGACCAGCGGTGACGCCTCGGGCCTGGACGCCTCGACGGCCGGCCTGCTGACCAAGGTGCGCAGCTGAGCGCGCTCTCCCGATTCCCACGCAGTAGAGAACGAATCAGATGAAGATCGTGTTCGATTTCGGCGCCGTGCTGTTCCGCTGGCACCCGCCGAGTTTCCTGGCCCGCGTCTGGGCCCATCGTGCCGCCGACGAGATCCAGGGAGCCGCGCTGGCCAAGGAACTCTTCCAGGACTACCGCGGCGATTGGGGCGCGTTCGATCAAGGCCTCATCGACGCCTCCACGACCGCGGACCGCATCCATGCGCGCACCGGTTGGCCGCGCGAGGACATCGTCGCAGTCATGGATGCCGTGCCGTCGGAGCTGAAGCTCATCGACGGCTCCGCGGCGCTGATCCAGGAACTGAAAGCGCAGGGGCACACGCTGCACTTCCTGTCCAACATGCCCGAGCCGTATGCCGACTACCTCGAGCAGACCTTCCCGCTGAAGGACTGGTTCGTCTCGGGCGTGTTCTCGGGGCGCGTGAAGCAGTCGAAGCCGTCGCGCGAGATCTTCGATCTCGCGCTCGAGCAGTTCGGCGCCAGGCCCGAGGAAGTGCTCTTCCTCGACGACCATCCGGACAACATCGCCGCGGCGAAGGCGCTCGGCTGGCACACGCACCTTTTCACGACGCCGGAACTGGCGCGGCAAGACCTGGTGCGTCGGGACCTGCTGCCGGCCTGAAGGACGGTGGTCGGGGCGCCGGCTGATCGCGCGCGGCGTCCTTATTTCGACGCGTCGTCCTCGTCGATCGTCGTCGGCGGCGCGGCCACCCGGAACGATTCGTCGGACCAGTGGCCCAGGTCGATCTGACGGCAGCGCTCGCTGCAGAACGGGCGCCAGATGTTGGTGGGCGCGAACAGGCTGTCGCCGCCGCAGGTGGGGCAGGGGACGATGCGAGGCGCCGGCGTGGCGGGGATGAATTTCTCGGGCATGACGGAGTCGGAACTACAGGGAGCGCGTGGCGCTCAACGCCGCGCGCGCCAGGTCAGGAACACAGGGTCAGTTCGAAGGTGGCGTCGACCGGCGCGGGTTTCAAGCGCCCATCCTCATCCTGGCGCATCAGACGGATCGAGACCATCAGCCGGTGACCGCTGATCTCGGGGATCAGGCCCAGGCTGGGATCGATGCGCATGCGCAGCATGTGGAAGCTGCGGCCCGGCGGCAGGCTCTGCTGGTACTGCCCGCCGTGGGCCGCCACCTTGTGCGGCGAGCCGCTGTCGCGCAGCAGGCCCAGCAGGACGTTGAGCGCTTCGGCCAGCGGCATCAACGTCTGCGCCCACTGCATCAGGTCGTTGCGGCGGCGGACCGGCAACAGCTGTTGCCACGCGTAGTAGGCGGGAAGGTCGAACTCGCAAGTGCCGCCGGGAATCGAGATCCGGCTGCGGATGCTCATCAGCCACTCGTTGGTCGTGAGCGTGTGACCGGCCTTGCCGGGCAGCTGGTTGAGCTTGTCAAACGCGGCGTCGATGCGACCGACGACCTCGTCCAACACGGCTTCCGACACGGCCGGATTGCCGCGGTAGCTGTTGAACTGCGTTCGGTGGCGTTCCAACTCCTTGAGCAGATCGGCCTTGAGGTCGGCGCGCGAGGCGACGTCCATCACCTCGAAGATGGTGGCCAACGCGAAGTGGTGATCCATCGCGGTGTCGCGCGCCATCAACTGACCGAGCCGATCGAACAGGTGTTCGAGTCTGAGCATCGTGCGGATGCTCTCGTTGAACGGGTATTCGTAGAGGACCAAGTCGACCATCCCTTTGCGGCAAGTGGCCATTGTTCCACAGTGTGTCGTGACGTTACCCAGATCGGCTGAGGGGTGGTCAGAAGAGGGGGGTGCTCAGCAGGTGTCCGACCTCCTCACGCAACTGCTCCAGCGAGAGGCCGTCGTTGTGGATCACGGCGTCGGCAGCGGCGCGGCGCTGAGTGCGCGTCGCCTGCTGGGCGAGGATGGCGCGCACCGTCGCCTCGTCCAGGCGTGATCGCGCGATGACGCGAGCGACCTGCGTCTCCTCCCTGCAGTCGACGACGAGCACCCGGTCGACCTGTTGGCGCCAACGACCGGACTCGACCAGCAGCGGCACGTCGAACACGACCCGCTGCCCCGGTGCGGCGAGCGCCGCCTGCCGCGCCGTCTCGGCGCCGATCAGGGGGTGCAGGATGGCTTCGAGCTCCCGCTTGGCCCTGGGGTCGCGGAAAGCCAGTTCTCTCATGGCGGCTCGATCGAGGGCGCCATCCTGAGCGACGAAGCCCGGACCGAACCGCGTGGCGATGGCTGGCATCGCGCCGCCGCCGGGCAAGGTCAAGGTTCGGGAGATGGCGTCGGTGTCGACCAGCAGCGCGTCGCCCAGATCCACCAGCGCTGCCGCGACGGTGCTCTTGCCGCTGCCGATGCCGCCGGTGAGGCCGATGCGCACAACGGACTCCGAGGACGGGTCAGGCCCGCAATCCGAGCCAGGCCGCGACCTGCGCGGTTCCGACCAGCAGGACGACGAGTCCACCGCCGGCGAGGAAGGGGCCGAAGGGAACATACCAGCCTTCCCGAAGACCTCCGCGCAGTTTCAGGCCGATGCCAACCACGGCTCCGATCAGCGAAGCGAACAGCGCGACCGGCAGCACCATCTGCCAGCCCAACCAGGCGCCGAGGGCAGCGAGCAGCTTGAAATCGCCGTAGCCCATGCCTTCCTTGCCGGTGGCCAGCTTGAAGACCCAGTAGATCGACCAGAGCGACAGATAGCCCGCCAGCGTGCCGATCAGTGAATCGCTCAGCGAGACCGGAATCCATCCCGCGAATGCCGCGATCAGGCCTGCCCACAACAGCGGTTGATTGATGCTGTCAGGCAGCAGCGTGGTGTCCCAGTCGATGCCGGCCAGAGCCACCAGCGCGGCTGCGAAGCCGCAGTACAGCAACGTCGCTGGTTGGTCACCGAGGCGCCAAGCGATGCCTGCGAACAGCAGGCCGGTGAGCAGTTCGAAAAACGGATATCGCGCCGAGATTGGCGCCTTGCAGGAGGCGCATTTTCCGCCCAGCCGCAACCAGCCGAGCAGCGGCAGATTCTCATGCCAGCGCAATTGGTGGCTGCAGTGGGGGCAGCGCGAGGCCGGCCGAATCAGCGAGAACGCAGGCAGACGGTCGAGCGAGTCGCGCAACGGCTCCGCAGCGGCGGCGAGCTGCCGTGCCGCGACGTCGTCGAGTCCGGCATAGCTCTTCAGATCGCTGTCGATCGCCAGCTGATCGGCACAATCGGACAGCCATTCCCGGTGCAGCATCACCGGCAGGCGGTAGATGACGACATTCAGGAAGCTGCCGACACACAGGCCGATCAGGCCGAGGAACGCGGGGGACAGCAGCGCGTCCAGCAGGGCCGGGTCCAGCACTTACACCACCGCGCCCAGCTTGAAGATCGGCAGGTACATCGAGACCACGATGCCACCGATCAGCCCGCCCAGGAACACGATGATGATGGGTTCCATCAGGCTGGACAGCGACTTGACGGCGTCGTCGACCTCTTCCTCATAGAAGTCCGCCGCCTTGCCCAGCATGTGGTCGAGCGAGCCGGATTCCTCGCCGATCGACGACATCTGCAGGACCATGATCGGGAAGATGCCGGTCGTCTGCATCGAGGTCGTCAGCGAGGCGCCCGTCGACACGTCACGCTGGATCTTCTCCGTCGCCTCGGCGAACACCGCGTTGCCGGAGGCGCCGCCCACCGAGTCCAGTGCCTCGACCAGCGGCACGCCCGCGGCGAACATCGTCGCCAGCGTGCGCGTCCAGCGCGCGACCGCGGACTTGTAGATCAGTTGCCCGAAGATCGGCACCTTGAGCAGGAGCCGGTCCATGAACTTCTGCATCTTCTCGGAGCGTTTCCAGCTCTGGAAGAAGAAATAGATGCCGCCGCCGACCACGCCGAAGATCAGCCACCAGTACGCGACGAAGATCTCCGACAGCGCCATCACGAACAGCGTCGGTGCCGGCAGCTCAGCGCCGAAGGACTTGAACACGTCCTTGAAGGCCGGGATCACGAAGATCATGATCACCGCGGTCACGACGAAGGCCACGACCAGCACCGCGATGGGATAGGTCAGGGCCGACTTGATCTTGCCTTTCAGCGCAACGGTCTTTTCCTGATAGATCGCCAGACGGTCCAGCAACGCTTCCAGGATACCGCCCTGCTCGCCGGCCTCGACGAGGTTGCAGTAGAGCGCGTCGAAGTAGAGTGGATGCTTGCGGAAGGCGGCCGACAGCGACGTGCCGGTTTCGACGTCCTGGCGGATGTCGGTGAGCAGCTTGGTCAGGCGCGGGTTCGGACTGCCGCGCGCGACGATGTCGAAGGACTGCAGCAGTGGAACGCCGGCGCGCATCATCGTCGCCAGCTGGCGAGTGAAGACCGAGATGTCCTTCTGCTTGATGGACTTGCCGCCGGAGCTGCGGCGCTTCTTGATCTTGCTGACCAGGATGCCCTGGCGCCGCAGCGACGCGCTGATGACGGCTTCGCCGCCGGCCCGCATCTCTCCGCGCACGATCTTGCCGTTGCGGTCCTTGCCTTCCCATTCGAAGACATATTCCTTGATGCCCTTGGCCGCGCTCTTCGCGCCTGCGGTGGTCGTCGCCATATCACCTCCTGCCGTCGCGCCAGATGAGTGGCGCTCCCAATCTTTGACTCGTTCGAACGGTCCTGGTAGCCCGACGCCAGACGCACGAACGCGGCGCCCGCAGGCGCCGCGTCATGTCGCCGATGTCATTCGTTGGTGGCCGCCAGCACCTCTTCCAGTGTCGTGACGCCCGCCCGGACCTTGATCAACCCGGACTGCCGCAGGTCCCGCACACCATCCGCGCGGGCCTGGTGGGCGATGTCCACGGCCGTTCCCTCGGACAGGATGATCCGCTGGATCGGCTCCGTGATGGGCATCACTTGGTAAAGACCGACGCGCCCACGATAACCATTGTTGCAATTCGAGCAGCCGACGGCCCGGTAGGGCTTCCAGCTGCCATCGAGATCCGACTCCGCGAAGCCCGCGCGAAGCAGCGCCTCGCGCGGATATTCGGCCGGTGCCTTGCAGTTTTCGCACAACCGGCGCGCCAGACGCTGCGCGGTGATCAGCAGCACGCTCGAGGCGATGTTGAACGGGGCGACGCCCATGTTCAGCAAGCGGGTCAGGGTTGTCGGCGCATCGTTGGTGTGCAGGGTCGACATCACCATGTGGCCGGTTTGCGCGGCCTTGATGGCGATGTCCGCGGTATCCAGATCCCGGATCTCGCCGACCATGATGATGTCGGGATCCTGGCGCAGGAAGGCCTTGAGCGCCGCCGAGAAGGTCAGGCCGGCCTTGTCGTTGACGTTGACCTGGTTGATGCCGGGCAGGTTGATTTCCGCCGGATCCTCGACGGTCGAGATGTTGGTGCCGGGCTGGTTCAGGATGTTCAGGCAGGTGTACAGCGACACCGTCTTGCCCGAACCCGTCGGCCCGGTGACCAGGATCATCCCGTACGGACGATGGATGCAATGGAGCAGCCGCTCCTTCTCGATCTTTTCGTAACCCAGCGCCTCGATGCCGAGCTTGGCCGAGGACGGATCCAGGATCCGGATCACGATCTTCTCGCCGAAGAGCGTCGGGAGCGTCGAGACCCGGAAGTCGATCGCCTTGGAGCCGAATTTCAGCTTCATCCGGCCGTCCTGCGGGACGCGGCGCTCGGAGATGTCCATCCGCGAGATCACCTTGATCCGGGAGGAGAGCTTGTCCTTGATGGCGATCGGCGGCTGCGTGATCTCGCGCAACTCGCCGTCGACCCGGAACCGGACGCGGTAGTGATATTCGAAGGGCTCGAAATGAAGGTCCGAGGCCCGCATGTTGATGGCGTCCACCAGCATCTTCTGCAGGAAGCGCACCACCGGCGCATCTTCGACGTCGGCGATCTCCTGCGCTTCCTCGGGTGGTGCGGCGGTGTCGTCGGCGATGTCGAAGTCGAAATCCTCGCCGGCGATCGCCTCCAGCGCTTCCGAGGCCGAGGCCGCGGTGAGGCCCAGCAGCTTCGCGAGCTTGTCGTGCTCGACGACGATCCATTCAGGCGTGAGCTGGGTGGCGAACTTGATGCGCTCGACGACTTCCTGCTCGGTCGGATCGGCGCCGCCGATGAAGAGCCGGTTGCCTCGGCGTGCCAGCACCACGACCTGGTACTGCACCGCCAGCTTGGCGTCGATGATGTTCTGCGGCAGCTTGTGGCCGTCGACGGCGTTCAGGTCGAGCAGCGGCAGCGCGAGCGACTGCGACAAGGTGTGCGCCAGGTCCGTCGGCGTGACGGTGCCCGAGGCCATGACCGCGTTGATGAAGCTGGTCTTCTTTTCCCGGGCCAGCTTGACCAGGTCCTCGGCGGCCTGCGGCTTGAGCTTGCCGGCGTGCACGAGCACGCGGGCGACGCCTGACAGGGCGGACTGAGGAGGTTCTGCCAGTGTGGTGTCCACGGATATCGCCATCGGGTAGGGTCTTGCCGGATGCCGGCGCATGCGCCGGAACAGCCCCTCACTTTACCCCCATGACAGGAGGGGCGGCGGCAGGGGCGGCCCTGGCTTGTAATGAAGTCAGACGCTTCGTGCAGTTTCGGCCTTGGTCACTGGAAATTGAGCGAGAAATGTGCAATACCGTTTCCGCGAGGCCGCAAGGCCTGACCCTCGGGGTCGTCGGTTCCGGACATTTCCCGCGTGCATCACGTCTGGCGAGCGGCGCACCGTTGCCGGGCGAGCGTTTTTCGCGCGCAAAGAAAAACGCCGCGAACCTTGCGATTCGCGGCGTCATCGATGTCCTGGTCGGGGTGAGAGGATTCGAACCTCCGGCCTCTACGTCCCGAACGTAGCGCTCTACCAGGCTAAGCTACACCCCGTTTTGGTCACTCGGTTCAGAGTGGTTCAAGATCGTCTGTTCAAGAACTTCTCTCCACCGACTGAGCCGCAAATTCTAGCAGGCTTTCTTTCCACTTGGAAAGGGGAAGCGCCGACAAATGTTGTCTCGCCTGTGCGACCTCCGCGCGGGCGGCTTCGCGCGTCGCTTCCAGCGCGCCGGTGCGACGCACGATCGCGACGATGTCCTGCAGCCGCTCGACTTCACCATGTTCGATCGCGTGCCGGATCAGCGCGCGGTCCTCTGCAGTGCCGCGCTCCATCGCGATCAGCAGCGGCAGCGTGGGTTTGCCTTCGCGCAGGTCGTCGCCGACGTTCTTGCCCAGCGATTCGCTCGTGCCTTCGTAATCCAGCGTGTCGTCGATCAGCTGGAAGGCGGTACCCAGCGCGCGGCCATACCCAGCGCAGGCTTCCTCCAGTGCGGGCGGCGCATCGGCCAGCACCGCGCCCAGTCTCGCGCTGGCCTCGAACAGCTTGGCCGTCTTGTAGCGGATGACGCGCAGATAGCTGTCCACCGCAACGTCCGGATCGTGCATGTTCATCAACTGCAGGACCTCGCCTTCGGCGATGACGTTGGTCGCATCGGCCAGCACTTCCAGCACACGCATCCGGTTCACCGACACCATCATCTGGAAGGCGCGGGAGTACAGGAAGTCGCCCACCAGCACGCTGGCGGCGTTGCCGAACAGCGCGTTGGCGGTCTGCTTGCCGCGCCGCAGCGCGGACTCGTCGACGACATCGTCATGCAGCAGGGTGGCGGTGTGGATGAACTCCACGACGGCCGCGAGTTCCCGGCTGGCCGGCGAGTCCGCATCCAGCGCGTTGGCGAACATCAGCACCAGCTTCGGACGCATCCGCTTGCCGCCGGCATGGATGATGTACGCGGAGATCTGGTTGATCAGCGCGACGTCCGAACGAAGCCGCTGCGCGATCACGGCGTCGACTTCATTCATCTGCGCGTTCAGCGCCTCGAGGACCTCGGCAACTGGGGTAGAGGCAATGGGCTGCACTCTGGACTCACTGTGAGGGGAAGCGCGGATTATAGGAAGGCGCGGGGCCAGGTCTGTCCGTGACGTCCGCGCCTTCGCACGGGCGCATCGTCAAAGCACGCCCCGGCACCTCGCGGAGGCCGCCCCGATGTCGCCTGGATGCCTCGGAAAGCCGGTGGCCACAGGCTTCTCGACGTATCAGGGTTTGCATCAATCCGGGGGGCTGTGCTACATTCTCGGGCTCCGCATCTTTGTGCGGTGTTTTTTCTTGGGCGGTCGACGAGCACCTCCGGAAATTTTCCGGGTGTCTGACGAGCCGCTCTCATGTGAAAGGGCTGATATGTACGCGGTCATAAAAACCGGTGGCAAGCAATACAAGGTTGCTGCTGGCGAAAAGATCAAGGTAGAACAGATTGCTGCGGACGTTGGCCAAGAGATCGTGATTGACCAGGTGCTGGCCGTCGGAAACGGCGCCGACCTGAAGATTGGGACTCCCTTGGTTGCGGGTGCAAGCGTCAAGGCCACCGTGGTGGCGCATGGCAAGCATGACAAGGTGCGCATCTTCAAGATGCGTCGTCGTAAGCACTACAAGAAGAGCCAAGGCCATCGCCAGACGTTCACCGAGCTGGAAATCAGCGCGGTCAACGGCTGATTCCTGACTCTCTCGTAATCTGATCAAGGAGTAATCCATGGCACAGAAAAAGGGCGGCGGCTCAACACGAAATGGCCGCGACTCGAAGCCGAAGATGCTGGGCGTCAAGGTGTATGGCGGCCAGACCATCTCGGCTGGCTCGATCATCGTCCGCCAACGCGGCACGAAGTTCCACGCCGGTACCAACGTGGGCATGGGCAAGGACCACACGCTGTTCGCACTGATCGACGGCACGGTGTCCTTCACCGTCAAGGGCGAGAACAGCCGCTCCACGGTCGTCGTCACGGCGATCTGAGCGACTTGATGTCCTGACGCCGCGATGCGGGAGACCTGGTCTCCCGTATCCGGCGGACCCAGAGCCCCGGCTTCGTCCGGGGCTTTGTTCTTTCTCGGGGCCCGATCCCGTCGGGCGCCGCGCCGACCGTGAGTCCGGCGAAACCTGACTCGCATCGATTCAAAGCATGGCCTCGCGCGGGAGCGCGGGGGTG